>NZ_PVZF01000004.1:0-300000 GCF_003002055.1 Kineococcus rhizosphaerae
TTCAGCACTGGACCCGGCTCCGCAACCAGCAGCATCGACCCGTCACCTTCACCTGGCAACGCCCCGGGGCACCAACTTCAGCCGCAGATCACTAGGGGTCGACGTCCTGCAGGGGTACCACTTCGCCCACCCGGTCCCGGCGGTCGAGGTGTTCGCCCCCGCGGCGACGGCTCCCGTCCCCGCCTGAGCGCCTCCGGGGTGGCCTGCGCGGTCGGCACCGGGTACCGGATCGTGACCCGGATCCCCTCAGGAAGACCCGCTCGACAGCCGATTGCTAGAAGGTGACGGACACGACGCTCCCCTCCGTCGGCGAGTCCAGCAGGTGGCTCGCCGAGTACGGCCTGCCCGAGGGCGCTCCCGCCGAGCAGCTGCGGGCGGTCACCCGGGTGGCGGCCACCGTGACCGGAGCGGCCTCGGCCGTGGTCAACCTGCTCGACGACTGCTTCCAGCACCAGGTGGGTGAGGTCGGCTTCAGCGGCGGACGGTCCCCGGTGTCGGACTCCATGTGCGCCGTGTCCCTGCGGGACGAGCGGCTGCGGTACCTGCCCGACGCCCGTCTGGAGCCGGCCTTCGCCCGCAACCCCTGGGTCGACGGCCGGCTGGCCAGCGTCGGCCTCTACGCCTCCGCCCCGCTGGTCCTGCCCGACGGGCGGGTGCTGGGCTCCCTGTGCGTCTTCTCCGAGGAGGCCGGGACCCTCGGCCCCGCCCAGCTCGACGCCCTGCGCGACCTGGCCGCGCAGGCGGTGGCGCTGTTCGAGCACGCCCGGCTGG
The DNA here is from genome assembly GCF_003002055.1 of Kineococcus rhizosphaerae. Taxonomy (NCBI): domain Bacteria; kingdom Bacillati; phylum Actinomycetota; class Actinomycetes; order Kineosporiales; family Kineosporiaceae; genus Kineococcus; species Kineococcus rhizosphaerae. The sequence continues at coordinate 772 of NZ_PVZF01000004.1, forward strand.
CGCGCGAACGGACCGAGCAGGCCGTCCGCTACCGGCAGGCGCGGGACGAGGCCGAGCGGCGGGGTGCGCTGACGGCCGCCGTGACCGAGACCCTCGACGCCGGCGTCGTCGCCTGCGACGCCGACGGGCACCTCACGCTGTTCAACCCCGCGGCGCGCGCGTTCCACGGCCTGCTGGAGGACCCCACCGTCGCGACCGCCGACTGGGCCGGGACGTACTCGCTGTTCCACGAGGACGGCACGACGCCGCTGGCCGAGCAGGAGATCCCCCTCTTCCGCGCCCTGGTGGACGGCGCCGTGCACGACCAGACCATCGTGATCGCCCCCGCCCACCGCGAGCCGCTCACCGTGCGCTGCGACGGGCGGGCCATGCGCGACTCCGCCGGGCGGCTGCTCGGGGCGGTCGTGGCGATGACCGACGTCACCCAGGCCCGGGCCCAGGCGCGGGCGCTGGCCGAGGCGCGTGACGAGGCCCTGGCCGCCACCCGGGCCAAGACCGCGTTCCTGGCCGCGGCCAGCCACGAGATCCGGACCCCGCTGAACGGGGTGCTGGGGATGCTGGAGGTGCTCTCCCTGGAGTCCCTCACCGAGCGCCAGCACGGGCACGTGCAGGTGGCCCGCGACGCCGGCAACGCCCTCCTGGCCCTGCTCAACGACGTCCTGGACCTGTCCAAGGCCGAGACGGCCGCCGTCGTCCTGGCCGAGGAGGACTTCCGGCCCGGCGACGTCGCCGACGACGTCGTCACCGCCCTGGGCCCGATCGCCCGGCGCAAGGGCCTGGAGCTGCAGGTGCGCACCGGCGCGGCCGAGACCCTGGTGGGCGATCCGCGCCGCCTGCGGCAGGTGCTGATGAACCTCGTCGGCAACGCGATCAAGTTCACCGACCACGGCCGGGTGAGCCTCGACGTCAGCGGCACCCCCGCCGGGGCGGGCACCACCCTGCGCCTGGCCGTGGCCGACACCGGGGCGGGGATGAGCGCCGAGGAGCAGGACCGGCTCTTCGAGCCCTTCACCCAGGGCAGCGCCGGCGAGCGGCACGGCGGCACCGGGCTGGGCCTGGCCCTGAGCCGGCAGATCGTCGAGCTGATGGGGGGCCGCATCGAGGTGGACAGCCACCCCGGTCGCGGGTCCACGTTCACCGTCGTCGTCGACCTGCCCCGGGCCGTCCCGTCGTCCGCGGCCCCGGCGGTCGCGGACGACGACACCCGGAGCCTGCCCGCGCCCGGCGGGCCCGTCACCGGCTCCCGCCCCCGGGTGCTGATCGCGGACGACAACGACATCAACCTCATGGTCGCGGGAGGCCTGTTCGGCGCCGAGGGCGCGGACGTGACGACCGTCGGCGACGGCGACGCGGCCGTGCGCGCCGCCGCCGACGGCGCCTTCGACCTCGTCCTGCTCGACCTGCAGATGCCGGGGACGTCCGGGCTGGGAGCGGTGGCCGCGATCCGCGCGCTGCCGGGCCGCGCCGGCCGCGGCCGCGTCCTGGCCCTCACCGGTGACACGCTCGAGACCACGGCGGCCGCCTGCCGGGCGGCGGGCATGGACGGGGTGCTGGTGAAACCGGTCCGCGGGGCCGACGTGCGGCGGGTGCTCGCCGAACTGGACCGCGAGGGCTGAGACCGGCCCGCCGCGAGCGGTCCACCGGCGGGTCGCCCGCGGTGGGCCGAGGGCTGTCCTGCGGATCGTGAGGGGTGCCTGACACGTCCGGTCATGTCGATGGCCGAGCGCTTGAGTCATGTCGTAAGGCCCCGTCCGGTCGTCGCTTCCTGCGATGGTGAGCTTGTGGAAGATGACGCTGCGCAGGCTCCTCGGACAGTCCGAGGATGGGTCGCCTTAGGAACCAGCAACCTCTTCGGCTACATCGTGACCGTACTGGTACTGCGCATCTGGGTGCCGTGGTCGGATGCGTTTCTATGGGCCCTCGTAGGCATCGGAAGCGTGATGGGTGCAGCCACCTTCAACTACATCGACCGTCGCCGTCGACGGCGTGCGAACTGAGCTGAGGCCTGCAGCTAGCAGCGGACGGAACGTTCGGTCATGGCGTGGTGCGTGCGATGTGGACGTCAGACGACCCGGGCGGTCCTTGCAGTAGGACAGCGCGCCAGTGACCATGGATCATGCGATCGACGATGCGGGAGCTGGGGACAGAGTTGGCGTTCAGCCTGATCCTGGTTCTCATCGCGGAAGCGGTGATCCGTCTGCTCGGATGGGACCGCTTCTGGACCCTCGTCGTGGTCTTCACCATCGGACACGGCACCAGAGCAGGACTGACACGTCGACGGCGCGCGATCCTTGCCCGCGAAGACGAGAGTCGATCCGTGCTGCGTTAGCCGCAGCGTCGCGCATACCCCGCGTGGTTGGCGGAGTGGGCCTACGACCGCCCGATCGGTCAGATCACCGACGCGGCCTCGGTGCACCACGCGCGACGTCACGGTCATCCCGCGATACGGGCGGTCCCGACCGGCCTAGCGACGTCGCGGTCCTGTAGAGGAGCGGGACGCTCGGTCATGGCGATCTGCGCGAAATCCACCTGCAGACGTCGGAGTCGGCGTGACAGCCTCAACCAACTCCGGCCGGCAGGATGAAGCAACCAGGAGGGGTGCATGGACCTGCAACTGCCAGACCACCTCACCGACGACCACCGACGGCTCATCGCCGACCTGGCCGAGCGCAACGACACCGAGCACGGCGACGGTCTGCTCGGTCTGGTCCTTTCCGGCTCCGCCGGCCGGGGCGTGGCCACCGACCGCTCCGACCTCGACGTCTACGTCGTCCTCAGCGACGACGCAGCCCAGCGCCGGTCGGCCACCCGTTCCACCACCATCGACGAGCTGCCGGTGACCTTGACCGACCTGGAACAGGTACCTGCCTTCGGGTCAGGAGGATGGTGGTTCCGCTGGTCCTTCGCTTGGGCCCCGACGCTGCTGGACCGCACCGATGGCCGCATCCCCGCCGCCCTGCACCGCCAGGCCACCTTGACCCCTGATGAGGTTGAGGCCGTCCTGATGGAGCACAGCCGCCTGGACGGCTGGCTCAACTACGTCTATCGGGCGTTGAAGTCCGACCGTGACGGTCGCCGGCTGGAGTGCCGCCTGGATGCGGCGGAGTCGATGCCGTGGCTGCTCGACGTGATCTTCGCCCTCGCCGGACGGGTGCGGCCGTACCACAAGTACCTGCCGTGGGAGCTGCGCGAGCACCCGCTGCCGGACTGGCCCGCCGACGTGCTGCTGCCCTTGCTGCAACGGACCCTGGACGGCGATCCTGCCGCGCTGCGGGAGACCTTCGTGCGCGTCGAAGCCGGGTGCGCGGCCCACGACGCAGCCAGGGGCGATCAACTCACGCGGGAGATCATCGACGGCTGGGGCGACGGGCTCTTACTGATGCGGCCCTGACGACCGCCTGCTCCCCTAGGCCGGAGCACACCGCGCGGTCATCCCGCGGTGCGGGGCAAGTCAGGCCAAAGGTCGCCACTGCCAGGCGCGCTCGATCATGGCGCCGACGAAGGGCGGCTTGGCGTCGACGTAGCGGTCTCGCTCGTGGGCGTGCTCGACGGCGAGGTCCTGCTTGAACGTGGCGTAGCGCAGTGCCTCGTCCGGGTGGGCCCGCAAGTAGTCGCGGAAGACGAGGTACCGGGCCACCAAGGGCGAGGAGGCCGCCACGACGTGCAGGTGGTGGGTCCGCTTACCTGCCCGCAGACGGTGGAAGAACAGGTGCTGCGGGTCGTCCGCGAAGGACTCCGGGACATGCAGGTAGCCGATCCCGCAGAAGGCGGGGACTGCGGTGTGTAGTTGCTCATCGGATACGACGGTCAGCAGGTCGATGGTGGGCTTGGCCGGGAGGCCGGGGACGGCCGTCGAGCCGATGTGCTCGACGGCTTCCAGCGACGGGAGGGCGGCCAGAATCCGTGCCCGCTCGTTGGCGAATGCCTGCGGCCAGGACTCGTCGTAGGCGATGACCTCGACAGTGGCGTCCGGGCGTTCTTCGAGCATCAGCGTGGTCTCCGTCTCGTTGCGGCGACTCTCGAACGTACCCCGTGCCGTCGTCTCCACCTGCCGACCAAGCGCACGGTCATCCGCGACGGCGCGACGTCACGGTCATCCCGCGGTGCGCGCGGTCATCTCGCGAGCCAGGACGTCGTCGACCTCGCGGTCGTGCCGATGAGCAGGACACCGACCAAGCGGGGTGAGGACATCAGCTGGCCGCGGTCAGCGGCTCCCAACGGGCCGCGCCAGCAGCCACGTCGATCACGACCCGACCGAGCGGCTGCGTCGCTGCCTCCACCACGAAGTCCGGTCCACCACGACCGGCATCCGCACCCGGACGCCGGTCCAGGTACGGAGTGAGGGTGAAGACCACCTCACGCGCACCACTGGGCAACGGGTACGGCCCGTAGCTGCCCCGGGAGTACGGCTGCCCCGGCTCACCGGTGATGCTGCCGCCACCGATGTTCCCCGCCTCCTGGACCTCCCGCGGCAGGGGCGGGTTGACCTCGTACTCCACGTCGGCGACCGGGCTGATGAACCACTGACCGGCGTCGGGATCGTCCTCGTGGACCGCCGGGGCGATCTCGTAGTCCAGCGACACCATCTGCCAAGGCCCACCTGCTTGCTCAGGTAGCCGGTTGCCTGCGGCGTCGGGCCAGTGGCCTTCGTCGCGCAGGCCCCGTAGGTGCAGGTGACGACCCGGGACGACCTCACCGCAGTCCACGTCGAAGGCCACCAGCAGCGTGCCCTGCTCGTTATCGCTCATGTCGTGAGCGTCGTGGATCGCCGCGACCGGGCGCATCAGGGAACCCCCTGAGCGCACCCCGGGATCAAGGTCCCCAACCGCACGGTCATCCCGCGGCGCGCGCGTGGTCCGACCGGGCGGCGCCTTGAGTGCGGGCTAGTCTCACTCCCGCACACTGGTGGGCATGCAGGACTGGGGCGGCTACTCGCTCAAAGACGGAGAGCCGGACTACACCCCGGACGATCAGTTCTGGGACGGCACACGCGTGTACTCCCTAACCCACGACGACGTCCGCAAGCGACAGGGCCGACTGCTCCACGAAGCCGAGGTCATGGTCCTGAACCTCCTCGACTGCACTCCCCACAGTCCCCGACTGGGCTCCAAGCACCTGCTCACCCAGTCCCAACGTCGCCAGATCGCCGAGGCCGGAACGGTGCGCTTCGTCGAACCGGAAGGATGCCTGCAGCGCTGGCAGAGCAGCGACGGCACAGTGCTGGCGCTGCTGGTCGGCGAGGTCCGCAGCCCCCGCCTGCACTGACTCCAGCCACCCCATACAGGCGGGGCCAACAGTCACGACGTCACGGTCATCCCGCGGTGCGCGCTCGACGACCCCACGGCCTCGCCGAAGTGCGGGTGATCAAGGTGCTGGACCAGAACGCCGCTCATGTCCGGGACGGCGCCGTCCAACTCCAGACCGGCGGCGCTGGGACCGGCTGCCCATCCAGACGGGCCTGCAACTGCGGCAGCACCACTTCGGCAACGATGTCGATCACCTCCGCAGCGACAGCATCGACACCCACGACCTCGCCGCCATCAACAGCGCTGCCGCCGCCGGCGCCCCCTCCCTCCCCGTCGTCGCAGGCCTGCACGAGCCACCAGTGGTCGTGTCCGTCGGCGACCAGGGAGCCGACCCGCTGCCACCACCCCACCCCCGGAGTGTGCGCGTTGGCGTTGGGCGCATCGCCAATCCACGGTTGCACCACCTGCGCAGCCGCCCACTCCTGGGCACTGGTGAAGGAGACGTTGAGCGTGAAGGCGCAGCGTTGCGCGGTGTTCCACTTGTCGCGCTGGACCCCGATCAAGGCGTAGTGACCGGCGTCATTGGGGAGTCGGAAAGCGTTGCCGGATCCGCGCAGGCCCATCCGCCGCCAGGCCGGGGCTACGTGCGCCTTCATCAGGTGCGCGAACAACGCTTGTGCATCCACCGAGCCATCATCTGATCATCGATTAGGCCCAGCAGGGCTTTTGCGCTCATCGAAGATCCAGGACGCGGCTGGCCACCTGCCTTCACTACCCGGTCGCCGTCCACCGGGTGCCTCCGCGACATCGCGGTCACGGCGCCCGCAGGCAACGTCACGGTCATGCCGCGGGCCGCGTGATGCGGCTTCCCGAGCTGGGACCCTTTTCGGTGACGGTCGGGGCAGGCCGTCCCCACCTTGGACGGAGAGCGAGCAGTGTCCAACTGGTCCTGGATTGAGTACCTAGACCGTCTATCAGACGGCGCCGTCGAGTACACCTACGACGGCTGGGCCAAGGCCAAGGACATGAAGGCGGCCGAGCATCACCAGCTCGTCGAGCTCGAAGAGGAGCACGCCGAACGGGACGTCCACGTGACCGACCGACTGGACGACCTCATCGACGCCCGCGTCTTCCAGTACGGGGCCGACGAGCCCGTCGATCCTGCCAACGGCGCCAGCGGCATCATCCACCGGTACATCCCGATGACGGGTGACGAGCCGCCCGTCGTGCTCATCAGCTGGAGGTGCTGAAGGACGTCTACAGACGTCACGGTCATCCCGCGGTGCGCGCGAAGCGCACGGTCATCCCGCGCTCAGTGCGCTTCCTCCGGTCGGTCAATGCGGCGCAGCGTCCGGATCAACGCGGGGTCCAAAGCAGCCGTCGCGCCCAGCACCTCAACTCCCAGCAGACGCCCGGCGGCGCTGAAGTCGAGAATCACCTCGTACTCCTTCGACCCGGTGTCCACGATGACTTGCTCCCAGGCCAGGTCGGTGCAGTCACCCCGAAGGTTGATGTAGGCCGCGTCAACCTCCGCGTCCCAGGTGCCGTCCATGGCCCTAGCTTGCCGCCACCGACCTTCCGGTCATCCCGCGCACCGCGCCACCGCGGGCAGAGACAGCACCGCTGGGTCGTCCTAGGTATCTCTTCCAGCACGGGGCCCTCACCAGTCGGTAGGCCGCGCTGCCTCAGCCCCCGCTTGTCACGATGGCGTAGATCCCAAAGGCCCACAGCCCCACAAACGCGGGGATGGCGACCTTCAACAGGACACGTCCTCGACGAGACACTGACGCCTCCTGCTCATCACCTCAATGATTCAGCTTGACCTGTCCATCCTGCCTAGACCTCCCGCCATCTCACGCGCGATCAGCCAATCTGCATGACGTCGCGGTCATACCGCGGTGCGCAGGCGCACGGTCATCCCGCGATGTGTGTGATCAGCAGCAGCTGGCGACTTCGCGGTCTTGCCGAGTTGCGCGATGTCCAGCCAGCCCGTGGGCCGAACCGACAGAAGGTCTGGACCGTACGTTGAAGGGGTGTTCAGTCCTTGGGGCAACCTCGTCCTGATCGCCGTCACGGTGGGTCTGATGGCTTTCTGGGTCCGTGATGCTCGACGTCGGCAACGGCGTGGCGAGAAGGGCTGGACCGCCGCCCACAAACTGGGTATCGCCGCGATGGTGCTGCTCGTGCTGAGCCAAGCCCTCTTGCTGATCTGACGTCACGGTCATCCCGCGATCCGAGCGGTCGCGGCTGCCGATGATCTCGCGATCTTGTCGATGTCCGGATGAAAGCCGAGCACGACGATCACCCGCACATCGCCGATGAGCGGTCGAAGCCGCCCGGGCCGGGGAGGCCGGGCGGGGGTTCGCGGTGGTGGCTGGGCAGGTGAAGGAGTTGGCGATGCTGGCGGCGCGGGCGATGGAGGAGATCACCTCCCGGGCGGCGGCGACGCAGTCCGACGCGGTGGCCGCGACCGCGGCGATCTCGCAGCTCTCCGAGGTCACTGCCATACACCCAGGGCCCGGCAAGTACCCGACCGGACTCCTGATCGCTCACGGGGACGTTGATCGCTGCGTTCAGCGCAGGAAGCGCTCCGAGACCGCCAGCATGGTGACGGCGTGACCGGCCCGGTCGAGGAGTTCCGCGAAGGCGGCCCGGTCGGCGTCCACGCCGTCCTGGAACGCCGTCAGGGTCGGCCACCACAGCTGACGGACGCCGAGGAACGGGGCGCCGTCGCTGTGCACCTGCGCGCTCGGCCGGTTCACCGCATGGCGCAGCGCACCGATCCGCAAGCCCAGCTCGGCGTCGTCTGCGCCGGTCCAGTCGGGGTTGCCGTCCTGGTGCACGAACTGCAGGAGGTGGATGCTCGTCGGCCGTTCCAGCACGTCCCACTGCCGATCAGCTGGGGTGAGGGCTCCGATAGCGGGCCGGGAGACGATCACTTCCTCTTCGGTGATGAAGAAGATGACCCTCGACAGGTCTTGGAACAGCGGCTCGTCGGGGCGGATGGTATCGACGAACAGGGGCTCGTCGACCAGCGTGGCGGCGTCGGCCGCGGAGTCGAACGAGGGCATGGCGACCCCGTCGTACTCGTCCTGGCCCGGGCCGAGGCGGTCGGTGTCGAACTGGTGCGCCTGGACGTAGGTGAGCATGCCCGGGATCTGGCGACCCAAGGTGCCGTGCGGGTGGCGCCAGTGGTCGTGGAAGCGCTGGCGGTCGATGTCGGGGCGACGGGGGATGAGGGAGAAGAAGCGGATCACGAAATGTCCTCGGTCGGGTTGATCGGACAGATGCTGGGCAGCGTCAGGGCGGGCGGGGTCCGCTTGTGGGCGCGGTGGTGCATGCACCAGCCGAAGGCTGGGTGGATGACGTCCGGCGCGCCGTAGTCCGGTGGAGCCGTCCAGCCGGGGCTGTTGTCGCGCGGGGCAGTTAGAGGCTCAGGGTCGTCGGAGGGCCGGACAGTGCGGCCTTGGCGCGGCGGGCGAAGTCGTCGGCCACGACCTCGATCTCCCCAGCCGCCAGGCCGTCGAGCACGGTGGTCACGAACTCTCGAGCGCTGATCTTGGGGAAGTCCCATCCCGCGCTCATGTCGGTGTCGACCAGGCCCACGTGGGCGCCTAGGACTTGGGTGCCCTGCTCGGCGAGCTCGACCCGGAAGGCATTGTTGAGGTTCCAGGCGGCGGCCTTGCTCACCGAGTAGGCGGCGTTGCCGGGCACCGCGTACCAGGAGGCGGCGGACAGCACCGTGACGATGGCGCCGCCCCCGTTGCGGCCCAGCGCCGGGGCGAGAGCGCGGGTCACCTGGAGCATGCCGAAGACGTTGGTCTCGACGTCCTGCCGGATGGTGTCGAGGTCTCCGGTGAGCACCGGCGTCACCGTGGCGATACCGGCGTTGTTGATCAGCAGGTCGACATCGGGAGCCGCCTGGACCGCGGCCTGGATGCTGGCGGCATCGGTGACGTCCAACGCGAGCGGTACGGCTGCCTCGACGTCGACAGAGTGGGGATTGCGGGCGGTGGCGTAGACCCGGCGGGCACCGCGGTCCAGCAACTGGCGGGTGAACTCCCGGCCCAGGCCACGGTTGGCGCCAGTGACGAGTGCAGTGGCGTTTTCGATCTCCATGGCACGAACGTAGGATCTGACACACATGTCAATTTCAACTGCCGCACGTGAGACGTGCGTCACGAAGGCGGTGGGTATGCGGATCGGCGAACTGTCTCGGCTGACCGGGGTGAGCCCCAGGTCGCTGCGCTGGTACGGCGAGCAGTCGCTGCTGAGCGAAACGCGCACCAGTGGGGGGCACCGGGAGTACGACGAGGACGCGGTGGAGCGGGTCCGAACCATCCAGGTGCTGTTCGCCGCCGGCGTCCCCGCCCGGCACATGGCGGGGATGCTGCCATGCATCTACACCGGGACGACATGCCCCGCCACGCTCGAGCGGCTGGAGGAGGAGCGGATCCGGCTGCGGGCGCAGGCCGCAGGGCTCGCCGCCACCCTCGAGCGCCTCGATGAGGTGGTCGTGCAGGCACGCGCCCTGCTCACAACGGTCTGAGGCCCGGAGCCGCAACCGTCCATCGTGTCGTCGACGGGGATGCGGCTGTGCACAGTCCCGCTGGTCATCGCCGTGAGCGCGGTTAGCAGACCGGCGCGATCACCCTCCTGCTCCTGCTGGATGAGACCCCCCGCGCCAGCTGCAGGATCAGCCACTCCAGGCCAGTCGAACGCGTTTTACGGTTCCTGGTTTCACTATGGCTTCGCCGGGGTACCTCAAACCTGCGGAAGCCACAGCTCAAGCCACGGCTCAAGCTGCGGCGTCCGTAGGCTGGTCCGCTCAAACAGAGAGGTGGACTGGCTGCACATCGCGATGGGGCGGCTGGGGCACACCCTCAAGGGGTGCGGTCAAGGTCCCCCGTCGCAGGAGCTTGCCCGTCTTACGCCGGTAGCGGGTGGCGCGACCTCCCCTCCACCGGGTCCTTGCTCACTTTCGGGACCCTGTCCGCCGTCGGCGCTGATCAGCGTTGCCCGCTGTCGGTACCGACCAGCACTGCTCGCAGCCGCTGCTCATCGACGCTGCCCACCGCCGCGGAGAAGACGGCGATGTGCAGGTCCGAGTCGCGCGTGGACAACACATCGATGTCGAGACTGACCTGCCCCTAGGGGCGTCGACGACAACGACTCCCCCACCCACCTGCCCCACAACAGCAGGACCGCCCCACAAGCGCGCGAACCGATCGCTCACCCAGCTCAGCTGCTCGATCATCGACGCCAAGTCCACATCGTGCGGATAGCGCGTCAGCGCCCGTTTGAGGTCTGCGACCAAGAACGCGTCGCTGTAGTCGAAGCGCACGGTCATCCCGCGGACCGGCGACTGTCACTCCCGCCAAAGTCGCGTCAAAGAGCGACGCGGTGCCGCGCATGGTCATCCCCCCGCCCGCGCGCTCACCCCGCCGATCTCGCGCATCTGACGATGGCCGCGCAGTACGCGCTGCCATCGCCGAGCCGTTGTCGTAGGCGAGCGGATGAGCAGCGGAAGAGCGAGCGAACCAGCGGAGCGCGACCTCGACACCGACACCCTGACCGAAGACTCGTCAACCGGCGGACTCGTCCAGCAGTCGCAGCGTGTGAGCCGCCTCCTCACGGGCGCGACGCAGTGCGGGGTCGTCCAGCAGCTGCTCCACAGGCGCACGTTGATCGATCGCAGCAGTGATCGAATCCAGGCGTCGCAAGCTGGCGGCCAGGTCGTCGTCAGAACCGACGTCGCCTTTGTCCAATGCGTACGTGAGCCCGCTGTCGTCGAAGATGGAACACAAGCACTCCTCCAGCGACGACATGACGTCATCGCCACCTGAGTTGGTCCACACCCGACGTTGGAAGGCTTCATCGCTGAGTTCAAGCAGTCCCTCTCGGAGCACTTCGATGTTCACTCTCAGCATGGACTCACAGTGCCGTGTGTCTGTGGCGGTCGCTCGAGAACGGAGATCCAGCTCGGCACAGTGCGCGATAGCACTGACCGGCCGAAACGTCCGGTCATCCCGCACTCAGTGCGCGATCGCGCTCCGTACGTCCCGACGTGCCGAGAAGCGGCCGCAGTTGCAGCCTCGAGGGGCACCCTTGCCAGGTGAGGCAAGAGCCAGGACCGAGGGACACGCGGCTGATGCTGCTCGCCCTGGTGCCCGTCGTGGGGGCGGTCGTCCTGATGTTCTTGACCCACGGCGATCCGACAGGCTGGCGAACGGTGGTCCTCTGCCTGCTGGCGGTGGCAGCGGTAGGAGTGCTCCTGGTCGACGACTTCCGGCGACGCCCGGAGCAGGGCTGAACCGCACCGGCCACCACCGCGCGTCACGTGCATCCGGTCATCCCGCGATCCGGGCCGTCGTGAGCAGTCAGTGGTGCCCTCCCCTCGAGGTGAGCACGTTCACGGCCGGGACAGACCGCACCAGCCGGAGAAGCCGATGACGTCGGCGGCCACCTCGACGACGCTGCGCCCGTCGGTGTGGACGCGGTAGGTGCCGGCGGGTGCCCGCTGTTCAAGCAGGGTGGCCATGCTCCGGCTGCGCTCGAGGTGGGCCTGCAGCCCGGAGCCGACCTCGCGAACACCGAGGCGGGTGCGGGTCGTCTCGTCGCTGGCGGTGAGCAGGACACCTGTCACCTCCGCCCGGCCGCCGACGGCGCGGACGATGAGGTCGGGTTCGAGGACGCTGACGGTGTTGACGTAGACGAGGCGGTGGTGGCCGCTGGCGGCGTAGTTCGCCCACAGTGCGGCGAGGTTGGCTTCGGTGAGTCGAGTGCCGGCCGGGTCGTCGTCGGCTTTGGGGTAGGCGGCGTCGAGGTTGTCCCCTTCGACGTGACAGTGCGCGATGCCCAGGGTCTGCAGCTGAGCGGAGACCTCGTAGGCGGTGCTGGTCTTGCCCACACCTGCCCGGCCACCGATGAGCAGCACCTGCACTGCCTCGCCGTTCGCTTCCGCCACGACGCACAGTCGGCCATGGACTGCTGGCGCTGTCCACCACTCCCTGCGGCGAGGACTTCACGGTCATCCCGTGAACCAGGACGTTGAAGGAGTGCGGCAGGTGAGTCCCTGCCAGGGTGCGAGCATGACGCGGCGGCCCCTCAACCCCCTCTTCTGGACCCTGGCCCAGATCGGCTCCCGGGTACGCTCCTCAGCTCCTGCCGGGGTGGAAGACCCACCCCTGCAGCTACCGGACCCCACGACGCTGCGCGTACCGACCCGCCACGGCGACGTCGATGTGCTGGTCCAACGCCCGGCCCAGCCTCAGAGCTGGACGTCGAAGCACCCGCCGGTCGTCGTGCACCTGCACGGCGGTGGGTTCGTCAACCGCAACCCCGCCCAAGACCGCCACATCGCCCGACACCTGGCCGCCCACCTGGGCGCCGTCGTACTCCTGCCGGACTACGACACCGCCCCCACCGTGCACTACCCCGTCGCCGAGGAAGAAGCCGTCGACGTCGTCGACTGGGCCACGGCCGCAGGCGAGGAGCACGGCTGGGACGGGCAGCGTCTGGTCCTGTCCGGGGTCAGCGCCGGCGCCAAGCTGAGCCTCAACACCTGCCAGCAACTGCACCAGGCCGGACGACCACGTCCACTGGCCGCCGTCCTGGTCGTACCGGTGACCGACGCGGTGCGCACCGACCGGACCTCACCCACTGCGCGCCCAGCGATCAGCCCCCTGGTCCAGCGCTTCGTCGGCTGGGCCTACTTCCCCGACACCGCACGACGGCGCGAACCCCTGGCCTCACCGCGACTGGATCCCTCCCTGAGCGAGGCCATGCCCCCCACCTTGGTGCTCACCGCCGAACACGACACCTTGGCCACCGAAGGAGGCGAACTGGCCGACGTGCTGCGCGCCGGCGACGTCGAGGTGGTCCACCACCAGTACCCCGGCGTCGACCACGGCTTCATCGGCGACGACACAGCGTTGGCGACGGTCCGCGATGCCTTGGAACGGATGGTCACGTTCTTTCGGCCCCACCTGGGCGAGCCGGACGCCGGCGAGAACACCACGACCAGGCAGACACCGCCCGCTGCCGCCAGCGACAGCTGAGCAGGAGCCCGTTCTGGCTCGACCCCAAACCAGTCCTCTCGGGACAGGTCAGCCACAGCCCGACAGTGATCACCAAGGGCGACGTCACGCTCACGGCGATGTCGTGGTGTCGACCCGTTCGCCCCTCGAGCACCGTCAGCCGTCGCGCTGTGCAGGAACTCTGCACAGCTCGTCCGATGGCACAGTCATCCCGCTGGTCGCGTGCGTGGGGTCGTGCCGCCGGCCCGATGCCGAGAGCGACCTCGGATCACCCGCTCGGTCGGAAGTCGCTGGCGGGGCTGAGGAACCACAGGACATGCTGCTGCGGTGAAGGACTGGAGCGGGTACCCCCTGCAGCCGGGGGAACCGGAGTACACCGACGACGACCGCTTCTGGGACGGCACCCGCGCCTACCACCTGACCAGCGACCGGCTGTGGAAGCGCGAGAGCGACCTGCTCGGCGCCGCCGACGTCATGGTCTTCAACCTCCTCGACTGCAGCCCCAACCCCCGCGTGGGGTCCAAGCGCGTGGCCACCGACGCCGAGCGGCGCAAGATCGTCACAGCCGGTCTGGTCCGCTTCGTGGACGACGAGGGCGGGTTGCAGCGCTGGGAGAGCGAGGACGGCACGGTGCTCGCCCTGCTCATCGGCGAGCTGCGCAGTCCACGCATCCCCTTCTAGCACCAGCGCTCCGTCGCCACCCGCAGCCGACGATCCGCAGGGCAGGCCCTCGGCGCGGCCGGACCCTCAGGCCCCGACCGGGACCTCGGCCAGCAGGGCGCGGACCGCACCCCGCACCCGCGCCGCCTCCCGCGGCAGCTCCTCGAGCAGGCTCGTCCGCTCGGCGGGCGGCAGGGCGTCGACGCCCTCGACCCGCCGGCACAGCTCCGCCAGCCCCGCCGCTCCCAGGGAGGCGCTGCTGCCCTTGAGCCGGTGCGCCAGCCCGGCCGCGGTGGCGACCTCCTCCACGACCACGTCCGGGGCCGCGTCCACGGCGGCCAGCAGTTCCGCGACCCAGTCGTCGAGCTGGTCGGCGAAGCGCGTGTAGACCTGGGCGAAACCGTCCGGCCCGAGGTCGCGCAGCTCGTCGACCACCTCCGCGTCGAGGACCTCGCCCCCCACCTCGTCCACCGCTTCATCCGCCGCGTCGGCGTCCTGCGTCGCCGCGGAGGGCGGCTCCAGGACGTCCGCGCCGGCCCGGTCCGCGGTGACGGCGGCCAGGGCGGTCCGCAGGACCGCCAGCCGCACCGGCTTGGACAGGAAGTCGTCGGCGCCGGCCGCCGCGAAGGCGGCGCGGTCGCTGGCCAGCACGCTGGCCGTCACCGCGATGACCGCCGGCTGGCGCACCGGCAGGGCCCGGATCTCGGCGGTCGCGGCGGCGCCGCCCATGACGGGCATCTGGGCGTCCATCAGGACGACGTCGTAGTCCCGCGCGCGGACGGCCTCGACCCCGGCCCGGCCGTCGGCCACCCGGTCGCTGCGGTGGCCGAGCTGGCCCAGGTACAGCTGCATCAGCTGGGCGTTGACGTCGTGGTCCTCGACGATCAGCACGCGCAGCCCCGCGCCGGCCGGGGCCTGCGCCACGGGCGCCGGCGCGACGTCGCGCGGTCCCCCCACCGCTGCGGCCGGGGGCGACAGCAGCACCGCGTGGACGGTGCGCAGCAACCGGTCCGGGTGCACCGGCTTGTGCAGGCGGGCGGCGAAGAGACCCTCCGCCGAGGCGGGGACCGTGGCCAGGCTGCTCAGGAGCACGACGGGCAGCGCGGCGGCCCCGGGCAGGGCCCGCACCCGCCGGGCCAGCTCGACGCCGCTCATCACCGGCATGTGCTGGTCGCTCAGGCACAGGTCGAAGACCTCCCCCGCCTCCAGCAGCCGCAGGGCCTGGTGCGGGGAGTCGACGAGGGCGACCGAGGCGCCGGCCCGTCCGAGCTGGTGCTCCAGGATGTCCAGGTTGGTCCGGTTGTCGTCGACGACGAGCACGCGGCGGCCGGCCAGCGAGGTGGGGCGGGCCCCGTCCACCGGCAGCGGCTGCAGGCCCAGGGGGAAGGCGACGGTGAAGGTCGAGCCCACCCCGACCTCGCTGTCCACGGTGATGGCCCCGCCCATGGCCTGGACCAGGCGCTGGCTGATGGCCAGCCCCAGCCCGGAGCCGCCGTAGACGCGCGTCGCGGAGTCGTCGACCTGGCTGAAGGAGCGGAAGATCCGCTGGCGCTGCTCGGCGGGGATGCCGATGCCGGTGTCGCCCACGGCCATCCGCACGCCCAGGCGCCCGTCCGCCCGGACGTCGCCGGAGACCCGGACGATCACGTGGCCGCGGGAGGTGAACTTGATCGCGTTGGCCAGCAGGTTGCTCAGCACCTGACGCACGCGCAGGCTGTCGCCGACGACCTCCTGCCCCTGTCCGGTGCGCAGGTCCACGAGCAGGTCGAGGCCCTTGGCGGCGGCCTGGCCGGTGAAGAGCTGGGCCACGTCGTAGACGAGCGCCTCGAGGTCGAAGGGGGCCTCGTCGAGGTCCAGCTCCCCGGACTCGATCTTGGAGAAGTCCAGCACGTCGTTGATGAGCGTCAGCAGGCTGTCACCGCTGCGCGAGACCGTCTCCAGGTGGCCGCGCTGCTGCTCGGTGAGCTCGGTGGTCAGCAGCAGGTCGGTCAGCCCCAGGACCGCGTTGAGCGGGGTGCGGATCTCGTGGCTCATGGTGGCCAGGAACGCCGTCTTGGCCTGCCCGGCCAGCTCGGCCTCGTCCCGGGCGGCGACCAGCTCCGCCTCGCGCGCGGCGACCAGTTCCCCCCGCGTGCGCAGCGCCTCCCCGAGGGTGTTGACGTCCTCGACCATCGTGCGCAGCTCCAGCGGGCCCGTGGGCACCCCGCGCCGCTCGACGTCGCCGGCGGCCAGGTCGGACAGCTGCTCCCGCAGTCCCTCGAAGGCCGGCCGGAGCTGGCCGTCGACCTGGCGGTCGACCGTCCGCACCCGCAGCGTCGCGGCGGCGGCGACGAGCAGACCCCCCAGGGTTCCGAGCACCAGGACCAGCCGCGTGCGGGCGTCGGCGACCTCTCGCCGGTGGACCAGCGCGCGCTCGAGACCCGCCTCGACCGTGCGGTAGCGGTCGAAGAGGCGCTTGCCCTGCAGCAGCGACACCACCAGGGAGGTGGGGTCGTCCACGGCCGGCTGCACGCGCAGGGTGGGCTCGGCCCACTGCCGGACCCAGTCCTGCTGGGCGGCCTCCACCCGGCGCGTCCAGCCCGCCAGCTCGGGGTCGTCGTGCGCCGCCGCGGTCAGCTGGGCGTTCAGCGCCCGCAGCGAGGAGACCCCGTCCTCGTAGGGGGCGAGGAACGCGCGGTCGCGGGTGACGAGGAAGCCGCGCAGCCCCGTCTCCTGGTTGACCATCGCGACTTCGCTCTCCTGCAAGGTGTTCAGCATCGTCGCCGACCGCGTCACCTCGGGCTGCAGGACGCCCAGGACAGCGAGGTTCGTGGCCACGATCGTCGCGGTGACCACCAGCAGCGCGGCCACGCCGATCCGCACCGGCCGGCGCATCGACGCGCGCACGGTGCGGGGACGGCCCGAGCGGCGGGCCTTCGAGCGGAGTGCCGACCAGTGGAGCACCGACCAGCGGCTGCGCGTCATGCAGGTCGTGTCGGCCGTCGTCCGCACCGCCTTGAGCACGAGGCGCTTCAGGTGGGGACCGCTCCGGCCGATCGACAGAACCGGAACCGGTACCCCCAACGATCGGAGCGCCATGACCCACGTCCTCGTCGTCGACGACGACCCCGTCATCGCCGACCTCGTCGCCTTCCGGCTGGGCCGACTCGGTTTCACCGTCTCGGTCGAGACCGACGGCCAGGCCGGCCTGGCCGCGGCCCGGCAGCTGCGCCCCGACCTCGTGGTCCTGGACTGGATGATGCCGCGGATGAACGGGCTGGAGGTGTGCGCGGCGCTGCGGGCCGACCCCGACGAGCGGCTGGCCCGCACCCCCGTGCTGCTGCTCACGTCCAAGGCGCAGGAGCCCGACCTCGAACGCGGTTTCGCCGCGGGCGCGACCGACTACGTCGTCAAGCCCTTCAGCCCCCGCGAGCTCACCACCCGGGTCACCGCCGTGCTGCGCGTCTCGGCGTGAGCCGGTTCGCCGCGGGCGTCCTCGTCCTCTCGGGCGTCCTGGCCTCCCTGGTGGTCGTGCTGGCGGTCGTCACGGCCGCCGCCCACGTCCTGCGCGCGCGGCACGCGGCGCGCACCGCCCGGCGCCGGGCGGAACTGGTCCCCCTCGTGCACGCCCTGCTGGACGGTGACGACGACCCCGCCGACGACGCCCACGCCGGGTCCTCCTCGCCCGGTGCCGCGGACACCGACCCGCTGCTCGACGACCTGGTGCTGGAACTGCTGCCCCGGCTGCGCGGCGCGGACCAGAAGGCCCTGCAGGACGTCCTCACCGCCCGGGGCGTGGTGGGGCGGGCCGCCGCCCAGCTCACCAGCCGCGAGGCCTGGCGGCGCGGGCGCGCCGCCGAGCTGCTCGGCAACACCGGCAGCAGCCTGTACGTCCCGCGCCTGGTGGCGCTGCTGGCCGACCCGGTCGCCGAGGTGCGCAACGCCGCCGCCCGCGCCCTGGGACGCATCGGGGACACCGCCGCCGTGACGCCGCTGCTCACCGGGTTGCAGCGCCGGCCGGGTCTGCCCCCCGGCATCGTCGGCATGGCGCTGCTCGACCTGGGCACCCCCGCCCTGCCGTTCCTGCGCGAGGCGGTCCGGGGCCCCGCGGTCCCGGTCCGCGCCCTGGCGATCGACCTGCTGGGTCACCACAACGACACCGGCGCCCTCGACGTCCTCCTGCCGGTGCTCGCCGCCGAGGCGGACCCTGCCGCCCTGCGCCTCAGCGCCGCGACCGCCCTGGGCCGCATCGGCTCCCCGCGGGCCACCACCGCCCTCGTCGCGGTGCTGACCTCCTCGGGCCCGTTCGACCTGCGGGTCGCAGCGGCCGAGGCGCTGGGCCGCATCGCCGACCCCGCGGCCTGCGACGCGCTGCTCGTCGGCATGTACGCCCGTCAACCGGCCCTGGCGGTGGCCTGCGCCGAGGCGCTGGCCCGCGTGGGCGGCGCGGGACGGACCCAGCTGAGCGCGCACGCGACGGCTCTGGGCCCGGCCGGTGCCGCGGCCCGCGCGGCGCTCGACACCCTCACCGTCCGCGCTCCCCGGCGCCCCCGCGCGGCGCGGGTCGCGCTGTGAGCGGCGTGGTCGCCGACGTCCTCGGCGCCCTGAACTGGACGGTGCTCGGCTACGTCGTGGTCCTGGACGCCGTCGTGCTGCTGCTCGTGGTCGCCGCCGCGCGCCGCGTCCTGGCCCACCGCCGCTGGAGCGGCACCGAGGGGCACGACCAGCTCTTCGCCAGCCCCCTGACCCCGGCCGTCTCGGTGCTCGTCACCGCGCACGACGAGGAGGCCCGCGTGCTGGACACGCTGGCGGCCGCCCTCGCCCAGCGCTACCCCGCCTTCGAGGTCGTGCTCGTCGACGACGGCAGCACCGACGGCACGTTCGACCTGGTCGCACGGACCTACGGCCTGGTGCCGGTGACGGCCCGGTGGAGCGCGGACCTGCCCGTCGAGGGCGAGGTCCTGTCGGTGCACCGGGCGACGACGGGCGACCCGCTGACCGTCGTCCGCAAGGTCGGCGTCGGCCGGCCCGCCGACGCCGTCAACGCGGCGCTGAACCTGGCCCGCCACCGGCTGGTCTGCACCCTGGACGCCGGCGCGGTCCTGGAACCGGACGCGCTGCTGACGGTGGTCCGGCCGTTCGTCGAGGACCCGCTCGACGTGGTCGCCGCCGGTGGGGTCGTCCGCACGCTCAACGGCTCCCGCCTCGAGCGGGGGTCGGTGCTGGAGCCGGGGCTGCCGAAGCGCTGGCTGGCGCGCGTCCAGGTCCTGGAGCAGCTGCGCTCGGCCCTGCTCAGCCGGGCCGGCCGGACGGGTGCGCACGCCCTGCTGGCCGACTCCGGCGCGTTCGGCCTCTTCCGCCGCGACCTGCTGCTGGAGCTGGGCGGCGTGGACCCGCGCTCGGCGACCGGGACCGCCGACCTCGTGGTCGCCCTGCACGGGCTGCTGCGTCGCACGGGCCGGCCCCACCGGATGGTCTTCGTCCCCGAGCCCGTCTGCTGGACGACGGTGCCCGAGACGTGGGAGGGGCTGGGCCGTCGGCACCGGCGCCGGTCCCAGGGTCTGGGGCAGCTGCTGTGGAAGCACCGGCGGATGATCGCCAACCCGCGCTACGGCGCCGTCGGGGTGCTCACCCTGCCCGCCCTGGTGCTGCTCGAGGTGCTCGGGCCGGCGGTGGAGGTCCTCGGGCTGGTGTCGGTGGCCGTGGCCGCCGCGACCGGCGCGCTGGACCGCGACCTCGCCGTGGTGCTGGCCGGGTTCGCGCTGCTGGTGGGGATCTCGCTGTCCACCACCGTCGTCGCGGTGGAGGAGTTCACCTCCCCCCGGCGCTCCGGACGCCGGGACCTGCCGGCCCTCCTGGTCGCCGGGCTGCTGCGCAACGTCGGCTTCCGCCAGGTGCACGCCTGGTACCGGTTCCAGGGCCTGCTGCTGGCCCTGACCCGTCGCGACGGGCGTGCGGAGCGACGGGGTCTGCGGGCCGAACCCCCGCGGCCGGTGGGCGCGGGGACCGTGCACGGCGGCCACCCGTCGTCGCGTCCGGCGCCCCGCAGGACCTGAGCGGGCGTCCCCCGGGTCAGGGCACGAGGACGACCTTGCCGCCCGCGTGCCCGTCCCGGACGAACTCCAGCGCCTCGCGCACCTGCGCCAGCGGGTACGTCCGCGCCACGGGCAGCGTCAGCTCCCCGCGACCGAGCAGGTCCAGCAGCCCGGAGCGCGCCCGGGCCCGGTACTCCGTGCCGGGGTCGGCGCCCGGGCCGCTGCCGACGAGGCGGATCCCGTCCCCGCCGCGGGCGAAGGCGGCGGCGCTGACGAGGTCGGCGGGGGCGGGCAGCAGGGCGAGGGACACGTCGACGGCCTCGTCCGTGCCGACCGTGTCGAGGGCGACGTCGACCCCCTGCGGCGCGGCGGCCCGGACCCGCTCGAGCAACCCCTCGCCGTAGGCGACGGGCACGATCCCGAGCCTGCGCAGGGCGTCGTGCCGGTGCTCGGCGGCGGTGCCGACGACGATCGCCCCCGTCCGCAGCGCGAGCTGGGCCGCCACCAGGCCGACCGATCCCGCGACGCCGTGCACCAGGACGGTCTGCCCCTCGTGGACGTCGGCGAGGTGCACGAGGTGAGCGGCCGTGGCGCCGACGAGCAGCAGACCGGCGGACTGCTCGAAGGAGGCGCCCGCGGGTTTGGGCAGCACCGCCTCCGCCGGGACGGTGACCGCCGAGGCGTACGCACCCCGCACCGGGTAGGCCACGACCTCGTCGCCGACGGCGAACCCCGCGCCCTGACCCACGGCCGAGACGACGCCGGACAGCTCCGACCCGACGGGCAGCGGCAGCCGCGACCCGTCCCGGCCGAAGTTCCCGGCGACGACCTTCCAGTCGACGGGGTTCACGCCGATCGCCCGGACGTCGACGCTCACCTCCCCCGGACCGGGGGGCGCGACCTCGCGGTCCACGAGTTCGAGGACCTCCGGTCCTCCGAAGGCGGTGGCGAGGACGACGCGAGCGCTCACGCAGGGCGCAAGCCGGGCCGGGCCCCCGGCATTCCCCCGCCCTCCCGGGGGGCAGGACGCGCCGGGAGGTCTCAGCGCCGGCCCCCGGCGGACTCGGCGACCTGCTTGACGTGCGCCGCGCGCCGTCGCAGCAGGCGCCGCAGGTAGGGCGCCAGGACCAGGTGCGCGACGACCGCGCCGAGCGGCCCGGCGGGGGCGGTGACGCTCATCCGGTCGGTCATCCGGGTCCCCCCGGGCAGGGCCGCGAACAGGTGCTCGTGGTGCAGGCTGCGGAACGGGCCGCGGGTCTGCTCGTCGACGAAGCGGTGCGGCCGGTCGTACGCGGTGACGCGGCTGGTCATGCGCCACGGCAGGCCGAGGTGGCGGGCGTGGAAGGTGACCTCGTCCCCGAGCTGCAGGCGGCGCCGGCCGCTGCCGGTGGTGGCGCGTTCGCCGCTGCCGCGCAGGGAGGCGGTGTGCATGTCGACGTCGAGCTCCAGGTCGAAGACCACGCCGGGGTCGGCGGCGACGTCGGTCACCACCTCGATGAGCACGCTCACCGGGGCCGGCCCAGGTCGCGTTCGGCCCAGGCCCCGACGTCCCCGCCCTCCAGGGCGACGGCGAGCAGGTCGGGGAACGCGTCGGGCGTGCAGGCGAACGCGGGGACCCCGAGCTCGGCCAGGGCCGCCGCGTTCGCGGCGTCGTAGGCGGGCGCGCCGGAGTCGGACAGGGCCAGCAGCACCACGACCTGCACCCCCGCCGCGACGAGGGACCCGACGCGGCGCAGCATCTCCTCCTGCACCCCGCCCTCGTAGAGGTCGCTGATGAGCACGAACGTCGTGTCGGCCGGCCGGGTCACGAGGGACTGCCCGTAGGCGATGGCCCGGTTGATGTCGGTGCCGCCGCCGAGCTGGGTCCCGAACAGCACGTCGACGGGGTCGGCGAGCTGGTCGGTGAGGTCGACGACGGCGGTGTCGAACACGACCATCGACGTCTTCAGCGTCGACAGCGACGCCAGGACCGCCCCGAACACCCCCGCGTGCACGACGGACTCGGCCATCGACCCGGACTGGTCGACGAGCAGGACGACGTCGCGGGCGACGCTGCGCTGGCGGCGGGCGTACCCGACGAGGCGTTCGGGCACGACCGTGCGGTGCTCGGGCAGGTAGTGGGCGAGGTTCGCGGCGATGGTCCGCCCGAGGTCGACGTCGCGGGGCCGGGGCCGGCGGGTGCGGTTGGCCCGGTCCAGGGCCCCTGCGACGGCGGTGCGGGTGCGTTGCGCGACACGGCGTTCGATCTCCTCGACGACGGTGCGCACGACCTGGCGCGCCGTGGCCCGCACCTCCGTCGGCATGACGTCGCGCAGGCTCAGGAGGGTGCCGACGAGGTGGACGTCCGGTTCGACGGCCCGCAGGAGCTCGGGTTCGAGCAGCAACCGCTGCAGCCCGAGCCGGTCGACGGCGTCGCGCTGCACGACCTGGACGACCGACGTCGGGAAGTACGTGCGGATGTCGCCGAGCCAGCGCGCGACCCGCGGGGCCGAACCGCCCAGCCCGGCACCGCGCGGGCCGGAGCCGGCGTCGTACAGCTCCCCGAGGGCGCGGTCGACCGTGCGGTCCTCGCCCGCGAGGTCGGCCCCCGCGCCGAGCCCCTCGCCCCCGGCCTCGCCCAGCACCAGCCGCCAGCGGCGGGACCGCTCGGTCACGACGCGCTCCCCAGGAACCGGGCGACGGCGCGCACCGCGGCCTGCGCGGCCGCGGAGGACAGGTCGACGTCCACCGCCGCGCGCGGCGAGGCGTCGCGGGACAGGGCGGCCCCGATCTGCCGCCGCTCCCCCACGGCGAACGTCGAGAACGTCCGGCGGACCAGCGGCAGCACCGCGAGGAACTCCTCGTCCGCCAGCGCCGTGAGCCAGCCGTCGAGCAGGTCCAGCAGGTCGCGGTCGTGGACGAGCAGCACCCCGCCGCCGGACAGGAAACCCTCCACCCACGGCGCCACCTGCGCCGGTGGCCGCGACAGCGCCCGGGACAGCCGGCGCGACGTCTCCCCGGCCGCCAGGGCTCCCGCGTCCTGCAGCAGCCGCACGATCCGCCCCGCCAGCAGCGGGTGCAGGTCGGGGCGGTCGAGGAGGGCGGCGAGCGCCGTGCGCCACCGGGTGAGGAGGTCGGCGTCGGCGAGCAGGTCGACGGCGTCGTCGACGGCGTCGACGCGCCGCTGCACCGCGGCCGCGGCGTCGTCGTCCAGGGAGTTCGTGGCCGGTCCCAGGCCGGTGCACACCCGGACGAGCAGGGCGGTCGTGACCGGTTGCAGCGCAGCGGCTCCCGTCCCGCGGACGTCGCCG
Organism: Kineococcus rhizosphaerae; assembly: GCF_003002055.1. NCBI lineage: Bacteria > Bacillati > Actinomycetota > Actinomycetes > Kineosporiales > Kineosporiaceae > Kineococcus > Kineococcus rhizosphaerae. The sequence goes on from NZ_PVZF01000004.1 coordinate 24,021, forward strand.
TAGCGCAGGGCACGGACCAGCGGGGGGACGGCGTCCATGAGGTGGGCGAGGTCGTGGTCGTGGGCGGCGCGCTCGTCGAGGGCCGCGAGCACCTGCGGCAGCGCGGCGGGCAGGTCGGCGCGCAGGCAGTCCTCGACGGCGGCGGTGACGGCGGGCAGGTCCCCGTCGACGGCGCGGGCGACGACCCGGGTGGTGGCGGCGCCGGCGACGGTCGTGCCCCAGCGGGACGCGGTGACGAGGTCGACGGCGAGCTCGGGACGCCACTGCAGCGCCCAGGGTTCGCGGAAGGTCCCCGTCGAGCGGACCGCCGGGGTGGCGGGGGTCCCCCAGTCGATCCCGAGCAGCCGCAGCCGGTGCAGCAGCACCGACCGGGCGCGGCCGCTGTCCTCGCGCAGGTCGAGGTCGAGCTCGCGCACGGCCGCGTCGGGCTTGAGCCGCACCGCCTTCTGCTGCAGGCGCAGGTCGGCCTCCAGCGGCATCGTCGGCGCGGAGGCGGGGACCTCGCCGAGCAGTTCGCCGACGACGAGCCGGCGGGTCACGACGCCGAGCAGGGTCTCGTTGCCCTCGCAGAGGACGGCGGCGGTCGCCTCGGTGACCTCGGCGAGCCCGGCCAGCGGGCGCCCGCGCAGCACGGCGAGGGTCTCGGCGAGCCGGACGGCCTCGATGACCGAGGCGCTGGAGACGGGCAGGTCCTCCTCGCGCAGGACCCGGGCGACGGCGGTGAGCCAGCGCACGACCGGGGCGTCGGGGGCGGCGAAGAGGTGGTGGTACCAGCCGGGGCTCGTGATGCCGGCGCCGTACCCGGAGGCGGCGGCGAGCCGGCCGTGCGTCCACGGCACCCACGTCAGGGCGACCTTGACCTTCGCGGCGCCCCTGAGCACGGCGGTGTCCTCGGCCACCTTCGGCAGCGGCGCGGTGAGCGCGGGGGCGTGCCAGGCGCCGCACACGACGGCGACCCGCTCGTGCTCCTTGACGGCCCGGCGCAGGACCTGGCGCATGTGGGCCTCGCGGCGGCGCTCGTGGTCGGTCTCAGCCTCGGGTCCGGTGTCCTCGCGCAGCGCCCCCATGGCCTCGGTGAGCCCGTCGAAGACGTCGTCGCCCGCGGGGGACGTCGGCCGGTTCTCGACGAGGTCCTCCCACCAGCGTTCGGGGTCGTCGTACCCGGCGGTCGCGGCGAGGGTCCCGATCGGGTCGAGGCGGGCGCCGCGCAGGGGTTCGTCCTCGTCGGTGCGGGTCAGCAGCTGCGCGGCGGGCAGGTCGCAGAACCGCACGGGAACCCCCCGCTCGCACGCCCAGGTCATCGCCTGCCACTCGGGGGAGAACACCGCGAACGGCCAGAAGACGGCGCGGTCGGGGGCGTCGACCGGGTGCGCGAGCAGCGCGACGGGCGGCTGCATGTCCGCCGCCCCGACGAACTCGACCAGCGCGTCGGCGTCGGCCGGTCCCTCGACGAGGACGACCCCCGGGTCGAACTCCTCCAGCGCCGCCCGCACCGACCGGGCCGAGCCGGGCCCGTGGTGGCGGACCCCGAGGACCCGCACGGTGGGGACCCGGACCGTCACCCGGTGACCTCGCGGCAGGCGCGGTAGAACTCCGCCCAGCCGTCGCGCTCGCGCACGACGGCCTCGAGGTACTCCGTCCACGCCACCCGGTCGGACACGGGGTCGCGCACGACGGCCCCGACGATGCCCGCGGCGACGTCGGCCGGGCGCAGCACGCCGTCGCCGAAGTGCGCGGCGAGGGCGATCCCGGCGGTGACGACGCTGATCGCCTCGGCGGTGGACAGCGTCGCGGTCGGGGACTTCAGGCTCGTGCGGCCGTCGGTGGTCGTCCCGGAGCGCAGTTCCCGGAACACCGTGACGACCCGGCGGATCTCCTCCAGCGCCGCGGGCAGTTCGGGCAGGTCCAGGGAGCGGCCGAGCTGGGTGACCCGGCGGGCCACGATCCCGACCTCCTCCTCGGCGTCGGCGGGCAGGGGCAGGACGACGGTGTTGAACCGGCGGCGCAGGGCGCTGGACAGGTCGTTGACGCCGCGGTCGCGGTCGTTCGCGGTGGCGATGACGGTGAACCCCTTCTGCGCCTGGACCTCGGAGGCGAGTTCGGGGATCGGCAGGGTCTTCTCGGACAGGACGGTGATGAGCGCGTCCTGCACGTCGGCGGGGATGCGGGTGAGTTCCTCGACGCGGGCGACGCGGCCCTCCCGCATGGCCGTCATGACCGGGGAGGGCACCAGGGCCGCGGGCGTGGGGCCCTCGGCGAGCAACCGCGCGTAGTTCCAGCCGTACCGGATGGCCTCCTCGGCCGTCCCCGACGTCCCCTGCACGAGCAGCGTCGAGTCGCCGCTGACGGCGGCCGCGAGGTGCTCACCGACCCACGTCTTCGCCGTCCCGGGGACCCCGAGCAGCAGCAGCGCGCGGTCGGTCGCGAGGGTGGCGACGGCGACCTCGACGAGCCGGCGCGGCCCGACGTACTTGGGGGTGACGACCGTCCCGTCGGGCAGTTCCCCGCCCAGCAGGTACGTGACCACCGCCCACGGCGACAGCTTCCAGTTCGGCGGTCGCTGCCGGTCGTCGGCGCGCGCGAGCGCGGCGAGCTCGTCGGCGAACTGCTGTTCGGCGTGCGGGCGGAGCAGGTCGGTCACGGGGCCTCCAACGGCAGCGACAGGGCGTGGTGGAACTCGCGGCGGACGGTCAGGACCTCCAGGGCCCGGACCGCGAACGCGCGGGCTGCGTCGGTCAGCGCGGGCTGCAGCGCGAAGGCCTCCAGCGCCGCGGACTGCGCCGGCGGCAGCCGGTGCCCGAGCAGGTCGAGGCGCTCGCGGACCCGCACCCCGGCGGAGGCGGGCCAGCTGCGGCGCACGGTGTCCGCGAGCGCCGCCGTCCCCAGTTCCGGGGTCCAGGGCGCGGGGCAGTCGCGCAGCAGCGCCGTGGCGGCCGCGGCGTCGGGGGTCCCGCGGACGAGCAGGTCCGCGACGAGCCGGGCGCGGGTGGCGGGGTCGAGGACGGCGAGGAGTTCGGCCCGCACGTGCTCGGAGGCCGTGGGGACGAGGGCGCGCGCCCACGCCGGGTCCGCCTGGCGCACCGCGGCCTCGGCCCAGGCCTCGCGCAGCACGGGGGCCCAGCCGCCGTCGACCGGGACGGCGAGGACGTCGGCGGCGGACCCTGCGACGAGCGCGGTCCAGTGCCCCAGCGGGGTGGCGGCCACGACCTGCCGCAGCCAGTGCGCCCGGACGCCTTCGCTGCGCGGTTCCACCCCCGGCGCGACCCCGGCCTCGACGACGTCGCGGCGCGCGGCCTCGTCGAGGCCGGCGGGCGGTTCGACGTGGAAACCCGCCGGGCCGTGCTGGACGCAGGCCTGCGCGCGCTGCGCCGTGCGGTGGGCGAACGCGGAGGCGGGCAGCCGGGCCAGCAGCGCCGCGGCCCTGTCGCGGGTGGCGCGGCGGCGGTCGGCGAGGGCGGGTTCGAGCAGGTCCTCGTCCTCGGGCCCCAGCCCCACCGCGAGTTCGGCGACGAACTGCTCGCGCTCCTCGCCGGTGAACCCGGACCAGCTGCCGCGCAACAGGTCGCGCGAGGCGGCCGGGTCCTCGCGCCGCAGCGCGCGCAGGAGGTCGACCCGGTCTCGCGTCGACCCGAACTCCCAGCCGCCGTCCCCGGTCGCCACCCGCGCGGCCTGCGGGCGCCAGTCCTCGCGCTGCGCGGCCAGCCAGCGGCCCCGGTTCCCGAGCACCCCGGCGGCGGCGTCGGCGACGGCGCGGTTCGTCGCGCCGACGTCGAGCAGGGCGGGCAGCGCCTCGGGGGCCACGACCCGCCCGGCGCGGGCGGCGACGTCGAGGAACTCCAGCAGCAGCGGGGAGTCCTTCGTGCGCAGCAGGTCGGCGAGGACCGCGGTGGCGACCGGCCCGGTCACCGGGGCCCGGTCGGGCGCGGCGGGCTCGGGCGCCGCGACCGGGTCCCCCAGGGGGTCGCGGACGCGGCGGGCGACGGCGAGCAGCGCCGCGGCGTCCAGGAGCCGGGCGGGGTCCTGCCCCGCCGGGACCAGCGGGCGCAGGGACCCCGGCAGCAGGGTGTCGTCGAAGGGGCGCCGGGCGGTCCCGAGCAGCGCGGTGGTCACGAGGTCGTCCCAGCTCACAGCGTCACCCACCGCCGGTCGCCGGGCCCGCCCCCCAGGACGCCCGTGGGCCGCAGGCCCCGGTCGCCGAGTTCCCCGGCGACGGTGACGGGGTGCCCCCCGGAGACGGCGAGCAACCGCCACACGTCCGCCCCGCCGACGTCGACGGGCAGGGTCCCGTCCGGACCCGTCAGCGCGAACCCCGGCCCGGCGGCGGCGGGGACGGCGACGGGCACGAGCCCGGAGACGACGACGGGCCAGTGCCGGGTCCACGGGTCGAGGCTCACGGCGCGCTGGAACTCCCCGACGGCGTCGCGGGCGGAGCCGGGGGCGAGGTCGGTCAGGGCGACGGGGGCGGCGTACCGGGTCCCGACGACCGCCCGCAGCTCGGGGGTGCCGGGGTGGAAGTGCAGGTCGGCGTCGACGACCGTGCCGGCGGGCAGGGAGGTGTCGGGCGACTGACCGCTCGGGGTGAACGTGAGCACGAGCGCGGCGTGCCCGGTCCGCCTGCCGCGCAACCAGACCCGTCGCGCGGTGAGGTTGTCGGCGACGACGTCGCGGACCCCCGTGACGGCCCAGTGGTCGCGCAGGGGTTCGCTGGCCAGGACGTCCTCGGCCCGGACGGGGTACCCGACGTGGGCGCGCACGACGGCGGCCTCGTCCTCGGTGAGGTCCTCGAGCCGGGCGTGCGCGGCGACGAGCAGGCGCAGCAGGGCGAGGTCGGTGAGCAGCCGCCCGGTCCAGCCCTCCCCCGAGACGACGGCGCGCGGCAGCCGCCGCAGGGCGGACGCGACCCCGGGGGCCTGCGCGTCGACCATCCGGGCGGCCGTCGCCGCCCCGTAGGCGTACCCGGCCTGCGCGGCCCCGGCCAGCCCGGTGCGGACCTGGTCGGTGAGCCAGACGTCGAGCTCACCCAGCCCGGTACCGACGCGCTCGGCGCGCCGTTCGGAGCGCTTCGCCGCGGCGGCCGGGTCGGGGGTCCGCTCGGCCGGGGCCGGGGTCTCCTTCTTCGCAGCCCGGCCCTCGAGCCACGTCGTCGTGAAGTCGGCCCGCTCGGCGACCGGGACGTCCCCGGCCGACCAGCGCAGCAGCAGCGCGAGCGCGTGCTTGCACGGGAACTTCCGCGAGGGGCACGAGCACTTGTACGCCGGGCCCGTCAGGTCCACCACCGTCTGGTACGGGGTCTTCCCGCTGCCCGCGCACAACCCCCAGACGGCACCGTCGTCGCAGCCGTCGGCGGAGACGGACCCGACCAGCTTGGCGGCGGCGCTCACCGACCCGGCGTCGGGCGCCAGGGCCAGCACGGCGTCTCGGGTCCACACACCGACGACTCTACGGACCGCCTCCGACACCGGTCCCCGGCACGAGGACGCCCCCGCCGGAACGGGTCCGGCGGGGGCGTCGACGTCATCGTCGTGGGGGGCGGCGGGAGCCGGTCACTCCCACTCGATGGTGCCCGGCGGCTTGCTCGTGACGTCGAGCACGACGCGGTTGACCTCGGGCACCTCGTTGGTGATGCGGGTGGAGATCTTCGCCAGGACGTCGTACGGCAGGCGCGTCCAGTCCGCCGTCATGGCGTCCTCCGACGACACCGGGCGCAGCACGACCGGGTGGCCGTAGGTCCGGCCGTCGCCCTGGACCCCGACGCTGCGGACATCGGCCAGGAGCACGACGGGGCACTGCCAGATGTCGCGGTCCAGGCCGGCGGCGGTGAGCTCGGCGCGGGCGATGGCGTCGGCCGCGCGCAGGATCTCCAGGCGCTGCGGGGTGACCGCACCGACGATGCGGATCGCCAGGCCCGGGCCCGGGAACGGCTGGCGGTAGACCATGGCCTCGGGCAGCCCGAGCTGGACGCCGACGGCGCGGACCTCGTCCTTGAACAGCGCGCGCAGCGGTTCGACGAGCTCGAAGGCGAGGTCGTCGGGCAGGCCGCCGACGTTGTGGTGGCTCTTGATGGTCGCCGCGCCGGTGCCGCCGCCGGACTCCACGACGTCCGGGTACAGCGTCCCCTGCACGAGGAACTTGACCTCGTCCGAACCTTCCTTGGCGACCACGTCGCGCGCGGCCTGCTCGAAGACGCGGATGAACTCCCGGCCGATGATCTTGCGCTTCTGCTCGGGGTCGCTGACCCCGTCGAGGGCGTCGGCGAACCGCTGGACGGCGTCGACGACGTGCAGCTTCACGCCCGTCGCGGCGACGAAGTCCTTCTCGACCTGCTCGGCCTCCCCGGCGCGCAGCAGGCCGTGGTCGACGAACACGCACGTGAGCTGGTCGCCGACGGCGCGCTGCACGAGCGCGCCCGCGACGGCGGAGTCCACCCCGCCGGACAGGGCGCAGATGACCTTGCCGTCACCGATCTGCGCGCGGATCCGCGCGACCTGCTCCTCGATGACGTTGCCGGTCGTCCAGTCCGGGTCGATCTTCGCGCCGTGGCGCAGGAAGTTCACCAGCACGTCCTGGCCGTGCTCGGAGTGCTTGACCTCGGGGTGCCACTGCACGCCGTAGAGGCTGCGCTCGTCGTCCTCGAAGGCCGCCACGGGCGTACCGGGCGTGGAGGCGGTGACGCGGAAACCCTCGGGGGCCTGGGACACGCTGTCCCCGTGGGACATCCAGACGTTCTGCGTCGCAGGCTGGTCCTTCAGCAGCGTCGAGCTCGCGCTGTCGGGCAGGTCGGCGGGCGTGCCGCCGTACTCGCGCTGACCCGTCTGCGCGACCTCGCCGCCGAGGGCCTTGGCCATGGCCTGGAAGCCGTAGCAGATGCCCAGGACGGGGACGCCGGCCTCGAACAGCGCCGGGTCGACCTGCGGGGCGCCGTCGGCGTAGACGCTCGACGGGCCACCGGACAGGATCACCGCGGACGGGTCCTTGGCGAGCATGTCCGCGACGGGCATCGTGCTGGGGACGATCTCGGAGAAGGTGTCGGCCTCCCGGACCCGGCGCGCGATGAGCTGCGCGTACTGGGCCCCGTAGTCGACGACGAGCACCGGGCGGTGGGTGCGCTCGGCAGCCACCTCGGCGATCTGGGTCTCGGTGGGGGTCTGCGGCACGTCCGGCGTCACGCACCAAGGGTAGCCGCCGCGCGCGGGCCCCCGGTAAACCACGTGGAACCGGGACCGGAATGCGATTACCGTCGGTGCACGTGCGCTCCCTGCCCCTGAGCGACCCCGGCACCCCCGACGTCACCTCCCCCACCCGGTTCCTGCTGCGCACGGCGGCGCAGCAGTGGCGACCGATGGTGGCCGGAGCCCTCGTCGGCACCGTGTGGTTGCTGTCCCAGGCCGTCCTGCCCGCAGCGATCGGCGAGGCCGTCGACCTCGGCGTCGTCGACGGCGACGCCCGCGCGCTGACCCGCTGGTCGCTGATCGTGCTGGGGCTGGCCGTGGTCACCGCCTGGGCCGCGATCGTGCGGCACCGCTTCGGCGTCACGAACTGGCTCACCGCGTGCTTCCGCACCCTGCAGCAGGTGGGCCGGCACACCTCCCGCGCGGGAACGGCGCTGACGGCGAAGCTGCCCCAGGGCGAGGTGCTCGCCTCCATCGCCTCCGACGGGCCCCGCCTCGCCGACGCGTTCGACGTCACCCAGCGCGCCGTGGCCTCCGTGGCCGCCGTGGTCGTCGTCGCCGTCCTCGTGCTGCGCACCTCGGTGCCCATCGGCCTCGTCATCCTCATCGGCGTCCCCGTCGTCATGGCGATGCTGCTGCTCGTCCTGCGCCCGCTGCAGGAGCGCCAGCGCCTGCACCGCAAGCTGTCCGGCGAGCTGACCTCCATCGGCACCGACACCGTGCGGGGCCTGCGGATCCTGCGCGGCATCGGCGGCGAGGAGGTGTTCCTGGGCCGCTACCGGGCCAAGAGCCAGCAGGTGCGGGCCGCGGGCGTGCGCGTCGCGGTGTGGGAGTCGGCGCTGGAGGCGCTGCAGATCCTCGTCCCCGGCCTGCTCGTGGCCGCCCTCGTGTGGGCCGGCGCCCGCGCCACCGCCCGCGGGGACATCACCCCCGGCGACCTCGTCGCGCTCTACGGCTACGCCGCGTTCCTCACCTCGCCCCTGCGGATGCTCGTGGAGGCCGCCGACAAGTACGTGCGCGCGCTCGTCGCCGCCCGCCGGCTCATCACCCTGCTCGAGGTCCCGCCCGCCGTCACCGACGACGGGACCGCCACGACGCCCGGCGGCGCGCTGGCCGACCCCGACTCCGGGGTCGTCGCGGACGCCGGCGACCTCACCGCGATCGTCTGCGACCCGCCCGAGGACGCGGCCGTCCTGGCCCGCCGGCTCGCCCGGTTCGACGACGACACCCGCGCCACCTTCGGCGGGGTCCGGTTGCGGGACCTGCCCGTGCACGAGGTCCGCACCCGCGTCCTGCTCGCCGAGGACGACGCCCAGCTGTTCAGCGGCACCGTCCGCGAGCAGGTCGACCCCGAGCACCGCCACACCGACGACGAGGTCCTCGCCGCGATGGAGGTCGCCGACGCGCTCGACATCCTCGACCTCGTCGACGGCGGGCTGGCCGGCACCGTCACCGAACGCGGGCGCTCGCTGTCCGGCGGGCAGCGGCAGCGGCTCGCCCTGGCCCGCGTCCTGACCCGCGGACCGGAGGCCCTCGTGCTCGTCGAACCCACCAGCGCCGTCGACGCGCACACCGAGGCGCGGATCACGGGCCGGCTGCGGGCGCAGCGCGCGGGCCGCACCACGGTCGTCGCCACGGCCAGCCCCCTCGTCCTGCCGCAGGTCGACCAGGTCTGCTGGGTGCGCGACGGGCACGTCGTCGCACGCGGCCGGCACGCCGACCTGCTCGCCCACGACGCGGGGTACCGGCGGTTCGTCACCCGCGACGCGGCGGCGGAGCTGCCCGCGCCCCGCGCAGAACTCTCGAAGGGAGCCGCGCAGTGAGCGACGAGCGGCGCGACGGCGCCTGGACGCAGGGAACGCGCCGACGGAGTCGCCGCGCGGTCCCGGAGGAAGGCGCCGTCACCGGCGCCGCGACGGAGCGAACAGGAGGAGCAGCGTGAGCGCCAAGACCCTCCCCGTCGCCGACCGGGCCCAGGTCCTGCTCGACGTGCGGCGCCTGCTGGTCCAGCACCGCGGCCCCGGGCTGCGGATGCTCGGGCTGCACGCCCTCGCCGCGCTGGCCGGGCTGACCGGCCCGTTCCTGCTCGGCAAGCTCGTCGACGACGTCGTCTCCACCGTCCGCGGCGGGTCGACGTTCGCGCAGGCCGCGCACCGCATCGACGTCTACGTGGCGGTCCTCGTCGCGGCCGTCGTGGTCCAGGCCGTCCTCGCGCGGCTGGCCCGCCAGCGCTCCCTCACGCTGGCCGAGGGGGTCTTCGCGCAGTTGCGCGAGGAGTTCCTGACCCGGGCCACGGCGCTGCCGCTGTCCGTCGTCGAGCAGGCCGGCACCGGCGACCTCGTCTCGCGGACGACGAACGACGTCGACGCCCTGAGCTACACCGTGCGCTACGGCGCGCCGGCGATCCTCGTCGCGTTCGTGACGTCGGTCCTGACCGTCGTCGCGGCGGTGTTCTCCGGTCCGCTCGTCGCCCTCGCGATCCTGGCCGGGGTGCCGGGGCTGTTCCTCGCGACGCGGTGGTACCTGCGCCGGGCCCCGCAGGGGTACGCGGCCGAACGCGCCGAGTGGGGCCGGATCTCCACGACGCTGGGCGAGAACGTCGAGAACGTCCGCACGGTCGAGGCCCTGGGCCTGGCCGAGCACCGGATCGGGCTCGTCGACGGGGTCATCGGGGCGACGGTGCGGCGCGAGCGGTACACGTTGTCGCTGCGCACCGTGTGGTTCCCCAGCATCGAGATGTCGTACCTGCTGCCCGTGGTCGTCGCGCTGCTGTGGGGCGGGTTCCTCGTCCGGCACGACCTGCAGACGGTCGGTCAGGTCACGACGGTCGTGCTGTACCTGCGCCAGCTCGTCGGCCCGGTCAACGAACTGCTCGCCTGGTGGGACGAGCTGCAGGTGGGACAGGCCTCCTTCGCGCGCGTCGTGGGCCTGTCGGCCGTGGAACCGGACCGGGTCGCCCTCGACGACGAACCGGTCTCCGACGAGATCCACGCCGACCGCGTGGGGTTCTCCTACACCCCCGGACGCCCTGTGCTGCACGGGGTCTCGCTGGAGCTCGAACCCGGTGAGCGGCTGGCGATCGTCGGCCCGACCGGCGCCGGGAAGTCGACGCTGGGCCGGTTGCTGGCCGGCATCGCCCCGCCCACCGACGGGTCCGTGCAGGTCGGCGGGGCCGAGGTGACGGGGCTGCCGCTGGACGAGCTGCGCTCGCGCATCGCCCTCGTGACCCAGGAGCGGCACGTGTTCGCGGCTTCCCTGCGGGACAACGTCGCGCTCGCGGCGCCGGGGTCCTCCGACGAGCAGGTGCTCGCCGCCCTCGACGCGGTCGACGCCCGCGGCTGGGTGTCGGCCCTGCCCGGGGGGCTGGACACGGGGGTCGGGGAGAACGGGGTGCCGCTGTCGGCGGCGCAGGCGCAGCAGGTGGCCCTGGCCCGCCTCGTGCTGGCCGACCCGCACACCCTCGTCCTGGACGAGGCGACGTCGCTGCTGGACCCGAACGCGGCCCGGCACCTGGAACGCTCGCTCGCCGCGGTCCTGGCGGGGCGCACGACGGTGGCGATCGCCCACCGCCTGCACACCGCCCACGACGCCGACCGGATCGCCGTCGTCGAGGGCGGGCGGATCACCGAGCTCGGCACGCACCACGAGCTCGTCGAGGCGGACGGCTCGTACGCGGGGCTGTGGCGGTCCTGGCACGGGGAGGCCTGAGCCGCTCCCGGCCCCCTCACCCCCGCGCCGGGGGCGGGGGTGCGGACAGCCCCGCGAGTCGCTTACCGTAGGAGGAGTTCACTCTCAGGGCTCCGGGGCGTCAGTGGCGGGGAGGCGCACCCACGACGCTGGAGCCTACCCGTGAGCACCACCACCCCCACCCTCCTGTCGCGCTACGCGCGGCTGCCGCACCTCGCCGGTCGCGCCTACCTGCCCGTGACCGGGCTGGGCCGGCTGCCCATCACGATGGTCCCCCTCGCGGTCCTGGGTCTGGTGACGTCCTCCAGCGGGTCCGTCGCGGTCGGCGGCCTGGCGAGCGCCGCCGCGGCCGTCGGTGAGGCGGTCGGGGTCCCCGTCGTGGGCTGGTTCGCGGACCGCCGCGGGCAGCGGAACGTCCTGCTCACGGTCGTCGCCCTGCACCTGCTGGCCCTCGCCGGGCTCTTCACCGCGCTGGCGGGCGCCGGGACCCCGACCGTGCTCGCGGCGGCCGCCGGGGTCGGGTTCACGCTGCCGTCGGTCAGCGGGTTCTCCCGCGCCCGCTGGCTGCGGATGGCGGAGGACCCGCACGACGTGGCGACGGCCTTCGCGGCCGAGGGCACGATCGACGAGGCGACGTTCATCCTCGGCCCGGCCCTCGTCGGGATCGTCGGGGTGCTGGGGGACCCGGCGGCGGCGCTGCTGACGTCGGCGGGGCTCACGACGGTCTTCGTCACGGCGTTCGCCTGCCACCGCACCCACCGGCGCACCGCTCCCCTGCCCCGCACGGGCCGCGCGGCGGCGGGCCGGGTGCCGTGGGCCGTCGCGGTCCCGGTGCTCGCGATGCTGTGCATGGGCACGGTCTTCGGGGCGACCCAGACGGGGGTGACGGCCGCGGCCGAGGCGATCGGGTCGGCGTCCCTGGGTTCCCTGGTCTACGCGCTGTCGGCGGTGGGTTCGACCGCGACGACGCTGTGCCTGGTCCTGCTGCCGGACCGCTTCACGTTGCGGGCGCGGTGGGCCGTGTGCGGGGCCGGGCTCGCCCTGGGCGCCGTCCTCATGGCGGCGACCGCGCAGCGCCTCGGGACGCTGGCCGCGGCGGTGCTGCTGCTCGGGTTGTTCGTCGGGCCGGCGCTGGTGACGGTGAACACCGTCGCGGCGCGGCTGGCCCCGGCCGGCCGGGGCGCGTTCCTCATGGCCCTGCTGAACTCCGGGGTCGTGCTGGGCGTCGCCACGGGCGCCTCGGCGGGCGGGGCGCTGGCCGAGCACGCCGGGCCGGCGTGGGGTTTCGCCGTCGTCGGGGTGGCCGGGGCGCTGCTCGCCGCGACCGCCCTGGTGGCGCCCGTCAGGCGGTGAGCCCGCCGAAGTCGACGCCCGTCCACTCGACCGAGCGCGCCCACAACCAGGCCGCGTCGGCGGTGTCGTAGGCGGAGGGGTGGGCGGGGACCTGGACGGGGAAACCGCGCCACTCCTGCCGGCCGCCGGGGCCGAAGTACTCCCCGCCGGCGACGTCGGGGTCGCTCGCCGCGCGCAGCAGCGGCCAGGCGCCCTGCGCGGCGGGCTGACCGACCGCGCGCCCGAGCACCCCGGCCAGCGCCTCGCCGAACCGGTTGCCGCCCAGCGGCGTCATCTTCCACAGGTTCGTGTCGGACAGCCCCGGGTGCGCGGCCGTGGACACGATCGGCGCGCCCGCGGCGTCGGCGCGGCGCTGCAGCTCGAACGCGAACAGCAGGTTCGACAGCTTCGACTGCCCGTAGGCCAGCCACTTCTGGTAGCTGCGCTCGGACTGGTAGTTGTCGCGGTCGAGCCGGCCGAACTTGTGGGCGACGCTGGCGACGCTCACGACCCGCGCCCCGTCGCCGGCCAGCAGCGCGGGCAGCAGCAGCCCCGTGAAGGCGAAGTGGCCCAGGTGGTTGGTGCCGACCTGCGTCTCGAACCCGTCCGCGGTCCGGCCGAACGGCGGCACCATGACCCCGGCGTTGTTCACCAGGACGTCGACGCTGGAGCGGCGCTGCAGGACGTCGGCAGCGGCGCGGCGGACGCTCGCGAGGTCGGCGACGTCCAGGCCGACGAGCTCGGCGCTCGCCTCGCGGCCGGAGTCGGCGACCGCCGCGTTCAGCTGCGCGAGCGCGGCCCGCCCTCGTTCGGGGTTGCGGCACGCCAGGAGCACGTCGGCGCCGCGGCGGGCGAACTCCGTGGCGACGTGGAACCCCAGCCCGGAGTTGGCCCCCGTGACCAGGACGGTGCGGCCGGTCTGGTCACCGATCGCGTCGGGGGTCCAGGGCACGGTCGTCGACTGCGGCACGGGGGTCCTCTCGATCCTCAGGCGGGCTGGTACGGGGAGACGACGACCTCGATGCGCTGGAACTCCTTGAGGTCGGAGTACCCCGTCGTGGCCATCGACCGTCGCAACGCGCCCACGAGGTTCGTGGTTCCGTCCGCGGCGCGGCCCGGGCCGTTGAGGATCTCGGCCAGCGGGGCGACGGTGCCGACGCGAACGCGTTCACCGCGCGGCAGGACCGCGTGGTGGGCCTCCGGGCCCCAGTGCCAGCCGCGGCCGGGGGCCTCGGTCGCGCGGGCCAGGGCCGCTCCGAGCATCACGGCGTCGGCCCCGCAGGCGACGGCCTTGACGATGTCGCCGGACGTGCCGACCCCGCCGTCGGCGATGACGTGCACGTACCGGCCCCCGGACTCGTCCATGTAGTCGCGGCGCGCGGCGGCGACGTCGGCGACGGCCGAGGCCATGGGGGCGTGGATCCCGAGCGTGGTGCGCGTGGTGGTGGCCGCGCCCCCGCCGAACCCGACGAGGACCCCCGCTGCGCCCGTGCGCATCAGGTGCAGGGCGGTGGTGTACGTCGCGGCCCCGCCGACGACCACGGGGACGTCGAGCTCGTAGATGAACCGCTTGAGGTTCAGCGGTTCGCTGCTGCCCGAGACGTGCTCGGCCGAGACCGTGGTGCCGCGGATGACGAACAGGTCCACGCCCGCGTCGACGACGACCTTCCAGAACTCCTGCGTGCGCTGCGGCGACAGGGAACCCGCGACGGTCACGCCCGCGGCGCGGACCTCGGCGAGGCGGCGGGTGATCAGCTCGGCCTTGACCGGCTCGGCGTAGATCTCCTGCATGCGCGGGATCGCCACGGCCGGGTCCAGGCTCGCGATCTCGGCCAGCAGGGGCTCCGGGTCCTCGTACCGCGTCCACAGGCCCTCGAGGTCGAGGACGCCGAGGCCACCGAGCCGGCCCAGCGCGACGGCCGTGGCGGGCGAGGCGACGGAGTCCATCGGCGCGCTCATCACGGGGATGTCGAAGTGGTAGGCGTCGATCTGCCACGTCGTGGAGACGTCTTCGGGGTCCCGGGTGCGCCGGCTGGGGACGACGGCGATGTCGTCGAAGCTGTAGGCGCGTCGCCCCCGCTTGCCGCGGCCGATCTCGATCTCAGACACGGCCTCAGGCTACCTGCTGCGAGCCCGCGCCGAGATCGCGCGAGCCCGCAGCCGGGTCGGTCGCAGCCGGTCAGCGGCCGCTGTAGTTCGGTGCCTCGACGGTCATCTGGATGTCGTGCGGGTGCGACTCCTTCAGGCCCGCCGGGGTGATGCGGACGAACCTGCCGCCGGTCTGCAGCTCAGCGACGGTGCGCGCACCGGAGTAGAACATCGACTGCCGCAGCCCGCCGACGAGCTGGTGGGCGACGGCCCCCAGCGGCCCGCGGTAGGGCACCTGGCCCTCGACGCCCTCGGGCACGAAGCGGTCGTCGGAGGCGACGTCGTTCTGGAAGTAGCGGTCCTTGGAGAACGACCGGCCGCCCTGACGGGTCTGCTGGGCCCCCAGGGACCCCATGCCGCGGTAGCTCTTGAACTGCTTGCCGTTGATGAAGACCAGGTCGCCCGGGCTCTCGTCGCAGCCGGCCAGCAACGAGCCGAGCATCACGGTGTCGGCCCCGGCGACGAGCGCCTTGGCGATGTCGCCGGAGTACTGCAGCCCGCCGTCGCCGATCACCGGCACGCCCGCGGGCTTGGCCGCGCGGGAGGCCTCGTGGATGGCGGTGACCTGGGGGACGCCGACCCCGGCCACGACGCGCGTGGTGCAGATCGAGCCCGGGCCGACGCCGACCTTGATGCCGTCCACGCCTGCGTCGACGAGCGCCTGCGCCGCGCCGCGCGTCGCGACGTTGCCGCCGACGACGTCGACGTGCGCGGCGGCGCTGTCGCCCTTGAGCCGGGAGATCATCTCGAGCACGGCCCGGGAGTGCCCGTGCGCCATGTCGACGACGAGCACGTCCACGCCCGCGTCGACGAGGCCCATGGCCCGCTTCCACGCGTCCTCGAAGATGCCGATGGCCGCGGCCACCCGCAGGCGGCCGTCCTCGTCCTTGGTGGCCAGGGGGTACTTCTCGGACTTCTCGTAGTCCTTGACCGTGATCAGGCCGGTCAGCCGGTTGCGCTCGTCGACGATGGGCAGCTTCTCGATCTTGTGCCGCCGCAGCAGCTGCACCGCGTCGTCGGCCGAGATGCCGACCGGGGCCGTGACCAGCGGGGCCTTCGTCATGACCTCGCGCACGGGGCGGGAGAAGTCGGACTCGAAGCGCAGGTCGCGGTTGGTGACGATGCCGACGAGGGTGCCGTCGGCGTCGACCACGGGGGCCCCGGAGATGCGGTAGCGCGCGCACAGCGCGTCCACGTCGGCGAGGGTCGCGTCGGGGGTGGTGGTGACCGGCTGGGTGACCATGCCCGACTCCGACCGCTTCACGAGGTCGACCTGCACGGCCTGCTCCTCGGCGGACAGGTTGCGGTGCAGCACACCGAGACCACCCTGGCGGGCCATCGCGATGGCCATGCGGGACTCGGTGACGGTGTCCATCGCCGAGCTCAGCAGCGGGATCCGCAGACTGACGCGCTTGGACACACGGGTCGACGTGTCGACCTCGGACGGGATGACGTCGGACTCACCGGGAAGCAGCAGGACGTCGTCGTAGGTCAGGCCCACGAAGCCGAAGGGATCGTTCTCGGACGCTTGTCCGTCGGGGATCTGCGCGCTCACCCCCACGATTCTACGAGCCGTCGGCGACCGGGTCCGACGCGTCGGCGGCGGCCGCGTCCGCACCGGGCACCGGGACCGGCCCCGTGCTCGGCGAGGGCTCCACGACGACGGGCAGCGTCGGGGTGACGACCACGACCGGGTCGGTCGCGCCGGGCGCCCCGCCCGTGCCGTCGGTCGGGGCCGAGGTCGCGGTGTCGGTCGGCGTCCCCGTGGCGGTGTCCGTCGGCGTCCCCGTGGCGGTGTCCGTCGGGGTGCCGGTCGGGGTGTCCGTCGCGGTGTCCGTCGGGGTGCCCGTCGCGGTGTCGGTCGGCGTGCCGGTGGCGGTGCCCGTACCGGGGTCGGTCGGGGTGCCGGTGTCCGTGGGCTGGTCCGTCGGGGAGCCCGGCGAACCGGTCGAGCCCGTGGACCCGCCCGGACCCGTCGCGCCGGTGGGTGCGGTGGTGGGCGGGACGACGGGCACCACGGGGACCGTGCCGCCCCTGCCCGGCGTCGTGCCGGCCGACCCCCCGGTCGTCGCGACCGGCGCGGACCCGGATCCAGGAGCCGGGGCCGTCGGCTCCGGGGGCGCCGTCTCCGTCGTGCGCCCCGGCTTCAGCGGCGCGACCCACGAGGGGGCCGAGGGGGACGGGGTGGTGGCCACGTCGGCCAGGCTGGTGCCGCCGGGGGTCACCGGGGCCGTGGCCGGGGCCGTCGCACCGGTCGAGGGGACCGCGAACGCCGACGAGTCGTCCTCGAGCGTGGCGAGGGTCTGGTTGACCTCGTCGACGACGGACGGGTCGACGACGGCGACGACGGAGGAGTCGCCGATCTGACGCTGCAGGTTCTGCAGACGCGCGGTGGCCGCTTCGCTGTCGCCGGAGGCGGCCTCCTTGCGAGCCTGCTTCAGCTCGCGCTGCACGCGTTCGGTCGGGGTGCCGCCGAAGGCGTTGAAGACGGTGTCGGGGAACCAGCCGGGCAGCTGCGCCGCGAACGACGTGGTGCCCCCGTCGGTCTGCTCGCCCAGCGGGCCGGCACCGGTCGCGGCGGCGGCCGCCGTCCCGCCCAGCAGGGCCAGCACCGCGGCGGCCGCGGCGGTGCCCCGGCCCAGGCGCTGCAGGGTGCGGCGCTGGGCCAGCAGGATCCGCGGCGCGGACGGGGCGGGGGCCGTCGCGGCCTCGGCCACGACGGCCTCGAGGCCGGGCAGGTCCACGGGCCGCACGCCCGCGGTCTCGGGGTCGGCGTGCAGCGCGTACGAGTCCAGCAGGCGGGCGACCGCGTCGCGCAGGTCGCTCTCGGTGGACTCGTGCCGCCCGAGCCGGTCCAGGAGGGCGTCGGTGGCCAGGAGGTCGGGCACGGAGAAGGAGTCGTCGTCCACGTCCCCTCCTTCCCGAGCCTGTGCCGAACCGGTCGTCGTCGTGGGGGTCGCGCCGCTCAGACCCCTCAGGTGCCCGCGCCTGCGGCCCCCGCCCCCGTCGGTGCCCCCGTTCACGGCGCCACCTGCAGGGACGTGTCCGCCAGGGCGGTCTTGCGCAGCTTCTGCATGGCCCGGTGCTGGGCCACCCGGACGGCACCGGCCGTCATGTCCAGGGCCCGGCCCGTCTCCTCGGCCGACATCCCGGCCCCCACCCGCAGCGTGATGATCTCGCGCAGCTTGGGCGGCAGGGTGTCCAGCAACCGGCCGACGGTCTCGGCGTCGAACGCGTCGAGCGCGCGCTGCTCGGGTCCGGGTTCGGCCGTGGCGGCGTCGGGGACGTCGTCGGTGGGGACCGGCGCCCGGTAGGAGGCCCGCTGCGCGTCGGCGACCTTGTTGGCCGCGATGCGGTAGACGAACGCCTCGAACGGGCGCCCGGTGTCCTTGTAGCGGGGCAGAGCCGTCAACACGGCGATGCAGACCTCCTGTGCCGCGTCCTCGGCGGCGTGATCAGCTCCGGGCAGTCGCCCGAGCTTGGCTCGGCAGTAACGGTGGACGAGGCGGCGCACCGCTGCCAGGAGGTCGGCGACGGCGCCCTGCTCACCCGACAGGGCACGTGCCGCCAGTTCCTGGAGCCCCCCGGCATCCGTGCTGTTCATCGCTGCCGACCGACCCGGTGTTACACCCGGCTGCGACCGGTTCCCCGCCCGGCCCGGGAGGTCGTCCACGGCCTCGCCGACGAGGTCGTCCACGACGTCGCCCACGACGTCGCCCGCGAGGTCGTCGCCGAGGTCGCCCGCGAGGTCGTCGGCGAGGTCGCCCGCGAGGTCGTCGGCGAGGTCGTCGGCGAGGTCGCCCGCGAGGCCGCCCGCGAGGTCGTCGGCGAGGCCGCCCGCGAGGTCGTCGGCGAGGTCGGACGGGAGACCGGCGCCACGGACCTCGATCTCGGCCGACCCGGCCGAGAACTCCACCCGGGGGACGTCGGGCGCCACGTCGGAGCCGACGGCGGACCCGACGTCCCGGCCGACGCCTGCGCGTCTGCTCTCGG
This sequence comes from Kineococcus rhizosphaerae, assembly GCF_003002055.1. NCBI lineage: Bacteria > Bacillati > Actinomycetota > Actinomycetes > Kineosporiales > Kineosporiaceae > Kineococcus > Kineococcus rhizosphaerae. The sequence goes on from NZ_PVZF01000004.1 coordinate 42,350, forward strand.
CGTCGGGTCGGCCGCCGGCGTTGTCGACCGACTCGTCGCCCCCGGGGCTCACCTGCCTACCGTACGAGACCCCAGCGGAATCCCACAGCCACCGCCTGAGCGCGGTCGGCGGCCTCGAGCTTGCGGAACAGCCGACGCGCGTGCGTCTTGACCGTGTCCTCGGACAGGAACAGCTCCCGGCCGATCTCCGCGTTGCTGCGCCCGCGGCTCATGCCGACGAGCACCTGCTGCTCGCGCTCGGTGAGCACGGGCGCCCTGCCCGTGAGCACCGCACGCGTGCGGTTGCCGCCACGACGACGGCTGACGTCCTGGAGCGCCTGGAGCACCGCCGTGGCGAGCTCCTCGCGCGAGACGTCCTTCACCACGTACCCGCGAGCGCCGGCCGCGACCGCACGGGCCACACCGTCGCCGTCCTCGGCCATCGTGGCCATGAGGACGTTCGCCTCCGGGTGACGGGCGAGCAGCCGACGGGCCGCCTCCACGCCGCCGATGCCGGGCATCCGGACATCCATGATCACCAGCGAGGGCCGTTCGACGGGCCACCTCTGGAGAGCCTCTTCGCCCGAGCTCGCACCCACGACGCGGGTGACGCCCGGGACGGCGGCCACCATGCGTCGCATGGCCTCACGGGCCAGCGGAAGGTCATCGCAGACCAGTACCGTTGCCACCACAAACCTCTTCCCTGTGTGGGTGGAGCGTGGCCTTCCGTGGCCTCGCTGAGTCGCACGTCGGGTGCGCCACGAAGAGAAGTGTCGGCATGCGGACACCATCACCTGAGCGGATGCGCCCAGTTGGTGGCGCGAAGACCGGACGGCGTGCTAAGGGGGTCTAGAAGGACCGGCCCCGGCGGCTCACGCGGAGACGGCCTCGGCGCACGCGTCGACGGCTTCGGCGAGCGTGCGGACGCGCAGGACGCCCGGCCGCTCGTCGACCCGCTCGTCCCAGCCCTCGCCGAGGAGCACGACCAGGGGCGCGGGACGGACCCTCAGCAGGGCGTCGAGGTCGTGGGCGGCGACGGCCGCCTCGGCACGCTCGGCGTGCAGGAGCAGGGCGGGCGGGCGGACGCGGCGCACGGCGGCGGCGAGCAGGCGGACCGGCACCCCGTCCCCGACGCTGCGGGCCCCCGCGCCGGACCCGGTCAGCGCGGCGGCGGCGGCGAGCAGGACCGGGGTGCGGTCGCGGTCGTCGGCGGTGCCCGCCCCGGCGAGCAGGACGGAGCGTTCGCCGGTCGCGGTGGGCAGCGCGGACAGCGCCCGGGCGACGGCGGCGTGCATGGCCGCGTCGCGGGCGGCCGAGGCCGGGCCGAGGACCTCGTCCCAGGCCCGGGCCACGCCGCGGGTGCGGATCTCGTCGGCGAAGCGGTCGGCGAGGCTGGCCACCGCCCAGTCGGCGGCCTCGTCCGCGACGGCGGGACCGGGGTGCACCTCGGGCCCGGGGCGGGTCTCGGCGTCCTCGGACTCGTCGGGCCGGGACTCCTCGGTGGCCGGGCCGTCGGCCGCGCCGGCCGGCTCGGGGAGCACGGGCGCGAGCCCGGAGGTGGGCCCGGCGATCTGCGCGGCGTCGTTGACGGCGGCCTCGATGACGGCCGTGGGGATGGTGGACACGCTCGCGAGGGCGAACCCCCCGTCCGCGACGGCCGTCGTGGCGGCCAGCTGCGCGGCCTCGGCGGGGGCGACGCCCTCCAGCGTGAGCCGGCGCATCACCACCAGCCGGGCCAGGTCGGAGGAGGAGTAGCGGCGGTGCGCGCCCGCGGTGTGCTCGGAGGGGCCCAGCCCGTAGCGGCGGTCCCACGTGCGCAGCGTCGCGGGGGCGACCCCGAGGCGGCGCGCCACCGCCGCGACGGTCAGCGTCATGCGGGGGGCGGGCGGCGCGGGCACCCGGCCGGCGGCCTGCCCGGCGAGGGACCCGGTGACGTGGCCGGCGGCGGAGGACATGCCCCGAGTCTGGCGAAGGAGGGCCGTTCGCGCCACTCGCCCACCGCGCCGAGGTTGTTCAGGCTTGTCCAGGAGCGGTTCAGCGCTGGTCAGGACGGGCGGGCCGCCGGTCGGGTTGCGCCGGCACAAATGCTCTGCACGTTGTTCACACCTGGTTCAGCAGGTTGTTCACGCGATCGCGCACCGGGCCGGGGACGTCCCGAGGGGTGATCGTGAACAGGTTCGCCCCCGGGGCTTGAACAACTTCTGGCGCGGTTGTACGTTCAGTGTCAGTCAGCAAGATCCCCTCCAGCTCAGGAGCGCACCATGGCCGAGATCTCCCGCCTCCCCGGACCCGTCGCCGACATCTGGGAGTGGCAGCTCGACGGGTCGTGCCGCGAGGCCGACCCGAACCTCTTCTTCCACCCCGAGGGCGAGCGCGGCCCCGCCCGCCGCAACCGCGACGCGGCCGCGCAGGCGATCTGCGGCGGCTGCCCCGTGCTCGAGCAGTGCCGCAAGCACGCCCTGAAGGTCCGCGAGCCCTACGGCGTCTGGGGCGGCCTCACCGAGGACGACCGCGAGGCCATCTACACCTCCGAGCGTCGCCGCGGGCTGCGCGCCGTCAGCTGACAGCCCCGCTCCACCCGCGCGCGGTGTGGTGCGGCGCGCGGACGTGACCAGCGGACGCGGAAGGGCCCGGCTCCCCACGGAGCCGGGCCCTTCGTCGTGCTCAGGCGGAGAGGTCAGTGGCCGTGGCCGTGGCCGTGGCCCGCAGCGGCGGGCTCCTCCTCCTTCTTGTCCACGACGAGGGTGTCGGTGGTCAGGACCATCGACGCGATCGACGCGGCGTTGCGCAGGGCCGAACGGGTGACCTTGACCGGGTCGAGGACACCGCCGGCCAGCAGGTCGACGTACTCGCCGGTCGCCGCGTTCAGGCCGTGACCGGGCTCGAGGGAGCGGACCTTCTCGACGACGACGTAGCCCTCGAGGCCGGCGTTCTCGGCGATCCAGCGCAGCGGCTCGGAGGCCGCCTTGCGGACGAGGGCGACACCGGTCGCCTCGTCGCCGGACTTGCCGAGGTCGTCCTCGAGCACGGAGACGGCGTGCACCAGGGCCGAGCCGCCGCCGGCGACGATGCCCTCCTCGATCGCGGCGCGCGTCGCGGAGACGGCGTCCTCGATGCGGTGCTTCTTCTCCTTGAGCTCGACCTCGGTGTGCGCGCCCACCTTGATGACGACGACGCCGCCGGACAGCTTGGCGAGGCGCTCCTGGAGCTTCTCGCGGTCCCAGTCGGAGTCGGTCCGCTCGACCTCGGCCTTGATCTGGGCGACGCGACCGGCGATGTCGTCGGCCGAGCCGGCGCCGTCGACGATCGTCGTGTCGTCCTTGGTGACCGTGATGCGGCGGGCGGTGCCGAGGACGTCGAGGTCGATCTGGTCGAGCTTGAGGCCGACCTCCTCGGCCACGACCTGCGCGCCGGTCAGGGTCGCGATGTCCTGCAGGATCGCCTTGCGGCGGTCGCCGAAGCCGGGGGCCTTCACCGCGACGGCGTTGAAGGTGCCGCGGATCTTGTTCACGACCAGGGTCGACAGCGCCTCGCCGTCGACGTCCTCGGCGATGATCAGCAGCGGCTTGGCGGCCTTGAGGACCTTCTCCAGCAGCGGCAGCAGGTCCTGCACCGTGGAGATCTTGCCCTGGTGCACGAGGACGTAGGCGTCCTCGAGGACCGCTTCCTGGCGCTCGGCGTCGGTCACGAAGTACGGCGAGATGTAGCCCTTGTCGAACTGCATCCCCTCGGTGAAGTCCAGCTCGAGGGCGGTCGTGGAGGACTCCTCGACCGTGATGACGCCGTCCTTGCCGACCTTGTCGAACGCGTCGGCGAGCAGGTCGCCGACCGTCGCGTCCTGGGCCGAGATCGTCGCGACGTGGGCGATGTCGCCCTTGCCGTCGACGTCGCGGGCCAGCGACAGGAGCTTGTCGTTGACGGCCTCGACGGCCGCGTCGATGCCGCGCTTGAGACCCGAGGGGGCCGCGCCGGCCGCGACGTTGCGCAGGCCTTCCTTGACGAGGGCCTGGGCCAGGACGGTCGCGGTGGTGGTGCCGTCACCGGCGACGTCGTTCGTCTTGGTGGCGACCTCCTTCGCGAGCTGCGCGCCGAGGTTCTCGTACGGGTCGTCGAGCTCGACCTCGCGGGCGATGGTGACGCCGTCGTTCGTGATCGTCGGCGCCCCCCACTTCTTGTCGATGACGACGTTGCGGCCCTTGGGCCCCAGGGTCACCTTGACGGCGTTGGCGAGGGCGTCGACACCGCGCTCGAGGGACTTGCGGGCCTTGTCGTCGAACGAGAGCTGCTTGGCCATGTCTTCTTCCTTCCGTGTCTGCGTGCGCAACGAGGGACGCCCCGGGCACCCGAGATCGGGTGCCCGGGGCGTCAGGACCTCGGGTCGCTTACTTGGCGACCTTGGCGAGGACGTCGCGCGCCGAGAGGATCAGCAGCTCGTCGCCGCCGTACTTGACCTCGGTGCCGCCGTACTTGGAGTAGATGACCTTGTCGCCGACGGCGACGTCGACCGGCACGCGGTTGCCGTTGTCGTCCACGCGACCCGGGCCCACGGCCAGGACCTCGCCCTCCTGGGGCTTCTCCTTGGCGGTGTCCGGGATGACGAGACCGGAAGCGGTCGTCTGCTCCGCGTCGAGCGGCTTGACGACGATGCGGTCCTCGAGCGGAGTGATGGAGACCGACACTGGTGCGGCCCTCCCCTTCTGCTTCAGCGAACTGGCGTACGGGACGGTCGGTGGGGTGGGGAGCGGACGCACGTCGTCGCGGGTGCCGTTCGGCCGCTGCCCCGTTGGCACTCCCCCGTGGGGAGTGCCACCGACGCTGCGCGAGACGTTAGCACTCAGGGCAGGCGAGTGCCAGGTGCGGGGGCCTCCTGGCAGCATCTACCGGGTGAACACCGCGGACGTCGAGGCGCTGCTGTCCCCCGCGGGCCTCGCCCTGCTCGCCGAGCTGGCGGGCACGACCACCGAGGACCCCGTCGCCCTCGCCGCCCGGCTGCGCCGCGAGGGCCACGACCCGGCGCTCGCGGCCCTGGCCACGACCCAGTCGCGGCTGCGGGCGCGCGCGGCCGCGAAGTTCGGCCCCCGCGCCGCGTCGCTGCTGTTCACCGCCGCCGGGGCCGAGCAGGCGACGCGCGCCGTGGTGGCCGCCGAGCACGCGCGCCGGTTCGCCGCGGCCGGGGTGTCCCGGGTCGCCGACCTCGGCTGCGGCGTGGGCGCGGACTCCCTCGCCTTCCTCGACGCGGGGCTGACGGTGCTGCCCGTCGACGCCGACCCGGTGACCGCCGCGGTGGCGACCCACAACCTCGGGGTGCCGGTGCGCTGCGAGGACGTCACCGCCGGGATCGTCGACGAGCTGTCCGGCGGCGAGGGCGCGTGGTTCGACCCCGCCCGGCGCACGTCGGGCGGGCGCCGGGTCTTCGACCCCGAGGCGACCTCCCCGCCCCTGTCGTTCGTGCTCACCACCGCGCAGCGGGTCCCGGCCACGGGCGCCAAGCTCGCGCCGGGCCTGCCCCACGACCTGGTGCCCGTCGGGGCCGAGGCGCAGTGGACGTCGGTCGACGGCGAGGTCGTCGAGTGCGCGCTGTGGTGCGGGCCGCTCGCGCGGCCGGGCGTGGCCCGCAGCGCCCGCGTCGTCCGGTCGGGTTCCGTCGTCGAGCTCGACTCCCGGGACCTGCCGGAGGCCACCGTGGGCGAGGTCGGGAGTTTCCTGCACGAACCCGACGGGGCCGTCATCCGCGCCGGGCTCGTCGGGCGGGTGGCCGCCGACCTCGGCGGCCGGCTCGTCGACGAGACCATCGCCTACGTCACGACGGACTCCGCGGCCTCGTCGGAGTTCGCGCGCTCGTTCCGGGTCCTGGAGGTCATGCCCTTCGGGCTCAAGGCGCTGCGCTCGAGGTTGCGCGCGCTGGACGTCGGGCCGGTGACGGTGAAGAAGCGCGGCACCGCCGTGGACCCCGACCAGTTGCGCCGGCAGCTGGCGCTCAAGGGGTCCCGGGCGGCGACGATCGTGCTGACGCGGTTGCGGGGCAGGCAGAGCGTGCTGGTGGTCGAACCCGTCAGCTGATGCGCGCCCGCAGGACCAGGGCGTCGACGTCGTCGGGCTGGTAGTAGCGGGCCCGGCGGGCGATCTGGGAGAAACCCTCGCTGCGGTAGAGGTTCTGCGCGGGTGAGTTGTCGGCGCGGACCTCCAGCAGCAGGTGCGTGGCCCCCGCCGCCACGGCCTCGGCCCGCAGGGCGCGCAGCAGTCCGCGTCCCGTGCCCCGGCCCTGGTGGTCCCGCGCGACGCCGATCGTCTGGACGTCCGCGTCGGCGCCGTTGACCATCACGCCCCCGTACCCGACGACCTCCTCGCCCTCGAGGGCGACGAGGAAACTCCGGTTGGGCTGGGCCAATTCGCCCCAGAACGACTCCACCGACCACGCCGTGGCGCCGAAGAGGTCGCGTTCGAGGGCGTGCACGTCGGCGACGTGCCACCAGCGCATCTCCTGCAGTTCCACGGGTCCAGGGTAGGTGCGGCCCGGACCGCTGCCCGCGCAGCGCGCACGTCGGGACCCCACCGGGCGCGTCCCGGGGTCCGGAGCGTGCGTTGAGCGCGGGGGGTGGACGGGGTACGGTCGGGACGTGGCGCAGAACTCGTTTACCCGCCCCCGGCTGCCGAGCAGCCGCGGGGGCGCTGCGGTCTGCCGCGAGCCCTGACGCGGGGCCGCCGGCCGGGGGTGTCGACCACCACCCGACCGACGGGAAGGAAACCCCGTGGACCTCTGGCACGCTCTCGACCTCCGTGACCTCACGAACCCCGCGCACGGCCCGCACGCCTTGCAACTCCTGCTCGACGACGTCCTCGCGACCCTGGTGGACGCCTGGGGGTGCGACCTCGACGTCCAGCGCCGCCACCCCGTCGTGGCCGTCGCGGACAACTACGACCACCTCGGGTACGCGCCCGACGCCGTGACCCGCGACGCCCGCTACACGCACTACGTGAGCGGGGCGATGATGCTGCGCAGCCACACGAGCGCGGGGGTTCCCCCCGCCCTGCGGGCGCTCGGGGGAACCCCGCCCCGCGACCTCCTGCTGGCCCTGCCGGGCATGGTGCACCGCCGCGACACCATCGACCGGCTGCACGTCGGGACCCCGCACCAGGTCGACCTGTGGCGGGTCGGCGGGAAACCCCTCCGGGTCGCGGACCTCGAGGAGTTCGTGGGGCTGCTCGTCGGCGCCGTCCTGCCCGGTGCGGCGTGGCGCACCGTCGCGACCGTCCACCCGTACACCGAGCACGGCCTGCAGGTCGACGTCGAGACCCCCGACGGGTGGGTGGAACTGGCCGAGTGCGGGCTGGCCGCCCCGCACGTCCTGCGCGCCGCCGGCCTGGACCCCGCCCGCTGCCACGGCCTGGCCCTGGGGATGGGTCTGGACCGGGCCCTGATGCTGCGCAAGGGGATCGACGACATCCGGGTGCTGCGTTCCGGCGACCGGCGGGTCAGCGCGCAGCTGCAGGACCTGCTGCCGTTCCGGCCGGTGTCGAAGAACCCGCCCGTCCGCCGCGACCTGTCGATCGTCGTCGACGGACCCACCGACGCCGAACTCCTCGGCGACGCCGTGCGCACGGCGCTGGGACCCGACGTCGAGGACCTGGAGACCGTCGAGGTGCTGAGCAGCACGGCGCACGACGACCTGCCGGTCGCGGCCCGGGAACGGCTGGGGATCGCGCCGGGCCAGGTCAACGTCCTCCTGCGCGTCGTGCTGCGCCCGCTGTCCAGGACCCTGACCGACACCGAGGCCAACGTCCTGCGCGACCGCGTCTACGCCGCCGTCCACCGCGGGTCGCGCGCGCAGTGGGCCCGCCCGGGAGGAGTTCCGCGGGGGTGAGGCCGACGGGGACGGCGCGCAGCCGCGTCGTCCCCGGACCGCGGCGGGCTCAGCCCTGCGCCGCCACGGGGCGCGGGACGGGCGTGATCGTGCGGCGGCTGAGGCGCCAGGCCCCGCGGTCGCGGCGCAGGACGTCGTCGTGGCCGACCGCCAGGGTCTGACCGTCCGGCATGAGCATCAGCCCCTTCGAGCGGACCGTCGCCCCGTCGTCCGTCCCGGTGACGACGACGTTGGTCACGAAGTGGGCGAGCGGGGCGCGTCCGGAACGGGCCATCCCCGCGGCCGCCGCGCGGATGCCGTCCCGGCCGCGGAACACCCCCAGACCGGTGGCGCTCATGTCGTACACCGCGTCGGGGGTGAAGACCTCGTCCAGCTCGTCGAACCGGCCGGCGTCGACGGCGTCGGCGAGGCGGGCGAGGGTCTCGTGGATCTGCAGGCGGTCGTCGGGGTTCACGGTCATCACCACTCCAGGTCGGGCCGGCGGAGCGTCGGCGGTACTCAGTACCATACAGTACTGAGACCCACTTGGTACTTGATTCCGGCCAAGGTAGGCTTCCCCCCCGTGGCCCACCCCCCGTCGAACCCCACCTCCCTCGTGGAGCGCAAGCGGCGCCTCGTCCAGCAGCGCATCGTCGACGCCGCCGACGAACTGTTCGCCGAGAAGGGTTTCGAGAACGTCTCGGTGACCGACATCGCCGCGCGCGCCGACGTCGGGCGCACCACGTTCTTCCGCTACTTCGGCGACAAGACGGAGGTCGTCTTCGCCCGCGAGCGCGAGGTCCTCGACGCGGTCGCGGAACTCCTGGCCCGCGGGCCCGGACCCGCCCGCGACGCCACCGAGGCCGTCGAACGGCTGCGCCCCGTGGTGCTCGACGTCTGCGCGCGCGTCACGTCAGACCCCCACGAGCACGAGCGCCACGGCCGGCTCCTCGCCCTGCACCCCGAACTGCAGGCGCGGGACGCGCTCAAGGCGCAGCAGATGGCCGACCTGCTCGCCGACGCCCTCGTGCGCGAGGGCACGGACGAGGCGTCCGCCGTGCTCGCCGCCCAGGTCGCCCTGGCCTGCTACCGGACCGGCCGGCGTCGCGCCGCCACGGCGGGCGCCCTGGTCGAGGAGACGCGGGCCGCCTTCGAGGCCGCCCTCCGGCTCGGCCGCGCCTGAGCCCGATCCGTCCCGGCGTTCAGCGGTCCCCGCGGTCGAGGGCGCGTTCCCCCCGCACGTCGACCAGCAGCTGGTCGGAACTGGTGCGGAACCGCTTGGTGCCCAGCATCATCGCCGCAGCCAGGAACGGCAGGACGCCCAGCGCGGCGATCCCGAGCGCGTCGGAGTCGGTGGCGCTGGCGATCCCCTCCCGCAGGTTCGGGGCGACGAACCCGCCGAGGTTGCCGAGGGAGTTGATGAGGCCGATGCCGGCCGCGGCGGCCGGCCCGGTGAGGAAGGCCGTCGGGAAGGACCAGGTGATGGGGCCGATGCTCAGGAACGACGACACCGCGATCGTGATGAAGAGGATGCCCAGCAGCGCGAACCCGTTGGCGCCGGCCCACGCGGAACCGAAGACGAAGATCCCGGTGCTGACGAACAGCATCGCGCCCCAGGTGCGGCGACGGGCCACGGTCACCGCGTTCTTCCCGACGTAGTAGCACGCGAAGATGCCGACGGTCCACGGGATCGCGGCGATCAGCCCGACCTGCCAGCCGACGTCGCGGCCCACCAGGCTGGACACCTGGTCCGGCAGGTTGAACGTCACCCCGTACACCGCGATCTGCAGGCAGAAGTAGATGACGGTGAAGTACCAGACCCGCCCGTTGCGCATGGCCGCCCACACCCCGCTGGGCCCGTCGCTGCGGCGCAGCTCGTCCTCCCCGGCCATCGCCTCGCGCAGGGCCGTCTTCTGCGGCGCGGACAGGAACGTCGCCTTCTCCGGGGAGTCCACCAGCAGGAAGATCGCGGCCACGCCGGCGATCACGGCCAGCGCGCCCTCCACGGCGAACATCAGCTGCCACCCGGTGACGCCGCCGGCCGAGGCGTTCCCCAGGTCGATGAGGACCCCCGAGAGCGGGGAACCGATGATCTGGGAGAACGGCTGGGCCAGGTAGAAGATGGCGAACAACCGCACGCGGTCGCGGTTGGGGAACCACTCCGAGAGGTACATGATGATGCCGGGGAACAACCCGGCCTCGGTGACTCCGAGCAGGAAGCGCAGGGCGATGAACGACGTCTCGCCCTGCACGAAGGCGAAGGACGCCGACACCAGGCCCCAGGTGATGGCGATGCGGGCCAGCCACAGCTTGGCGCCGAACCGCTGCAGGGCGAGGTTGCTGGGGATCTCGAAGATCGCGTAGCCGATGAAGAACACCCCGGCCCCGAACGCGTACGCGGCGGCGGAGATCCCCCGGTCCACCTCCAGGCCCTCGGTCGCGAACCCCACGTTGGTGCGGTCCAGGAACGCGACCACGTAGAGGATCACGATCATCGGCATCAGGCGCCGGGTCGCGCGGCTGACCGCCGAGGCAAGCACGGTTCCGGACGGTGCGGCCGGCGTCGTCGCTGGCATGGGGACCTCCTCGTCGAGACTTCCCGTTGTAACGATCGACAGGCTACGCCGAGTCGTGCTCGGTCACGCCGTGACGCGTTTGCGCGCTCCCGGCTCCGTCGCGTCGGGACGGCGCAGGTACAGCGGCTCGGGCGGGAGCAGTTCCCAGGTCCCCCGCCCGGCGAGGGCGTCCACGACGAGCTGGGCCAGGGCCGCCCCGTCGACGTCGAAGGGTTCGCGCACCCCGCCGAGCAGGTCGGGGTGCAGCCGCGTGCCCGCGCCCACGACGGGCACGTCGGGGTGCACGTCGGCGGGGGCCACGACGTCGGGACCGGCCGTGCGGCGCACCCCGTGCCCGTCGGCGACGTACCGGGCGGTGTGGACCTCGCGCCGGCGCGCGTCGGTGGCCACGAGGAACTCCCCGCTCAGCCCGGCGGCGACGGCCTGCGCGGCGATCGCGTCCAGGGAGCAGACCCCGTGGACCCGCGCGCCCCAGGCCAGCGCGAGCGTGCGGGCCGTCACCAGGCCCACGCGCAGGCCCGTGTACGGGCCCGGTCCGACGCCGACGGCGACGTCGGTGACGTCGGTGCGCTCGCGCCCGGCCTCGGCCAGCACCGCGGCGACGGTGGGCACGAGGACCTCGTTGTGGCTGCGCGCGGTCCCGGCGCGGGTCGCGGCGAGGACCCGCTCGCCGTCGTGGAGGGCGACGGCCACGCCGTCGGTCGCGGTGTCCAGGGCGAGCAGCAGCACGCGGCGAGTCTAGGCGCGCACCCTCCGGGGACGGCACGTTGTCCGGCGCAGGGCGCCGGCTCCATCCGCGGTCCCGTTCAACGGGACCGCGGAGTCAACGTGCCGGTTCCGACGGGTGGGCCAGGCGCCGGGCGAAGCGGACGGAGGCGGCGAACACGGCGGGGGCGTCGCGGTCGGACGTCAGCTCGTGGAAGCTGTTGGCGTACACCACCTCCGTGACGTCGTCGGAGGAGACGCCCGCGAGGACCAGCTTCGACGACAGCGCGGGGACCACGTGGTCGACGCGCGAGCGCAGCAGGAGCAGCGGCTGGTGGACCAGAGCCAGGTCCTCCCGGGTCCGCCGCCACCCGGAGGACTGCGAGACGAGCGCGCGCAGCGGCGTCCGGTCGTAGGCCAGCACCTCGGCCCCCGGGTCGTTGAGGTCGCCCGCGATGGCGGGCCAGCCGGGCAGGACCCGGCCCAGGGTCGCGACCACGAGCTCCTTCCACGGCGCGAGGCCGACGGCCGGGTTCGCGAGCACCAGGCCGTGCACGCGTCCCGGGCGCAGCTCGGCCAGCCGCAGGGCCAGGCACCCGCCCATGGAGATCCCGGCCACGAGCACGACCTCGTTGCCCAGCCGGTCCAGCGCCGCCCCGGCCGCGCTCAGCCAGTCGTCCCACGTGCTGCGGTCGCAGTCCGCGACCGTCGTCCCGTGCCCGGGCAGCAGCGGGACCTCGACGTCGAACCCCGCGGCGTGGAACTCCTCGGCCCACCCGGCCACGCTCAGCGGGGTCGCGGTGAAGCCGTGCAGCACGAGGACGCCCGTGCGGGGCCGTCCGGCGTGCCGCCGGGAGAAGCCCCGCACCCGCTCGTCGGGAGTGCGCTCGGCGAGCGTCACGAGAACTCGACCCCGTCCCAGCGCGGTCCGACCCCCCGGACCCGGACGCGGCGCGGTTCCACCGGCGCGTCCCCCTCGACGTCGACGGCCCCGTGCGGGCGCAGGAGCTCGATCTCCAGCCGCGGCCCGGCGAGGTCCTCGACGAGCCCGCGGCCCCACTCCACCACCGTGACGGCCTCGTCGGCCGTGGTGTCGAGGTCGAGGTCGTCGACCTCGGCCAGGGACCCGAGGCGGTAGGCGTCCACGTGGACGAGGACGGGCCCGCCCACCAGGGAGGGGTGCTCGCGGGCGATGACGAACGTCGGGGACGTCACGGGACCGCGGACCCCGAGGCCGTCGGCCAGGCCGCGGGTGAACGTCGTCTTGCCGGCGCCGAGGTCGCCCGCGAGGACCACGAGGTCGCCCGCGCGCAGCAACCGGCCGACGCGTTCGCCGAACGCCGCGGTCTCCTGCGGGGTGGCCAGTTCGAGCTCGGTCACCGGGTCCTCCGTCGGGTGCGGTGCGGCAGGGGCACGACGACCTCGTCGGGCACGTGCCCGGCCTCCGTCCCCGCCCGCGACAGCAGGCGTTCGAGCCGGGCGGTGACGACGGACGGGTGCTCGAGCATGAGCAGGTGCCCGGCGCCGCGCACGAGGACGTGCTCGGCGCCCGGGATCGCGTCGGCGATCTCGCGGCCGTGCGCGGCGGGGGTCATGAGGTCGCGCTCGGCGGCCAGGACGAGCACGGGCCGCCCGGACAGCCCCGCGAGCGCCGCGGTCTCGTCGAGGGTGCCGAAGGCGGGCAGCAGGTCGGCGATGACGTCGACGGGGGTGCCGGCCAGCATCCTGGCGGTGAGCCGGACGAGCTCGGGGGCGACGGGACCGGCGAAGTTCCAGTGCCGGACGAGGCGCTGCTCGAGCTCGGCGCCCGCGCGCCGGGACCGTTCGAGGACCTCGTAGCGACCCTCGTCGGTGTTGCGCTGGACGCGTTCGAGGGCGAGTTCGGCCCAGTGCACGAGGTGGTGGCCGAGCAGCGGCAGGCCGTGGTCGACGGCGGCCATCCCCCCGGCGCTCGTCGCGACGAGGGCCACGGCCTGCAGCCGCGGCAGCAGGTCGGGGCGGCGCGCGGCGAGCTCCATGACGGTCATGCCGCCCAGGGAGTGCCCGACGAGGACGAACGGGCCGTCGGGGACCACGGCGTCGAGGACCTGCCCGAGGTCGTCGGCGAGACGGGCCACGGTGACGGGCCCGGCGGGGCCGCGCCCGGAGCGTCCGTGGCCGCGCTGGTCGGGCAGCACGAGCCGGTACCGCCCGCGCAGCGCGAGGCGCTGGAAGTGCCAGGAGTCGGCGGTCAGGGCGTACCCGTGGCAGAAGACGACCGCGGGACCGCCCGGGCGGTCGGGGGCGTCGACCTCGACGTGCAGCCGGGCGCCGTCGTCGGTGACGACGTCCACGGCCTCGCCCGTCAGCGGGTGCAGCTCCTCGCGGCGCACGTCGCGGCGCACGTCGCGGGGGTGCCGGCGCACCCGCAGCGCGGGCCTCACGCGCCCCGCCCCGCCGCCCGGCCCGTGTGCACGCGCGGGACGCGGGAGCCGATGCGGGTGACGATCTCCCAGGAGATGGTCCCGGCCGCCGCGGCCCAGTCGTCGGCCGTGGCCTCCCCCGCCTCGCCCGGGCCGAAGACGACGGCGAGGTCACCGGCCTCGGCGGCGTCGTCGCCGAGGTCGACGACGACCTGGTCCATGCAGACCCGCCCGGCGATGCGCCGCCGGGCCCCGGCGACGAGGACCTCCCCGGAGCGCCGCCCGTCCCACGACGCGTGCCGGGGCACGCCGTCGCCGTAGCCGACGGGCACGAGCCCGAGCGTGGTGTCGGCCTGCGCGGTGTACGTCAGGCCGTAGGAGACGCCGGCGCCGGCCGGGACGCGCCGGACGTGGGCCAGCCGCGCCGCGAGCGTCATGGCCGGGCGCAGCCCGAGCTCGGCGGCCGTGGCCCGTTCGGGGGCGGGGCTGAGCCCGTAGACCGCCAGCCCCGCGCGCACGAGGTCGTAACGGGCCTGCGGGACGAAGAACGCCGCGGCGGAGTTCGCGTGGTGGCGCAGGCCGGGGTCGACGCCGTGCTCGCGGGCGGTCCGCAGCGCGGCCTCGAAGGCCTGCAGCTGGGCGGGCACCGAGGGGTCGCCCGCGACGTCGGCGCTGGCGAAGTGCGCCCAGGTGCCGCGGACGACGACGTCGCCGGCGTCGACGTGCTTGGCGACGGCGTCGAGCAGGGCGGGCCACTCGGCCGGGGAGGCGCCGCCGCGCGACATGCCGGTGTCGACCTCCAGGTGCACGCGGGCGCACCGGCCGGTCGCGCGGGCCGCCGCGACGAGGCTCTCCAGGGCCCAGACGGCGGACACCGAGACGTCGATCCCGGCCCGCACGGCGGGGAGGAGGTCGGTCCCGGGGGTGAGGATCCAGGCGAGGACGTCGGCCTCGACACCGGCCCCGCGCAGGGCGAGGGCCTCGTGGACGTGGGCGACCCCGAGCCAGGTGGCCCCGCCCGCGAGCGCGGCGCGGGCGACGGGGACGAGCCCGTGGCCGTAGGCGTCGGCCTTGACGACGGCCATGACCGCAGCGGGGCCCACGGCGCGGCGGACGACCTCGACGTTGTGCTCGACGGCGTCGAGGTCGACCAGGGCCACGGCGGGCAGCCCGGCCGGGACGTCAGGACGTGGGGGCACCCTTCGACGGTACCCGTCCCCGCTCGGCCCACCCCGGCAGGGACGTCAGCGCCGCGGGGACGGCGTCGGCGACGTCGAGGGCGGCGAGAGGCCCACCGGCGGAGGCGAGCGCGGCGGCCCGGCCGTGCAGGACGGCGGCGTCGGCGGCGACGACCGCGGGGTCGTCGTGGGGGCGCCCGGCGAGGGCCGCGCCGAGGACCCCGGCCAGGACGTCGCCGGCGCCGGCGGTGGACAGCCAGTCGGTCGCGGAGGCGGCGGTCAGGACGCGGTCGCCGACGATGGTGGTCACCGACCCCTTGAGCAGCACCGTGGCACCCGTCTCGGCGTGTGCGCGGCGGGCGAAGGTCAGCGGGTCGGCCTCGACGGCGGACCGCTCGACGCCCAGGAGGCGGGCGAGCTCGCCGGCGTGCGGGGTGAGGACGTGGTGGGGTCCGAGCCCGTCGGGCAGGTCGTGCAGGGCCCCGGCGTCGACGACGGCGGGTTCGCCGGAGGCCAGGGCGTCACGGATGCGGGCCTGCTGCTCGGGGTCGTCGGGCGAGACGCCCGGGCCGAGGACCCACGCCTGGACGCGGCCGGGACCCGCGACGGCCTCCGGGCGGCGCTGGCGGACGAGTTCGGTGGGGTGGGCGGGGCCCACGTAGCGGACCATCCCGGCGCCGGCGCGGACGGCGGCCTCGACGGCCAGGACGGCGGCGCCGGTGTAGTCGGGCCCGCCGGCGACGACCCCGACGACGCCGCGGGAGTACTTGTCGTCGGTGGGCGCGGGGCGGCGCCAGCGGGCGGCCACGTCACCGGGCTCGACGCGCTCGACGGCGGGGGCGGGCAGGTCCAGTCCGAGGTCGACGACGAGGAGCTGCCCGCAGCGCGCCGCGGCGGGCGCGAGCAGGTGCACGGGTTTGGCCGTGCCGAACGTGACGGTGACGTCGGCGGCCATCACCTCGCCGGTCACGGCCCCGGTGTCGGCGTCGAGGCCGGAGGGCAGGTCCACGGCCACGACGACGGGGCCGTCGAGGGCCGACAGCCCCTCGACCGCCGGGCGCAGCCCGCCCCGGCCGCCGATGCCCGCGATCCCGTCGAGCACCAGGTCCGCCGCGGCGCACGTCGACTCGTCCCCCGGGCGCCACGGCCGGGACCGCGCACCGGCGCGCCGGGCCGCCGCGAGGGCCTCGGTGTGGACCCGCCCGGAGGTCAGCAGCGCCGTGACGGCCGCGCCGCGCCGCGCCAGCCGGGCGGCCGCGAGGAGGGCGTCGCCGCCGTTGTCGCCGGGGCCGGCGAGGACCACGACCGTCCGCCCGGCGACGCCGCCGGTGGTGTCCCGCAGCAGGTCCGCGCAGACGACGTCGAGGGCCGCGGCGGCCCGCTGCATGAGCGTGCCGGCCGGCAGCGCCGCCTTCGCGACCTCCTCGGCCGCGCGCACGGTCTCGACGGTGTGGGCGCTGATCACGGCTACTCGCCCTCGGCGACCACCATGGCGGTGGCGATGCCGGCGTCGTGCGACAGGGACAGGTGGAACGTCGCCACCCCCATGCCCTCGGCGATCTCCCGGGCGCTGCCCTTGACGACGATCTCGGGGCGGTGGCCGTCCTCGCGCTCGACGACGACGTCGCGCCAGACGAGTCCCACGGGCGCGCCGAGGGACTTGGCCACGGCCTCCTTGGCCGCGAACCGCGCGGCCAGCGACTCCGGCGGCAGGCCGCGCTCGCCGTCGCCGAAGAGCCGTTCGAGCAGCAGCGGTGTGCGCTCGACCTGTCGTTTGAAGCGCGCGACGTCGACGACGTCGATGCCGATCCCGATGATCATCCGTGCATCCCTCCACGCCTGTTCACGGGGGCTCCCGTCCGCCGGCGTCACCGTCCCACGAGGGCCCGCGACGCCCGACGGCGGGGGGTCGCGGGCTCACTCCACGGTGACGGACTTCGCGAGGTTGCGGGGCTGGTCGACGTCGAGGCCCTTGGCCGTGGCGAGCTCGCACGCGAACACCTGCAGCGGCACGACGGCCAGCAGCGGGGACAGCAGGGTCGAGGTCCGCGGGATGCGGATGACGACGTCGGCGAAGGGTTCCACCGCGGTGTCGCCCTGCTCGGCGATGACGAGGGTCCGGGCACCGCGGGCGCGGACCTCCTGGATGTTCGAGACGACCTTGGAGTGCAGCGAGTCGCGCCCGCGCGGGCTGGGCACGACCACGAAGACGGGCTGGCCGGGTTCGACGAGCGCGATGGGGCCGTGCTTGAGCTCCCCGGCCGCGAAACCCTCGGCGTGGATGTAGGCGAGTTCCTTCAGCTTCAGCGCCCCCTCCATCGCGACGGGGTAGCCGACGTGCCGGCCCAGGAACAGCACCGAGCGGGTGTCGGCCATGTACCGGGCGATCTCGCGGACCTGCTCGAGGCCGTCGAGGACCTGCCGGACCTGCCCGGGGATCTCGTGCAGCTGCGCGAGGACCTCGGCCACCTCGTCGGCGAACTTGTTGCCGCGCAGCTGGGCCAGGAACAGCCCGAGCAGGTAGCAGGCGGTGATCTGGGCGAGGAACGCCTTGGTCGAGGCGACCGCGATCTCCGGCCCGGCGTGGGTGTAGAGCACCGCGTCGGACTCGCGCGGGATCGTCGAGCCGTTGGTGTTGCAGATCGCCAGGACCTTCGCGCCCTGCTCACGGGCGTGCCGGACGGCCATGATCGTGTCCATCGTCTCCCCCGACTGGGAGATCGCGACGACGAGCGTGCGCTCGGAGACGACGGGGTCGCGGTAGCGGAACTCGTGGGCGAGCTCGACCTCGACGGGGACCCGGCACCAGTGCTCGATGGCGTACTTGGCGACCTGCCCGGCGTACGCGGCCGTCCCGCACGCGACGACGACGATCTTGTCGATGCTGCGCAGCTCGGCCTCGCCGATCTTCATCTCGTCCAGCTGCAACCGCCCGCCCGCGTCGACGCGGCCCAGCAGGGTGTCGGCGATGGCCTGCGGCTGGTCGTGGATCTCCTTGGCCATGAAGGACGGGTACCCGCCCTTCTCGGCGGCCGCGGCGTCCCAGTCGACGTGGAAGCGGCGGCCCTCGACGGGGGCGCCGTCGAAGCCGATGACGGCCACCGACGTCGGGGTGATGGTGACGATCTGGTCCTGGCCCAGTTCGAGGGCCTCGCGGGTGGAGGCGATGAACGCGGCGACGTCGGAGCCGAGGTAGTTCGCGCCCTCGCCCAGGCCCACGACGAGCGGGGAGTTGCGCCGGGCGCCGACGATCGTGTCGGGGGCGTCGGCGTGCACGGCCAGCAGCGTGAAGGCGCCCTCCAGGCGCAGGCAGACGGCGCGCATGGCCTCGGTCAGGTCACCCGCGTACGCGCGGGCCAGCAGGTGCGCGACGACCTCGGTGTCGGTCTCGCTGGCGAACTCGACCCCGGCGGCGAGCAGCTCGGCGCGCAGCGTCGCGAAGTTCTCGACGATCCCGTTGTGGATGACGGCGAGCTCGCCGCCGACCCCGACGTGCGGGTGCGCGTTGGCGTCCGTCGGCCCCCCGTGGGTGGCCCACCGGGTGTGGCCGATGGCCGTGGCCGCCTGCGGCAGCGGGTCGGCGTCCAGGACCTCGACGAGGTTGGCGAGCTTGCCGGCCTTCTTGCGGGTGTCCACCCCGTCGGGCGTGACGACGGCGATGCCCGCCGAGTCGTACCCCCGGTACTCCAGTCGCCGCAGCCCCTCCAGCACCACGTCAGTGCCCAGCTGGGCGGTCCCCACGTACCCGACGATTCCGCACATGCTGTCGAGGGTACGGTCCGCGGCCCGGCTCTCCGGTCACCTCGCGGTCCCCGTCACCCGGTAGCCTCTCGCCGGTGAGCTCGGGCACGACCACCACCCCCCCGTCCGCGGCGACGGTGGGGCCGGCGCACACCCCCACCCCCTACGTGGTGCTCGACCGGGCGCACTGGAGCGCGCTGCGGGCCAACACCCCCCTGACCCTGACGGCCGAGGACGTCGCCCGCCTGCGGGGCCTGGGCGACCGCGTCGACCTGCGCGAGGTCGAGGAGGTCTACCTGCCCCTGTCGCGGCTGCTGACCCTCTACGACCGCTCCGCCGGGTCGCTGCACGCCGCGACGTCGACGTTCCTCGGGGAGTCGGTGCAGCGCACCCCGTTCGTCATCGGCATCGCCGGGTCGGTGGCCGTGGGCAAGTCCACGACGGCGCGCGTGCTGCGCGAGCTGCTCTCGCACTGGCCCGAGACCCCGCGCGTCGAACTCGTCACCACCGACGGCTTCCTGCTGCCGAACGCCGAGCTGGAACGACGCGGCATCCTGCACCGCAAGGGTTTCCCGGAGAGCTACGACCGCCGTGCGCTGCTGCGGTTCCTCGCGGCCGTGAAGTCCGGGGCTCCCGAGGTCCACGCCCCGGTCTACTCCCACCTCGTCTACGACATCGTGCCGGACGAGCACGTCCGCGTGAGCCGGCCGGACGTGCTCATCGTCGAGGGGCTCAACGTGCTGCAGCCCGCGCGGGTGCGCGCCGACGGCACCCAGGGCGTCGCCGTCAGCGACTACTTCGACTTCTCCCTGTACGTCGACGCGCGCAGCGAGGACGTGCGGAGCTGGTACGTCGACCGGTTCCTCGAACTGCGCCGCACCGCGTTCTCCAAGCCGCAGTCCTACTTCCACCGGTACGCCGCCCTCACCGACGACGAGGCCGTGGCCCGCGCGCGGCGCATCTGGAACGACATCAACGGCCCCAACCTCGCCGAGAACGTCCTGCCGACGCGGGGACGGGCGACGTGCGTCCTGCAGAAGGGCGCTGACCACTCGGTGCGTCAGGTGCGACTGCGCAAGGTCTGATCCGGCAGCGTCCGGCGGACCGCCGCGAGCGGTGCCTCGAGCTCCTCGATGAACTCGTCGAGCACGAAACCCATGGCCTCGTTGACGGCCACCATCGGCGCGTTCGACACCGCGTTCCACGTCGAGACCCGTTGCGCGGCGGGGTGGTCGGCGACCGCCCGGCGCAGGCACTCCAGTTTCACGAGCGTTCCCAGCCGGTGCCCGCGGTGCTCCGCGACGACGAGGGTGTCCAGCTGGATCAGCCGCTCGGGCTCGTCGTCGGAGACGACGAGCACCGTGTACGCCACGAGCTGCCCACCACCGTCGGCGGCCACCGCGACCCACTGGCGGCGGCCCTGCGCGGCCCGCTCGGCCTCGACCTCGCGGACGCGGGCGCCGTCCCACACCTCCGGTTCGACGGTGAGGTCGTCCCGGGGCACGTCGGTGCTCATGCGGGCGTTCAGCCGCGCCAGCGCCTCCAGGTCCTCCTCGGGGACCGGTCCCGCCCAGCTGCGGACCGCGTACCCCGCGGCGTGCGCGCGGGCGTCGGACTCCAGGGCGGCCAGCCTCGTCGGGGGGACCGGCAGCGGCAGCTGCCGGCGCGCCGCCAGCTGGCCCCGGATGAACCCCCGGCGGCGCGCGGCGACCGACCCCGGCCAGCGGGTCTCGTCCACGGCCGCCGGCCGGTCGACGCTGACGCGCACCGACGTGCGCCCCGCCGCCGCGACCACGTCCAGCGCGTGCGAGAGCAGGGCCGTGCCGACGCCGCGGCGCCGGTGGGCGGGGTGCACGACGACGTTCACCCACGCGACGTGGGTGTTGTCCCGCAGGTAGAGCTCGACCTCGGCGACCGCGACGGGTTCGCCGTGCTCCAGGGCCAGGACGTGGTGCCTGAGCTGCTCGGTGCTGCCCCGCTCCAGCGCCGCCCGCAGCTCACCCCGCCGCCACGTCGAGGGGTCGTCCCGGCCGACCGCCTCGCCCGCGGCGAGGACGTCGTACCAGGGGTCGAACCACCGCCGCGCCCAGTCGCGGCGGTCGGGTGCGGCGTTGGTGGTGCCGGTGAACTCCACCGGACCAGTCAGGCAGAACCGCCCGTCACAGCGCCAGTCGTTTGAGGACGACCCCGGCCAGCCGGTCGGCCACGGCCTGCGCGTGCTCGGTGTGGGCGGCCTCGACCATGACCCGCACGAGCGGTTCGGTCCCGCTGGGGCGCAGCAGGACCCGGCCGGTCTCGCCCAGCTCGCGCTCGGCGTCGGCGACGGCCGCCAGGAGGTCCTCGTCGCTGCCCGCGCGGGACTTGTCGACCCCGCGCACGTTGACGAGCACCTGCGGCAGCCGCTCGACGACGCCGGCGAGGTCGGCCAGGCCGCGGCCCGTCTCGGCCATCCGGGCCAGGAGCTGCAGACCCGTCAGGACGCCGTCGCCCGTGGTCGCGTGCGCTGGCAGGACGACGTGGCCGCTCTGCTCGCCGCCGATGCTCCAGCGCCCGGCGTTCAGCGCCTCCAGGACGTAGCGGTCCCCGACGCCCGTCTCGACCACCGTCACGCCCTCGCGCTGCATGGCGAGCTTGAGCCCGAGGTTGCTCATGACGGTGGCGACCAGGGTGTCCTCGACGAGCTGACCGCGCTCACGCAGACCCAGGGCGAGGACGGCCATGATCTGGTCGCCGTCGACGGTGTCGCCCGCGGCGTCCACCGCCAGGCACCGGTCGGCGTCGCCGTCGTGGGCGATGCCGACGTCGGCGCCGTGCGTCACGACCGCCGCGCTGACCGGGCCGAGGTGGGTCGACCCGCAGCCGTCGTTGATGTTCAGGCCGTCGGGGGCCGCGTACAGCGTCGTCACCCGGGCGCCCGCCTCCCGCAGGACGCGCGGGGAGATCGCGCTGGCCGCGCCGTTGGCGCAGTCGACGACGACGTGCAGGCCCTTCAGCGACCCCGGTCCGCCCGGCAGCGTCGACAGCAGGTGCTCGACGTAGGTGTCCTGGGCGTCCTGCTCGACGTCCGGCCCGGCGTGCAGCCGCCCGACCCCGGCTCCCGTGGGCCGGCGCGCGTCGCGGGCGCCGAACGCGGCCTCGATGCGGTCCTCGACGTCGTCGGGCAGCTTCGTGCCGCCCCGGGCGAAGATCTTCAGCCCGTTGTCCGGCATGGCGTTGTGCGAGGCGGACAGCATCACGCCGAAGTCCGCGCCGGAGGTCGCGACCAGGTGGGCCAGGGCCGGGGTCGGCACCACCCCCAGGTGGAGGACGTCGACCCCCGAACTGGCCAGGCCGGCCACGACCGCCGCGGTCAGGAACTCCCCCGAGGCGCGCGGGTCACGGGCGACCAGGGCCCGCGGCCGCGCCGCTGCGCCCCCGCCGTCGAGGACGGTCGCCGCGGCAGCGGCCAGCCCCAACGCCATCTCGGCGGTCAGGTCGACGTTCGCCAGCCCCCGCACCCCGTCGGTCCCGAACAGCCGCCCCACCCTGTGTTCCTCTCCCCCACTCGGCCGAACCCGGCCCCAGACACCACGACGGCCCCGGGAGGTGTCCCGGGGCCGTCGTGACGGTACTCGCTGCGGTGCGCTGGATCAGCGCTTGCTGAACTGCGGCGCCTTGCGGGCCTTCTTCAGACCGGCCTTCTTGCGCTCGATGGCGCGCGGGTCGCGGGTCAGGAAGCCGGCCTTCTTCAGGGACGGGCGGTTCGCCTCGAGGTCCACGGCGTTCAGCGCGCGGGCCACGCCCAGGCGCAGCGCACCGGCCTGGCCGGAGGAGCCACCGCCGTGGATGCGGGCGATGACGTCGAACGAACCCTCGAGCGCGGTGACGCGGAACGGCTCGTTGACGAGCTGCTGGTGCACCTTGTTCGGGAAGTAGTCGTCCAGGTCGCGGCCGTTGATCTTCCACTGGCCGGAGCCGGGGACGATGCGGACGCGGGCGACGGCCTCCTTGCGGCGGCCGGTGGCCCCGCCGGGGGCGATGATGCTGTTGCCGCCGGTGGCCGGGGCGGACGATTCCGACGTGTAGGACCCGTCGAACTCGTCGGTCTCGGTGATGTCCTCGACGACGTCTTCAGTCGTGTACTCGCTCACGATGCTCCTCGTTCAGTTCGCCGTGTGGGTGCCGCGGCTCACTGCGCGACCTGGGTGATCGTGAAGGGCACGGGCTGCTGCGCGCCGTGCGGGTGCTCCGGGCCGGCGTAGACCTTGAGCTTGCTCAGGACCTGACGGCCGAGGGCGTTCTTGGGGATCATGCCGCGGATGGCCTTCTCGACGGCCTTCTCCGGGTTCTTGTCGAGCAGCTCGACGTAGGAGGTGGCCTTGAGGCCGCCCGGGTAGCCCGAGTGGCGGTAGGCGACCTTCTGCTCGCGCTTGGAGCCGGTCAGGGCCACCTTGGAGGCGTTGACGATGATGACGTAGTCGCCACCGTCGACGTGCGGGGCGAACGTCGCCTTGTGCTTGCCTCGCAGGAGGGTCGCGGCCTGGACGGCCAGACGGCCCAGAACGACGTCCTCCGCGTCGATGACGAGCCAGCGGCGGTCGATGTCGCCCGGCTTCGGGGTGAACGTGCGCACGGGGGTTGCCCATCTCCTCGAGACGAATTGCGGACTGGGCCCGCGCTCGAGTCCTCCGGCGCCGGGAGAATCCGGCACGTGTTCGGGAGGCACTGCGTGGGCACAACGACCCCTGACGTTACCCGCCGGTCGCCGGGTGGGTCAAAACGGCGGCGGGACCGGGTCAGCGCACCCGCTCGACGCGGGTGACGTCCCACACCGGCTCCGGCGTCTCGACCACCCGCCCGTCCTCACCGAAGAGCAGGAACCGGTCGAAGCCGCGCGCGAACCACCGGTCGTGGGTCACGGCCACGACCGTGCCCTCGAACGCCTCCAGCGCCTGCTCCAGCGCCTCCGCCGAGTGCAGGTCGAGGTTGTCGGTGGGCTCGTCCAGGAGCAGCAGGGTCGCCCCGGACAGCTCCAGGAGCAGGATCTGCAGGCGCGCCTGCTGCCCCCCGGACAGGTGCTCGAACAGCTGCTCGGCGGCCGCGGACAGCCCGTAGCGGTCCAGGGCCCGTCCCGCGGCCTCGCGGTCCAGCCCGTCGCGGTGGGAGTTGCCCCGGTGCAGGACGTCGAGCAGCGTGCGGCCCACCAGCGCGGGCTGCTCGTGGGTCTGGGCGAACCAGCCCGGCCGCACGCGCGCGCCCAGCCGCACGGACCCGGTGTGCCGCACGGGGTCGGGCACGTGCTCGTCGACGGGCAGGTGCTCGCGGTCGGGGTCGGTGCCGCCGGCGGCCAGCAGCCGCAGGAAGTGCGACTTGCCGGACCCGTTGGCCCCCAGGACGGCGACCCGGTCCCCCAGCCACAGCTCGGCGTCGAAGGGTTCCATCAGGCCCGTCAGCTCCAGGCCCTCCACCACGACGGCCCGCTTGCCGGTCCGCCCCCCGCGCAACCGCATCCGCACGTCCTGGGCCGCGGGCGGGGCCTGCGGCGGGCCGGCCTCCTCGAACTTGGCCAGCCGGGTCTGGGCGGCGGCGTAGCGCGAGGCCATGCCGTCGTTGAACTTCGACTTCTCCCGCAGGGTGACCACGAGGGTCCGCAGCTTGACGCGTTCCTCGTCCCAGCGCCGGCGCAGCTCCTCGAGGCGTTCGCCGCGGGCCTGCCGGGCGGCGCCGTAGTCGGCGAACGAACCGCCGTGCGTCCAGGCGACCGCGCCCAGCGCCCCCGGCTCCAGCGTCACGATCCGGTCGGCGGCCGCCGCCAGCAGCTCGCGGTCGTGGCTGACGAGCAGCACCGACTTGGACGTGGCCCGCAGCTGCTCCTCCAGCCAGCGCTTGCCCGGGACGTCGAGGTAGTTGTCGGGCTCGTCGAGCAGCAGGACGCCCTCGGGCCCGCGCAGCAGGGCCTCCAGGACCAGGCGCTTCTGCTCCCCGCCGGACAGGGTCCGCACCAGGCGGTGCCGGCAGGAGTCGAAGGACACCCCCAGGGCGGCGTGCGTGCACTCGTCCCAGACGACCTCCTGCTCGTAGCCGCCGGCGTCGCCGAAGTCGGCCAGGGCCTGGGCGTAGCGCAGCTGGGAGCGCTCGGAGTCCTGCTCGATCATCGCCGTCTCGGCCTCCTCGACGGCGAGGAAGGCCTTGCGCAGCGGCTCGGGGGCCACCGAGGCCAGCAGGTCCGCGACGGTCGTCTCGTCGCGCACCGAGCCCACGAACTGGCGCATGACGCCGAGCCCGCCGCTGCGGGCGACCGCCCCCTCCTGGACCGGCTCGTCGCCGGCGATGAGCCGCAGCAGCGTCGTCTTGCCCGTCCCGTTGGGGCCGACGAGGGCGGTCGTGCGCCCGTCGGCGACCCGGAAGGCGATCTCGTTCAGCAGGGGGCGCCCGTCGGGCAGCTCGTGGGACAGCCCCGAGACGTCGACGTGCCCACCGTTGGTTCCAGCCACGGGGGGCCAGTCTGCCGTGCGCGGGCTACTCCTCGCCCCCGGTTTCCGCGCGGGCGGTGTGCAGGACGCGCAGCGAGGCGCTGGTGGAGTCGACGTCGGCCCACTCGCCCTCGACGTCCAGGACGGCGATGCCGGACGTGCGCAGCTGCGCGACCTCCCCCGTGAGGGACTCGACCAGGGCGCTCGCGCCCGGGTTGTGGGCGACCAGGACGACCGTGGCGTCGGCGGTCTCGGTGTCCAGGCCGCGCACGATGCGCAGCAGGTCCCCCAGGGAGGCCTCGTAGAGGCGCTCCTCGTCCACGACGACGGGGGTGGCGCCCCAGCCGTCGAGGAGCCGCGCGGTGGTCTCCTCCGTGCGCCGGGCCGGGGAGGTCAGCAGCAGGTCGCACCCCCCGACGTTCTCGGCCAGCCACCGGCCCGCCTCGACGGCGTCGGCCCTGCCGCGCTCGGCCAGGGGGCGGGCGATGTCCTGCAGTCCGACGGGCGAGTCCGCTTTCGCGTGGCGGACGACGACGAGCGTGGGCACGGTCCCCAAGACTGCCCCACGGACCGCCGCCGGGCCGAACCGCCCCTCCCCCGTCCGGCCGAAGGCACACCTCCCGCCCTCCCGGGTCCCCCGGGCGGGCGGGAGGTGTGCCTCCAGCGGGACCGGGGCGGGTGGGAAGCAGGGTCAGGGCAGGGTGCGGACGGCGCGGGACTGCTCGACGCGGGCGGCCAGGTCGGCGTCGGCGGGGTAGACGACCTCCTCGAGGGTCAGCCCGTGCGGACCGACGACCACGACCCCGGGGTCGCGCACGCCGCCGTCCTGCACGAGCCTCGGCCAGTCCACGTCGCGCCGGCCGTCGCCGACGGCGAGGGCCGCCCCAACGAGGGCGCGGACCATGGAGTGGCAGAACGCGTCGGCCTGGACGTCGGCCACGAGCAGGCCGTCGTCGTCGCGGCGCCAGGAGTAGGCCAGCAGCGTGCGGACCGTCGTGGCGCCCTCGCGGGGCCGGCAGAACGCCGCGAACTCCCGCAGCCCCACGAGGCTGCGCGCGGCGAGGTCCATCGCCTGCACGTCGAGCGGGCGGCGGTGGTGCAGGACGTCGAAGCGGCGCAGGGGCGGCACCCCCGCGGGGTCGTCGCTGACCCGGTAGGCGTAGCGGCGGCGCAGGGCGCCGAAGCGGGCGTCGAAACCGGCCGGGGCGGGGGCGGCGCCGTGGACCCGGACGTCGGGGGCCAGGACGCCCGCCAGGCGCCGCAGGAGCGCCACCGGGGGCGGGGCGTCGGACCGGCCCGGCAGGGCCCGCCAGAGGGCCTCGGGGACGTCGACGTGGGCCACCTGGCCGCTGGCGTGGACCCCGGCGTCGGTGCGGCCGGCCACCGTCAGGCGCGGCGGGGGGTCCAGGCGCAGGACGCGCCCCAGCGCGGCGGTCAGCTCGCCCTGGACGGTGCGCAGACCGGGCTGCTCGGCCCAGCCGGAGAACGCGGTCCCGTCGTAGCCGAGGTCGAGGCGGACGCGGACGAGCCCGCCCTCCCCGGTGGGGAGGACGGGCTCGTCGGTGGGACGGGAGGCGCTCAGGCCTGGTCCTTCTTCTCGTCCGAGGGGTCGGCCTCGGCGGCGTCGACCTCGACCGCGTCCGAGGTGGTGTCCTCGGCGGGGGTCTCCTCGGTCGCCTCGGCGGCCGGGGTCTCCTCGGTGGTCGCGGTCTCCTCGACCGGGGCCTGCTCGGCCGCAGCGGTCGCGGCGGTGGCCTGCTCGGCCTCGCGGACGACGCCCTGCTTGGCGCTGACCGGCTCCATGACGAGCTGGATCACGGCCATGGGGGCGTTGTCGCCCTTGCGGGGACCGATCTTGACGATGCGCGTGTAGCCACCGTTGCGCTCGGCCATCGCCGGGGCGATCTCCGTGAAGAGGAAGTGCACGACGGACTTGTCGCGCACGGTCTTCATGACCTGGCGGCGGGAGGCCAGGTCACCCTTCTTGGCGATGGAGATGAGCTTCTCCGCGTGCGGACGCAGGCGCTTGGCCTTGGCCTCCGTCGTGGTGATGCTGCGGTGTTCGAAGAGCTGCGTCGCCAGGTTGGCGAGGATGAGCTTCTCGTGGGCCGGCCCGCCGCCGAGCCGCGGACCCTTGGTGGGGGTGGGCATTGTGTTGTCTCCTCGGATGTGCCCCTGCCCCGCGTCAGCGGAGGCGGGGGCTGCGGGTGGTCAGAGCTGCTCGTCCTCGGCGAACGACTGGTCGTCGTCCTCGAAGTCGTTGACGACGGCGCTCGGGTCGAACCCGGGCGGGGAGTCCTTGAGGTGCAGGCCCATGCCGACCAGCTTGGCCTTGACCTCGTCGATGGACTTCTGCCCGAAGTTGCGGATGTCGAGCAGGTCGGCCTCGCTGCGCGAGACCAGTTCGCCGACGGAGTGGATGCCCTCGCGCTTGAGGCAGTTGTAGGAGCGGACCGTCAGGTCCAGCGCCTCGATCTCGAGCGCGAGGTCGGCCGCCAGCGCGGCGTCGGTCGGCGAGGGGCCCATGTCGATGCCCTCGGCCTCGACGTTGAGCTCGCGCGCCAGGCCGAACAGCTCGACCAGGGTCTTGCCGGCGGAGGCGACGGCGTCGCGCGGGGAGATGGCGTGTTTGGTCTCCACGTCCACGACGAGGCGGTCGAAGTCCGTCCGCTGCTCGACGCGGGTCGCCTCGACCTTGTACGTCACCTTCAGGACCGGGGAGTAGATCGAGTCGACCGGGATGCGGCCGATCTCCTGCTCGCCGGACTTGTTCTGCGCGGCCGAGACGTAGCCGCGGCCGCGTTCGACCGTCAGCTCCAGCTCGAGCTTGCCCTTGCCGTTGAGCGTCGCGATGTGCAGGTCGGGGTTGTGGACCTCGACCCCGGCCGGCGGGGCGATGTCGGCCGCGGTGACCGCGCCCGGGCCCTGCTTGCGCAGGTACATCACGACGGGTTCGTCGTGCTCGGAGGAGACGACGAGGTTCTTGACGTTGAGGACGATCTCGGTGACGTCCTCCTTCACGCCCGGCACGGACGTGAACTCGTGGAGCACGCCGTCGATCCGCAGGCTGGTGACCGCCGCGCCCGGGATGGACGACAGCAGGGTCCGGCGCAGCGAGTTGCCGAGCGTGTACCCGAAACCGGGTTCGAGGGGTTCGATGACGAAGCGCGAGCGGTACTCGTCGACGACGTCCTCGGTGAGGGTGGGGCGCTGTGCGATCAGCACGGAGGTTTCCTTCCCGCGGGCGTCCGCCATATGACGCCCCGCACGCCCGTCAGCATCGGTCCACCGACGGGGTCTGACTCGATCAGAGAACTGGTCCGATCAGGCGTCGTCCCGGGCGGGTGGGCCCGGGACGACACCTTCGTCAGACGCGCCGACGCTTGGGCGGACGGCAGCCGTTGTGCGGGCTGGGGGTGACGTCCTGGATCGCGCCGACCTCGAGGCCCGTGGCCTGCAGGGAGCGGATCGCGGTCTCGCGGCCCGAACCCGGGCCCTTGACGAAGACGTCGACCTTGCGCATGCCGTGCTCCTGCGCACGACGCGCGGCCGCCTCGGCGGCCATCTGCGCGGCGAACGGGGTCGACTTGCGGGACCCCTTGAACCCGACCTGACCGGCCGACGCCCACGCGATGACCGCGCCCGTCGGGTCGGTGATCGAGACGATCGTGTTGTTGAACGTCGACTTGATGTGCGCGTGGCCGTGCGCGACGTTCTTCTTCTCCTTGCGACGCGGCTTGCGCGTCGCCGTGGCCTGACGGCTCTTGGGAGGCATGCTCTCCGGACTCCTGGTGGACTGCGACGAGTGGCTTCGAGGGCGAACCGGTGGGTTCGCGAGGCGGCCCGGTCAGGACCGCGCACTGCTTACTTGCGACCGGCCTTCTTCTTGCCGGCCACGGTGCGCTTGGGGCCCTTGCGGGTGCGCGCGTTGGTCTTGGTGCGCTGCCCGCGCACGGGCAGGCCGCGACGGTGCCGCAGGCCCTGGTAGGTGCCGATCTCCACCTTGCGGCGGATGTCGGCGGCCACCTCGCGGCGGAGGTCACCCTCGACGCGGTAGTTGCCCTCGATGTGGTCGCGCAGGGCGACCAGGTCGTCCTCGGAGAGGTCGCGGACCCGGACGTCCGGGCTCACGCCCGTCGCGGCCAGGGTCTCCTGGGCGCGGGTACGACCGACGCCGTAGATGTACGTGAGCGCGATCTCCAGCCGCTTCTCGCGGGGGAGGTCGACGCCGACGAGACGTGCCATGCGGGATGGTCCCTCTTCTGTCGCGGAGGTCTGCCGCAGGACCGGTCCCGCCGTCTCGAGCGGGTCCCCGGCCTCCGACCGGGGGTGTCACCAGCGGTGCTGGCGGGTCCTGCGAATGGGTGGTGCGTCCTTCGGTGGAGCTGCGGGGGTGCGGACCCCTGCGTCAGCCCTGGCGCTGCTTGTGGCGCAGGTTGTCGCAGATGATCATGACCCGGCCGTGACGGCGGATCACCTTGCACTTGTCGCAGATCTTCTTGACGCTCGGCTTGACCTTCATCGTGTCTCCGGTCGTGCAGAACCCGCCCCGCGCACGGGAGGGGCCGGCGGCCAGTGGGTGGTCACTTGTAGCGGTAGACGATGCGCCCGCGGGACAGGTCGTAGGGGCTGAGTTCGACCACGACCCGGTCCTCGGGGAGGATGCGGATGTAGTGCTGCCGCATCTTCCCGGAGATGTGGGCGAGCACCTTGTGACCGTTGCTGAGCTCCACGCGGAACATCGCGTTCGGCAGGGCCTCGATCACGGTGCCTTCGATCTCGATGACGCCGTCCTTCTTCGGCATGTCCTCCGCTTTTCATCAAGTGTCTGTTGAAGCCCGGTGGCCTCCTCCGGAAGTCCCGACAGGAGGCATGGCGGACCGACGGTCAAGCTTACGCGACGGCGTGCCGATGACGAAATCGAGCGATCATGCCGTCGGGGTGGGTTGCGGCGCAACCGAAGACGCGGGCGGAGCGGGCCGGGCCTACTCCGAGGGGACCGTCACGCCGAACGCGGCGAGCTCGGCCGCTCCCCCGTCGGGCGCCGTCAGCACCCACAGGCCCTCGTCGAGGACCGCGACGGTGTGCTCCCAGTGCGCGGCCCGGGTGCCGTCGGACGTCACGACCGTCCAGTCGTCGGCGAGGGTGTCGGTCTCGATCCCCCCGCGCGTGCACATCGGCTCGATGGCGAGCACGAGGCCGGGCTTGACCTTCGGCCCCTTCTCGCGCACGCGGTAGTTCAGGACCTCGGGCGCCATGTGCATGGCCGTGCCGATGCCGTGACCGGTGTAGCCGTCCACGATCCCCAGGCGGCCGTCCACGGCGTCCTCCACGGCGGCGCCGACGTCCCCCACCCGGCCGCGGGCGTCCAGGGCCGCGATGCCGGCCCACATGGCCTTGCGGGTGATCTCGACGAGGTCGACGTCACCGGCGTCCTTCGGCTCCCCGACGATCTCGGTGAAGGCCGAGTCCCCGTGCCAGCCGTCGACGACGCAGCCGCCGTCGACGGAGACGACGTCACCCTCGGCCAGCACCCGGTCCCCCGGGATGCCGTGGACGACGACCTCGTTGACCGAGATGCAGAAGGTCTTCGGGTAGCCGTGGTAGCCGAGGAAGTTCGAGGTCCCGCCCCCGGCGCGGATGACCTCCGCGCCGATCGCGTCCAGCTCCTCCAGCGCGATCCCCGGGCGCAGGGCCGCGCGCACGCTCTCCAGGGCCGCGTGCGTCAGCAGCCCCGCCGCGCGCATGGCGCGCACCTGCTCGGGTGTCTTGTACTCGACCCGTTCCCGTCCGAACACGAGCGGGCCGCCTCAGGCGTGCGGGAGGTCGAGCGCGGCGAGCAGGCGGTCGGTGACCGCGGCGATCTCGCCGAGACCGTCCACCGAGCGCAGCAGCCCGCGCTCGGCGTAGACCTCCACGAGCGGGGCCGTCTGGTCCAGGTAGACCTGCTGGCGGGTGCGGATGACGTCCTCGGTGTCGTCCGAGCGGCCCTGGTCGGCGGCACGGCCGGCGAGGCGGCGCACCAGCTCGTCGGTGTCCGCAGTGATCTCCAGGACGTGCTCGAGCTTGGCGCCGGCCTCGCCCAGCATGTCGTCGAGCTCGCGGACCTGGTCGGTCGTGCGCGGGTAGCCGTCGAGGATGAAGCCCTCGGCCGCGTCCGGCTGCTGGAGGCGGTCGCGGACCATCGCGTTGGTCACGGTGTCCGGCACGTACTTGCCGGCGTCCAGGTACTCCTTGACCGTCTGGCCCAGCTCGGTCTGCTCCGCCACGTTCGCGCGGAAGATGTCGCCGGTGGAGATGGCGGGGACGCCGAGGCGGGCGGACAGGAGCTTGGCCTGGGTGCCCTTGCCCGCGCCGGGCGGACCGAGCAGGACGAGACGTGTCATCGCAAGAACCCTTCGTAGTTTCGCTGCTGGAGCTGGGACTCGATCTGCTTCACGGTCTCCAGCCCGACCCCGACGATGATCAGGATCGAGGTGCCGCCGAAGGGGAAGTTCGTGTTCGCGTTGAAGAGCACGAAGGCGATCAGCGGGAGCAGCGAGATGAGCCCCAGGTACAGGGATCCTGGCAGGGTGATGCGCGTGAGGATGTAGTCGAGGTACTCCGCGGTCGGCCGCCCCGCCCGGACCCCGGGGATGAAGCCACCGTACTTGCGCATGTTCTCGGCGACCTCGTCCGGGTTGAACGTGATCGCGACGTAGAAGTACGCGAAGAAGATGATGAGCAGGAAGTAGGCGGCCATGTAGATCGGGTGGTCGCCCTTGACCAGGTGGTCGTTGATCCAGGCCACCCAGGCCGAGTTGGAGTCGTTGAACTGCGCCACCAGGGCCGGCAGGTACAGCAGCGACGAGGCGAAGATCACGGGGATGACCCCGGCCATGTTGACCTTCAGCGGGATGTACGTGGACGTGCCCCCGTACATGCGCCGCCCGATCATGCGCTTGGCGTACTGGACGGGCACCCGGCGCTGGGACTGCTCGACCGCCACGACGGCGGCGACCACCACGAGACCGATGACGATGACGCCGGCGAAGGTCAGCCAGCCGCGCTCGCGGCCGATGGCCAGCAGCGACGTCGGGAAGGTCGCCGCGATCTGGGCGAAGATCAGCAGCGACATGCCGTTGCCGACGCCGCGCTCGGTGACGAGCTCACCCAGCCACATGATCAGCCCGGTGCCGGCGGTCATGGTCAGCACCATGAGCAGGATGGTGGTGATGCTCTGGTCGGGCAGGACGGCGGCGGTGCAGGAGGTCCCGAAGAGCCGGGAGGGCTCACGGGCGATCGTCACGTAGGTGGTCGACTGCAGGACCGCCAGGCCGATCGTGAGGTACCGCGTGTACTGGGTCAGCTTGGTGGTGCCCTGCTGACCCTCCTTCTTGAGGTCCTCGAAGCGCGGGATGACCACCGTGAGCAGCTGGATGATGATGCTCGCCGTGATGTACGGCATGATCCCGAGCGCGAAGATGCTCAGCTGGAGCAGCGCGCCGCCGGAGAAGAGGTTGGCCAGGCCCAGCAGGTCGTTGCCCTTCTGGGCCACGTCGATGCACTGCTGCACGGCGGAGTAGGACACCCCCGGCGCGGGCACGAAGGAGCCCAACCGCACCAGGACGATGATCCCGATCGTGAAGAGCAGCTTGCGGCGCAGGTCGGGCGTCCGGAAGGCGCGACCGATCGCTGTGAGCACTACGACCTCCTGCACCGCACTCCCCTGTCGAGGAGGAGACGGGTTCGTCACTGACTGGTCGGACGGTTGAGCCGAACGAAGGAAAACGTGCAAGGGCTGGGGAGCCCTGGTAGACCCTACCTCCCCGCAAACGCACACGCGGCGGTAGCGGGCGATCACTCGCCGCTACCGCCGCGTGGGCAGTGCGTCTCGCTGGGTCAGCGGACGGTCGTCGAACCGCCCGCAGCCGCGATCTTCTCGGCCGCCGAGGTCGAGAACTTGTCGGCCGTCACCTGCAGGGCCACGGTGATCTCACCGGTGCCGAGCACCTTGACGGGCTGGCCCTTGCGGACCGCGCCCTTGGCGACGAGCTCGTCGACACCCACGGTGCCGCCCTCGGGGAAGAGGGTCCCGAGCTTGTCGAGGTTGACGACCTGGAACTCGACGCGGAACGGGTTCTTGAACCCGCGCAGCTTCGGCAGGCGCATGTGCAGGGGCATCTGGCCGCCCTCGAAGGCCTCGGGCACCTGGTAGCGGGCCTTGGAACCCTTGGTGCCGCGACCGGCGGTCTTGCCCTTGCTGCCCTCACCGCGGCCGACACGGGTCTTCGCCGTGTTCGACCCCGGGGCGGGGCGCAGGTGGTGCAGCTTCAGGACGTGCTCACCCTGGTTGGGCATCAGTCGACCTCCTCCACGGTCACGAGGTGCGCGACGGTGTTGGCCATGCCACGGAACTCGGGCTTGTCGTCCTTGACGACCGACTGCCCGATCTTGTGGAGCCCGAGGCTGCGGAGCGTGTCGCGCTGGTTCTGCTTGCCGCCGATGCCGGACTTGGTCTGCGTGATCTTCAGGCGTGCCATCAGGAGGCCACCCCCGCCGCCTGGGCGCGCAGGAGCGCCACCGGCGCCACGTCCTCGACCGCCAGGCCACGGCGCGCCGCCACCTGCTCGGGACGCTCGAGGCCGCGCAGGGCCTCGATCGTCGCGTGCACGATGTTGATCGCGTTGTCGCTGCCGAGGGACTTCGACAGGACGTCGTGGACACCCGCGCACTCGAGCACGGCGCGGACCGGACCACCGGCGATCACACCGGTACCCGGGGAGGCCGGGCGCAGCATGACCACGCCGGCCGCCTTCTCACCCTGGATGGGGTGCGGGATGGTGCCCTGGATGCGCGGGACGCGGAAGAAGTTCTTCTTCGCCTCCTCGACACCCTTGGCGATGGCCGCGGGGACTTCCTTGGCCTTGCCGTAGCCGACACCGACGGTGCCGTCGCCGTCGCCCACGACCACGAGGGCCGTGAAGCTGAAGCGACGACCGCCCTTGACGACCTTGGCGACGCGGTTGATGGTCACGACGCGCTCGACGAAGTTGCCGCGGTCGCCCGCGTCGCCCCGTCCACGGTTGTCGCGGCCGCCGTCGCGACCGCCACGCCCGCCGCCGCGGTTGTCGTTGCGGTTGTCGCCGCCGCCGCGGTTGTCGCCGCCGCCGGCCGCACCGGCGCCTCGGCGCTGGGGTCCAGGCATCAGACGTTCCTCATCTCATCGACTTCGTGGGTCATCACAGGGCCAGGCCCGCCTCACGGGCGCCGTCGGCGATCGCCGCGACGCGCCCGGCGTACCGGTTGCCACCGCGGTCGAAGACCACGGCCTCGATGCCGGCCGCCTTGGCCCGCTCGCCGACGAGGACGCCGACGGCCTTGGCCTTGGCCGACTTGTCGTCGCTGCTGGCGCGCAGGTCCGCCTCCATGGTCGAGGCCGACGCGAGGGTGTGACCCGCGGCGTCGTCGATGACCTGGACGAAGACGTGGCGCGTGGACCGCGTGACCACGAGACGAGGACGCACGGCGGTGCCGACGACCTTCTTGCGCACACGGGTGTGACGGCGCTTGCGCGCAGGCGCAGTGCCCTTCTGGGTCTTCTGGGTGGAGAGTCCCATCGTCACTTACCAGCCTTTCCGACCTTGCGGCGGATCTGCTCGCCGGCGTAGCGCACGCCCTTGCCCTTGTACGGGTCGGGCTTGCGGAGCTTGCGGATGTTCGCAGCGACCTCGCCGACCTGCTGCTTGTCGATCCCGGCGACGGAGAACTTGGTGTTGCTCTCCACCGCGAAGGTGATGCCGGTCGGCGCCTTGATGACGACCGGGTGGCTGAAACCGAGGGCGAACTCGAGGTCGGAGCCCTTGGCCGTGACGCGGTAGCCCGTGCCGACGATCTCGAGCTTCTTTTCGTAGCCCTTGGTGACGCCCTCGACCATGTTCGAGATCAGCGTGCGGGTGAGGCCGTGCAGCGAGCGCGAGGTGCGCTCGTCGTCGGGACGGGTGACCTGGAGGGTCCCCTCCTCGGTGCGCTCCACCGCGATGGGCGAAGCGACGGTGTGGTTCAGCTCGCCCTTGGGGCCCTTGACCGTGACGGCGGAGCCGTCGATGGTCACGTCCACGCCCGCGGGGACGGAGATCGGGAGTCGACCGATGCGCGACATGAGTTCTCCTCCCTCACCAGACGTAGGCGAGGACTTCCCCACCCACGCCTCTCTTGTTGGCCTGCTTGTCGGTCAGGAGACCCGAGGAGGTGGACAGGATCGCCACGCCCAGGCCGCCCAGCACGCGGGGCAGGTTCGTCGACTTCGCGTAGACCCGCAGACCCGGCTTGCTCACGCGGCGCAGGCCGGCGATCGCACGCTCGCGGTTGGGGCCGAACTTCAGGTTCAGCGTCAGCTTCTTGCCCACCTCGGCGTCCTCGACCGTCCAGGAGGCGATGTAGCCCTGCTCCTGGAGGATCTCGGCGATGTGGGACTTCAGCTTGCTGTACGGCATGGAGACGCTGTCGTGGTACGCCGAGTTGGCGTTCCGCAGACGCGTCAGCATGTCCGCGATGGGGTCGGTCATCGTCATCGGGCTCGTCCGCCCTTCCTCGCCGGGGTTTCCCCACCGCGGAGCGCGGTGCGGACCTTCGGCGTCTTGGTCATCAGGGTCGTGAAGAAAGAGGTCACCAGCTGGACTTGGTCACACCGGGCAGCTCGCCGCGGTGCGCCATGTCGCGCACGCAGATGCGGCACAGGCCGAACTTGCGGTACACGGCGTGCGGGCGACCGCAACGCTGGCAGCGGGTGTAGGCGCGCACCTTGAACTTCGGCTTGCGCGCGGCCTTGTGGATCAGGGAGGTCTTCGCCACGGTCAGTTCTCCTTGAACGGGAAGCCCAGAGCACGCAGCAGCGCACGGCCTTCGTCGTCGGTCTTCGCCGTCGTCACGACCGTGATGTCCATGCCGCGGACGCGGTCGATCCGGTCCTGGTCGATCTCGTGGAACATGGACTGCTCGTTGAGACCGAAGGTGTAGTTGCCGTTGCCGTCGAACTGCTTCGGCGACAGACCGCGGAAGTCGCGGATGCGCGGGAGCGCCAGCGACAGCAGACGGTCCAGGAACTCCCACATCCGGTCCCCGCGCAGGGTGGTGTGGCAGCCGATCGGCATGCCCTCGCGCAGCTTGAACTGGGCGATGGACTTGCGGGCCTTGGTGATCTGCGGCTTCTGACCGGTGATGGCCGTGAGGTCGCGGACGGCGCCGTCGATCAGCTTCGAGTCGCGAGCGGCCTCGCCGACACCCATGTTCACCACGACCTTGACCAGGCCGGGGATCTGCATGACGTTCGGGTAGGAGAACTGGGTGTTCAGCTCACCCTTGATCTCGTCGCGGTAGCGCTGCTTCAGACGCGGAAGGGCGCGCGCTTCAGTGGTGGTGGTCATCAGATGTCCTTGCCGGAACGCTTGGCGACGCGGATGCGGTTGGTCTTGGTGCGACCGTCGCGCTCGACCTTCTCCTCGCGGATGCCGACGCGGGTCGGCTTCTTGGTCTCCGGGTCGACGAGCTGCACGTTGCTGATGTGGATCGGGGCCTCGCGCTCGACGATGCCGCCCTCCACACCGGGACGGGCCTTGGTGTGGCGCTTGATGCGGTTCACACCCTCGACCAGGACGCGCTGCGTCTCGGCGTTCACCTCGAGCACCTTGCCCTGCTTGCCGAGGTCGGACGTCTTGGTGCCGTCCTCGTTCTTGCGCCCGCGCACGCGGGTGATGACCTGCACGAGGTCACCCTTCTTGATGCGCAACTTCGCCATGGTCAGAGCACCTCCGGAGCCAGCGAGATGATCCGCATGAACTTCTTCTCGCGCAGTTCACGACCGACGGGCCCGAAGATGCGGGTACCGCGGGGGTCACCGTCCGCGCGGAGGATCACCGCGGCGTTCTCGTCGAAACGGATGTAGGAACCGTCGGCGCGCCGACGCTCCTTCTTGGTGCGGACGATGACGGCCTTGACCACATCGCCCTTCTTGACGTTCCCACCGGGGATGGCGTCCTTGACCGTGGCCACGATCACGTCACCGATGCCGGCGTAGCGGCGGCCGGAGCCACCGAGAACGCGGATGCACAGGATTTCCTTGGCACCCGTGTTGTCGGCGACCTTGAGCCGCGACTCCTGCTGGATCACTCTCTACTCCTTCGTCGCGCCGGTTCTCGTCCACCCGTGAGGGGGCGAGCCTGGCCGAACGGACATGGAATCTGGGGGTGGGCCGCACCTGCGGCCCACCCTCGGTCGAACGCGCCCGAGAGCGCGCGCATCACTTCGCGCGTTCGAGGACCTCGACGACGCGCCAGCGCTTGGTCGCCGACAGCGGCCGGGTCTCGGCGATGAGGACGAGGTCGCCCACACCGGCCGTCTCGACCTCGTCGTGCGCCTTGACCTTGGTCGTGCGGCGGATGACCTTGGCGTAGAGCGGGTGCTTCACGCGGTCCTCGACCTCGACGACGACGGTCTTCTGCATCTTGTCGCTGACGACGTAACCGCGACGCGTCTTGCGGTAGCCGCGCTCGGTGGTCGCGGCGGTCTCCTGCTCGCTCACTTCGCAGCCTCCTTCGTGATCGGCGCCTCGGTGATGCCGAGCTCGCGCTCGCGCATCGTCGTGTAGATGCGGGCGATGTCCCGCTTGACGGCCTTCAGCCGGGAGTTGTTCTCCAGCTGGCCGGTGGCGGACTGGAAGCGCAGGTTGAACAGCTCTTCCTTCGCCTTCTTCAACTCCTCGACGAGCTTCGTGTCGTCGAACTCGCGGAGCTCGTCAGCGCCCAGGCCCTTGGTCCCGATCGCCATCATTCACCACCCTCGCGACGCACGATCTTGCACTTGACCGGAAGCTTGTGGATCGCACGGGTCAGGGCCTCGTGCGCGATCTTCTCGGTCGGGAACGACAGTTCGAACATCACGCGACCCGGCTTGATGTTCGCGATCCACCACTCCGGCGAACCCTTGCCGGAACCCATGCGGGTCTCGGCAGGCTTCTTCGTGAGGGGGCGGTCCGGGTAGATGTTGATCCAGACCTTGCCGCCACGACGGATGTGACGCGTGATGGCGATACGAGCGGACTCGATCTGCCGGTTGGTGACGTAGCCACCCTCGACGGCCTGGATCCCGTACTCACCGAAGGTGACGCGGGTGCCGCCGGAGGCCGCACCACGCCGCGTGGGGTGGTGCTGCTTGCGGTGCTTGACTCGACGCGGGATCAGCACGACTCAGGCCTCCGATCCGGTTGCCGCCGGCGCTGCAGCAGCCGCCGGAGCGGCCGCGGGCGCGGCGTCGGTGGTGGGACGGGTGCGGCGGGCCCCGCGGTCGGGGCGGTCGCCGCGCTCACCACGACGCGGGGCGCGCGGAGCGGCGGCCTGCGACTGGGCGAGCTCACGGCTGGTGACGTCGCCGTGGTAGATCCAGACCTTCACGCCGATGCGGCCGAAGGTCGTGCGGGCCTCGTAGAAGCCGTAGTCGATGTTCGCGCGCAGCGTGTGCAGCGGAACGCGACCCTCGCGGTAGAACTCCGAGCGCGACATCTCCGCACCGCCGAGGCGGCCGGCGCACGCGACACGGATGCCCTTGGCCCCCGAGCGCATGGTCGTCTGCATCCCCTTGCGCATGGCGCGACGGAACGAGACGCGGCTCGCGAGCTGCTCGGCGATGCCCTGGGCGACCAGCTGGGCGTCGGTCTCGGGGCTCTTGACCTCGAGGATGTTCAGCTGGACCTGCTTGCCCGTGAGCTTCTCGAGCTCGGTGCGGATGCGGTCGGCCTCCGCACCGCGACGGCCGATCACGATGCCCGGGCGCGCGGTGTGGATGTCCACACGCACGCGGTCACGGGTGCGCTCGATCTCGACCTTCGAGATGCCCGCGCGCTCCATGCCCTTGGACATGAGGCGACGGATCGCGACGTCCTCCTTGACGTAGTCGGCGTAGCGCTGACCGGTCTTGGTGGAGTCGGCGAACCACCGGCTGCGGTGGTCGGTGGTGATGCCCAGTCGGAACCCGAAGGGGTTGACCTTCTGTCCCATCAGCGGGTCCTCCTCGTCTTCTTGGCGCCGGCGACGGCGGGAGCCACGACCACCGTGATGTGGCTCGTGCGCTTCAGGATCCGTCCGGCGCGGCCCTGGGCCCGCGGACGGAAGCGCTTCATGGTCGGACCTTCGTCGACGTGGATCGCCTTGACGACGTAGTCGTTCGGGTCGAACGCCTCGGAGTGCTTGTCCGCGAGGAACTTCGCATTCGCGATGGCGCTCTCGACGAGCTTGCGCACGGGCTCGGCCGCCGCCTGCGGGGCGAACGAGAGCACGGCGACGGCTTCAGTGGCCTGCTTGCCCCGGACGAGGTCGACGACTCGGCGCGCCTTCTGGGGCGTGACGCGGAGGTGCCGCGTCTGCGCCTTGGCTTCCATCCCTGTCCTGCTTCCTGGTTTCGGTCTCGAAAGGTTGTGTCGCGTGAGCCGGTGGCTCAGCGGCGACGACCCTTGCGGTCGTCCTTCTCGTGGCCCTTGAACGTCCGCGTGGCGGCGAACT
Organism: Kineococcus rhizosphaerae; assembly: GCF_003002055.1. NCBI lineage: Bacteria > Bacillati > Actinomycetota > Actinomycetes > Kineosporiales > Kineosporiaceae > Kineococcus > Kineococcus rhizosphaerae. The sequence goes on from NZ_PVZF01000004.1 coordinate 81,755, forward strand.
CGCCGAGCTTGTGCCCCACCATCGCCTCGGTGACGAAGACGGGGACGTGCTTGCGGCCGTCGTGCACCGCGAACGTGTGACCCAGGAAGTCCGGGGTGATGACCGAACGGCGGGACCACGTCTTGATGACGTTGTGCGTGTTGGCCTCGTTCTGGGCGTCCACCTTCTTCTGGAGGTGGTCGTCGACGAACGGGCCCTTCTTCAAGCTGCGAGGCATTGCCTTAGCTCCCTATCAGCGCTTCTTGCCGGTGCGGCGGCGACGGACGATGAGCTTGTCGCTCTCCTTGCCCGGACGCCGCGTACGGCCCTCAGGCTGACCCCAGGGGCTGACGGGGTGACGACCACCGGACGTCTTCCCCTCACCACCACCGTGCGGGTGGTCGATCGGGTTCATGGCGACACCGCGGACGGTCGGGCGCTTGCCCTTCCAGCGCATGCGGCCGGCCTTGCCCCAGTTGATGTTGGACTGCTCGGCGTTGCCGACCTCGCCGATGGTGGCGCGGCAGCGGACGTCGACGTTGCGGATCTCGCCGGACGGCATGCGCAGCTGGGCGAAACGACCCTCACGGGCGACGAGCTGGACGCTCGCGCCCGCGGAACGGGCGATCTTCGCGCCGCCACCGGGCTTGATCTCGATGGCGTGGATGACCGTACCCACCGGGATGTTGCGCAGCGGCAGGTTGTTGCCGGGCTTGATGTCGGCCTCGGGGCCGTTCTCGATCCGGTCGCCCTGCTTCAGCTTCGCGGGGGCGATGATGTAGCGCTTCTCGCCGTCCAGGTAGTGCAGCAGCGCGATGCGCGCGGTGCGGTTGGGGTCGTACTCGATGTGAGCGACCTTGGCCACGACGCCGTCCTTGTCGTGACGACGGAAGTCGATCACGCGGTACGCGCGCTTGTGGCCACCACCGATGTGACGGGTGGTGATCCGGCCGGACGAGTTGCGGCCACCGGTCTTGGACAGCGGACGGACGAGCGACTTCTCCGGCTCGCTCCGCGTGATCTCGACGAAGTCGGCGACGGACGAGCCACGGCGGCCCGGCGTCGTCGGCTTGTACTTGCGGATTCCCATTGCAGCGATTCCTCGGGTTCGAAGGTGTCTACGGCAGTCGTGCGAGCCCTGGTGGGGCTCAGGCGACCGAGCCGCCGAAGATGTCGATCGTGCCCTCGCGCAACGTCACGATGGCCCGCTTGGTGTCCTTGCGCTTACCAGTACCGAACTTGGTGCGCCGGCTCTTGCCCTGACGGTTGGCGGTGTTCACCGCGGAGACCTTGACGCCGAAGACCTGCTCGACCGCGATCTTGATCTCGGTCTTGTTGGCCCGCGGGTCCACCAGGAAGGTGTACTTGCCCTCGTCGATGAGCCCGTAGCTCTTCTCGGAGACGACCGGCGCGAGCAGGATGTCGCGCGGGTCCTTCTGGGTTCCGCCGATGGCGCTCACAGGGTGTTCCCTTCGGACTCGGCCGCCACCGCGGTCGCGCTGCGACCCTTCGGCGGGCCCGCGACGAAGGCGTCGAGCGCCGCGCGGGTGAAGACGACGTCGTCGCTCTTCAGCACGTCGTAGGTGTTCAGCTGGTCCTGCGGCAGGACGTGCACGTTGTCGAGGTTGCGCAGGGACTTCTGCGAGACCTCGTCGTCGCGGGTCAGGACGACCAGCACGTTCTTGCGGCCGGACAGGGCCGAGATCAGCGTGCGCGCCGTCTTGGTCGAGGGGGCGTCGCCGGCGGCGAGACCCTCCACGACGTGGAGGCGGTCGTGACGCACCCGGTCGGAGAGCGCACCGCGCAGGGCGGCGGCGATCATCTTCTTGGGGGTCCGCTGGGAGTAGTCGCGCGGCTTGGGGCCGTGCACGATCCCACCACCGGTGAACTGCGGGGCGCGCAGCGAACCCTGACGGGCGCGGCCGGTGCCCTTCTGCTTGTAGGGCTTCTTGCCGCCACCGCGGACCTCACCCCGACGCTTGGTCGAGTGGGTCCCCTGACGGGCCGCCGCGAGCTGGGCGGTCACGACCTGGTGGATCAGCGCGATGTTCGCCTGACGGGCGAAGTCCTTGGCCGGCAGCTCGACGGTGCCGTTGGTGCCGCCGTCGGCGGTGCGCAGCGGGACGGTGATCGCCTCGGTCTGGGTTTCGGTCGACATCAGACTCAGGCCTCCTTCACGCGCGCCTTGGACGCGCTCTTGACGAGCACGAGGCCGCCGCGGGGACCGGGGATCGCGCCCGTGATGAGCAGCAGGCCCTTCTCCGCGTCGATCGCCTGCACGGTCAGGTTCTGGGTGGTCTGGCGGGCGGCACCCATGCGCCCGGCCATCCGCATGCCCTTGAACACGCGACCCGGGGTGGCGCAGCCGCCGATCGACCCGGGCTTGCGGTGGTTGCGGTGCGCACCGTGGGAGGCGCCGACGCCGGAGAAGCCGTGACGCTTCATGACCCCGGCGAAGCCCTTGCCCTTGGTGGTCCCGACGACGTCGACCGTCGTGCCGGTCTCGAAGACCTCGGCGGTGACTTCCTGGCCGAGCTCGTAGGAGCCGGCGTCGGTCGTGCGCAGCTCCACCAGGTGACGGCGGGGGGCGACGTTCGCCTTCGCGAAGTGCCCGGCAGCGGGCTTGTTCGCCTTGCGCTGCGCGATCGCCGTGGTGGCCAGCTGGACGGCTTCGTAGCCGTCGGCGGTAGTGGTGCGGACCTGGGTGACGACGTTCGGCTCGACCTTGACCACGGTCACCGGGACGATGCGGTTGTCCGCGTCCCAGAGCTGGGTCATGCCGAGCTTGGTGCCGAGCACACCTCGCACTTGCCTGTCGCTCATGGTGTTGGAATCCCTCAGAGCTTGATCTCGATGTCGACGCCGGCCGGGAGGTCGAGACGCATGAGCGAGTCGACGGTCTTCGGGGTCGGGTCGATGATGTCGATGAGACGCTTGTGCGTCCGCATCTCGAAGTGCTCGCGGCTGTCCTTGTACTTGTGCGGCGAGCGGATCACGCAGTAGACGTTCTTCTCGGTCGGCAGCGGCACGGGGCCTGCGACCGACGCACCGGTACGGGTCACCGTGTCGACGATCTTGCGCGCCGAACTGTCGATGACCTCGTGGTCGTAGGCCTTGAGCCTGATGCGGATCTTCTGTCCCGCCATGGCGTCGTCTGACTCTCTCTCTTCGTACCGCTACTGACTCGCGCGCGGCGCGAGGCTCCGGTCGGAGCCCCGACCCCCGAGGTCGGGCGTGTCGCGCTCTCGCACGTTCTGCACCCTCGCCCGGTTGCCCGGTGTGGTCCTGTCGTCCTGTTCAGGTTGCCCTGGAGGTCCAGGTGAACCGTCCGCCGCCCGTACGAGACGTTCGACGTTCGCGGTCACCGCTCCGGTGGTCTGGCCCGGTCCCCGGATCGGGTGGAATCGTGATCCAGGCGCGGTCCAGCGGCGCGGCAACCCCGACAGTCTGCCAGACGGACCGGGTGCTTGGCGAATCGAGCAGCGGGCGTACGGACGGTGAACGCCTTGCTCACGACGGAGGGGGTGGGTCCTGGTGGACCCACCCCCTCTGCGCGGCGAGCGACCCGCTGCGGGAGACCAGCTCCCGCAGCGGTTCAACTCACTTGAGGATCTTCGTGACCCGACCGGCGCCGACGGTGCGGCCACCCTCGCGGATCGCGAACTTCAGGCCCTCTTCCATCGCGATGGGCTGGATGAGGTCGACCTTCATCTCGGTGTTGTCACCGGGCATGACCATCTCGGTGCCCTCGGGCAGCGAGACGACGCCCGTGACATCGGTCGTCCGGAAGTAGAACTGCGGACGGTAGTTGTTGTAGAAGGGCGTGTGACGGCCACCCTCGTCCTTGGACAGGATGTAGGCCTGGCCCTCGAACTCGGTGTGCGGCGTGATGCTGGAGGGCTTCACGACGACCTGACCGCGCTCGACGTCGTCACGCTTGAGACCACGCAGCAGGAGCGCGGCGTTGTCGCCGGCCTGGCCGCTGTCGAGCATCTTGTTGAACATCTCGATGCTGGTGACGGTGGTCTTCGAGGAGGTCGGCTTGATGCCGACGATCTCGACCTCCTGGTTGACGTTCAGGACACCGCGCTCGATGCGGCCGGTCACGACGGTGCCGCGGCCGGTGATCGTGAAGACGTCCTCGATCGGCATCAGGAACGGCTGGTCGATGGCGCGCTCGGGCTCGGGGATCGCGGTGTCGACCGCGTCCATGAGCTCCATGAGCTTGTCGCCCCACTCCTTGTCGCCCTCGAGCGCCTTCAGCGCCGAGACGCGGACCACGGGGACGTCGTCGCCCGGGAACTCGTAGGACGAGAGGAGCTCACGCACCTCCATCTCGACGAGCTCGAGGAGCTCTTCGTCCTCGACCATGTCGGCCTTGTTCAGGGCCACGACGATGTAGGGGACGCCGACCTGGCGGGCCAGGATGACGTGCTCCTTGGTCTGCGGCATCGGGCCGTCGGTGGCCGCGACCACGAGGATGGCGCCGTCCATCTGCGCCGCACCCGTGATCATGTTCTTGATGTAGTCCGCGTGACCGGGGCAGTCGACGTGGGCGTAGTGACGCGCCTCGGTCTGGTACTCGACGTGCGCGATCGAGATCGTGATCCCGCGCTGACGCTCTTCGGGGGCCTTGTCGATCTGGTCGAACGCCGAGGCCTTGTTCAGCTCGGGGAACTTGTCGTGCAGCACGCGGGTGATCGCCGCGGTCAGCGTCGTCTTCCCGTGGTCGATGTGACCGATCGTGCCGATGTTGACGTGCGGCTTGGTCCGCTCGAACTTCGCCTTCGCCACTGGGGTCCTCCTCGGACTGTCGTTTCTTCCCGCCCGGTCGACGGGTGGGTGGGTGACCTGGCTGGTCACTGGCCCACACGGGGTGGTCCAGGGGTCGTGCTGCGGAGGGGCGATCCCCGAGGCGATCACCTCGGGGCCGCTCCCCCACGGTCTTCAGGAGCGGGTCACTCCCCGCGGACCTTCTTGACGATCTCGTCCGCCACGTTGCGCGGGACTTCCGCGTAGTTGGAGAACTGCATCGAGTAGACCGCGCGGCCCTGGGTCTTGGACCGCAGGTCGCCGACGTACCCGAACATCTCCGACAGCGGGACGGCGGCCTTGACGAGCTTGGCCCCGCTGACGTCCTCCATGGACTCGATCTGCCCGCGGCGAGCGTTCAGGTCGCCGATGACTTCACCCATGTAGTCCGCCGGCGTGCGCACCTCGACGGCCATGACCGGCTCGAGGAGCACGGGCTGCGCCTTGCGGACGGCCTCGCGCAGGACCATCTTGCCGGCGATCTTGAAGGCCATCTCGGAGGAGTCGACGTCGTGCGCCGCACCGTCGATGAGGGAGGCCTTGATGCCGACGAGCGGGTACCCCGCGACGACACCCTCCTGCATGGCCTCCTGGATGCCGTTGTCCACGGAGGGGATGTACTCGCGCGGGACACGGCCGCCGGTGACGGCGTTGACGAACTCGTAGAACGTGCCGTCCGTGGTGTCCAGGGGCTCGATCGAGACCTGGACCTTCGCGTACTGGCCCGAACCACCGGTCTGCTTCTTGTGCACGTAGTCCTCCTTGAGGACTGCGCGACGGATGGTCTCGCGGTAGGCGACCTGCGGCTTGCCGACGTTCGCCTCGACCTTGTACTCGCGACGCATGCGGTCGACGAGGATGTCGAGGTGGAGCTCGCCCATGCCCTTGATGATCGTCTGACCGGTCTCCTGGTCGAGCTCGACCTGGAAGGTCGGGTCCTCTTCCGCGAGACGCTGGATCGCCGTGCCGAGCTTCTCCTGGTCGCCCTTCGTCTTCGGCTCGATCGCGACCGAGATGACGGGCTCGGGGAAGGTCATCGACTCGAGGACGACCTGCTGCGCCGGGTCGGACAGGGTGTCCCCCGTCGTCGTCTCCTTGAGGCCGATCATCGCGTAGATGTGGCCCGCACGAGCTTCGTCGACCGGGTTCTCCTTGTTGGAGTGCATCTGGAAGAGCTTCCCGATGCGCTCCTTCTTGCCCTTGGTCGAGTTCACGACCTGCGAGCCGGCGGAGACGACGCCCGAGTAGACGCGGACGTAGGTGAGCTTGCCGAAGAACGGGTGCGCCGCGACCTTGAACGCCAGGGCCGAGAACGGCTCGTCGGCGTCGGGCTTGCGGATGATCTCGACGGACTCGTCGCCGACCTTGTGGCCGATCATCGGCTTCACGTCGAGCGGCGAGGGCAGGTAGTCGAGGACCGCGTCGAGCATGGGCTGCACGCCCTTGTTCTTGAACGCGGAGCCGCAGAAGATCGGGTAGACCTCGGAGGCGATCGTCAGCTTGCGGACCGCGGCCTTGATCTCCTCGGGGGTGATGTCCTCCCCGCCGAGGTACTTCTCGAGCAGCGCCTCGTCGGTCTCGGCGACGCGCTCGAGGAGCTTGGTGCGGTACTCCTCGGCCTTCTCGAGCAGGTCGGCCGGGATGTCCTCGCGCTCGTACGCCTCGCCCTTGGCCGTGTCACCGCGCCACGTGAGGGCGCGCATGTAGACCAGGTCGATGACGCCGACGAAGTCGGACTCGGCGCCGATCGGGAGCTGCATGACGAGCGGCTCCGCACCGAGGCGGTCGATGATCGTGCCGACGGTGAAGTAGAAGTCGGCGCCGAGCTTGTCCATCTTGTTGACGAAGCAGATGCGCGGGACGTCGTACTTGTCCGCCTGCCGCCACACGGTCTCGGACTGGGGCTCGACACCCTCCTTGCCGTCGAAGACGGCGACGGCACCGTCGAGGACGCGCAGCGACCGCTCGACCTCGACCGTGAAGTCGACGTGGCCGGGCGTGTCGATGATGTTGATCTGGGATCCCTCCCAGAAACAGGTGGTCGCAGCGGAGGTGATGGTGATCCCCCGCTCCTGCTCCTGCTCCATCCAGTCCATCGTGGCCGCGCCGTCGTGGACCTCGCCGATCTTGTAGTTGATCCCCGTGTAGAAGAGGATCCGCTCCGTCGTCGTGGTCTTGCCGGCGTCGATGTGCGCCATGATGCCGATGTTGCGGACCTTGGTCAGGTCCGTCAGCACGTCCTGTGCCACGGTTTACTGCCTCTTCCCTGGGATCGAGGGGGTGAAACGGCGAGCGCTGCTCACCGCCGGGGTCACCAGCGGTAGTGCGCGAAGGCCCGGTTCGACTCGGCCATCTTGTGCGTGTCCTCGCGGCGCTTGACCGCGGCACCGAGACCGTTCGACGCGTCGAGGATCTCGTTGAGCAGACGCTCGGTCATGGTCTTCTCGCGGCGCTGCCGGGCGTAGCCGACGAGCCAGCGCAGGGCCAGCGTCGTGGAACGGCTCGGGCGCACCTCGATGGGGACCTGGTAGGTCGACCCACCGACGCGACGGGACTTGACCTCGATCGCGGGCTTGACGTTGTCGAGCGCGCGCTTCAGAACGACGACGGGGTCGCCACCGGTCTTGTCGCGGGCACCCTCGAGGGCGCCGTAGACGATCGACTCGGCGACGGACTTCTTGCCGTCGAGGAGGATCTTGTTGACGAGCTGCGTCACCAGCGGGGACTGGTAGACGGGGTCCACCACGAGGGGACGCTTGGGTGCGGGGCCCTTGCGCGGCATGTCAGCTCTTCTCCTTCTTCGCGCCGTAGCGGCTGCGCGCCTGCTTGCGGTTCTTCACGCCCTGCGTGTCGAGCGACCCGCGGACGATCTTGTAGCGGACACCGGGGAGGTCCTTCACACGGCCACCACGGACGAGGACCATCGAGTGTTCCTGCAGGTTGTGGCCCACGCCCGGGATGTACGCGGTGACTTCGATGCCGCTGGTGAGCTTCACGCGGGCGACCTTGCGCAGTGCCGAGTTCGGCTTCTTCGGCGTGGTCGTGTACACGCGCGTGCACACGCCGCGGCGCTGCGGGCTCCCCTTGAGCGCGGGCGTCTTGGTCTTGACGACCTTGTCCTCCCGGCCCTTGCGGACCAGCTGCTGGATGGTGGGCACCCTGTCTCCGTCTGTCTCGATCTTGTGTGTCGGCTGTCCTGGGAACGCGCCACCCGGTCTGGGCCGGCGCTCGACCCCCGCCGACCCACGAGGTCGGGCGTGTCTTCCGGTCGAGGTCCCGCGGGGATGACGTCCTGTCGCCAGGTCATCACGGTTGCGGGCGCGCTCGTGTCAAGCGGACACGAGACTACCCGCCGCGCTGTTGAGTGGTCAAAACGAGCCCGTCGCGCTGCGGACGGGCCCGCGGACGGGTCGCCCCGCTCCCCCGGAGGGGAGCGGGACGACCCGGATCAGCAGGTCAGCGGTAGTCGCTGCTGCCGTAGTCGAACTCCTCGAGCGGCACGGCCTGGCCGGAGCCCACGCCGAACTGCGCGTAGTCGACGTCGTCGTAGCCCGGCACGGAGTACATCTGCGCCTTGGCCTCCTCGGTCGGCTCGACCCGGACGTTGCGGTAGCGGGGAAGCCCCGTGCCGGCCGGGATGAGCTTGCCGATGATGACGTTCTCCTTGAGCCCGAGCAGCGGGTCGCTCTTGCCCTCCATGGCCGCGTTCGTCAGGACGCGGGTCGTCTCCTGGAAGGAGGCGGCGGACAGCCACGAGTCGGTCGCGAGCGACGCCTTCGTGATCCCCATGAGCTCCGGGCGACCGGAGGACGGCTGACCGCCCTCGGCCATGACCCGCCGGTTCTCCTCCTCGAAGCGCGCGCGCTCGACGAGTTCACCCGGCAGCAGCTCGGAGCCGTTCTGCTCGATGATCGTCACCCGCTTGAGCATCTGGCGGACGATGACCTCGATGTGCTTGTCGTGGATCGACACGCCCTGGGAGCGGTAGACCTCCTGCACCTCGTCGACCAGGTGCATCTGCACCCGGCGCGGGCCGAGGATGCGCAGCACCTGCTTGGGGTCGACCGCACCCTGGACGAGCTTCTGCCCGACCTCGACGTGCGTGCCGTCCTCGACCAGGAGCCGCTGACGACGCGTGACGGGGTACTCGACCTCTTCGGCGCCGTCGTCGGGGGTCACGACGATCTTGCGGCCCTTGTCGGTCTCCTCGATCCGGGTGCGACCCGCGACCTCGGAGATCGGCGCGTTCCCCTTGGGGGTGCGGGCCTCGAACAGCTCGACCACGCGCGGCAGACCGTGCGTGATGTCACCGGATTCCGAGGCCGCACCACCGGTGTGGAACGTGCGCATCGTCAGCTGGGTGCCGGGCTCACCGATCGACTGCGCCGCGACGATCCCGACGGCCTCGCCGATGTCGACGAGCTTGCCGGAGGCCAGCGAGCGGCCGTAGCAGTGCGCGCAGGTCCCGACGCGGGACTCGCACGTCAGCACCGAGCGGACCTTGACGCTCTCCACGCCCTGGGCCACGAGGGCGTCGATGACGACGTCCCCGAGGTCGGCGCCGGCGGCGAGGACGACCTCGCCGTCGACGACCACGTCGGTGGCCAGCGTGCGGGCGTAGACGCTCGTCTCGACGTCGTCGTGGCGGCGCAGGGTGCCGTCGGCGCCCTTCTCCGCGATCGGCATGGCGAGGCCGCGGCTGGTGCCGCAGTCCTCCTCACGCACGATGACGTCCTGGGAGACGTCCACGAGACGACGGGTCAGGTACCCCGAGTCCGCCGTCCGCAGCGCGGTGTCGGCCAGACCCTTGCGGGCACCGTGCGTGGTGATGAAGAACTCACCCACGGTCAGGCCCTCGCGGAACGAGGCCTTGACCGGACGCGGGATGATCTCGCCCTTCGGGTTGGCCATGAGGCCGCGCATCCCGGCGAGCTGACGCATCTGCATCCAGTTGCCTCGTGCACCCGAGCTCACCATGCGGTGGATCGTGTTGTGCAGCGGCATGGCCGCCTCGAGGTCCTTGGCGACGTCGTTCGTGGCCTGGGTCCAGATCTCGATGAGCTCCTGGCGGCGCTCGTCGTCGGTGATCAGACCACGCTCGTACTGCTGCTGGACCTTCTCGGCCTTGGCCTCGTAGGTCTCGAGGATCGCCAGCTTGTTCGGCGGCGCGACCACGTCGGCGATGGAGACCGTCGTGCCCGAGCGGGTGGCCCAGCGGAAGCCGGCCTCCTTCAGGGCGTCGAGGGCCGCCGCGACCTGGACCTTGGGGTACTTCTCGGCCAGCTCGTTGACGATCGCGGACAGGTGCTTCTTGTCCACGACCGAGTTCACGTACCGGAAGTCGACCGGCAGGGTCTCGTTGAACAGCGCGCGACCCAGCGTGGTGTCGACCGTCAGGTCGTCACCGGCGGTCCAGTCCTCGGGCAGCGTCCAGCCCTCGGCCGGCACGACGCCCTGCAGGCGGATGGCCACCTTGGCGTTCAGGTGCAGCTGACGGGCGTCGAAGGCCATGATCGCCTCGGCGATCGAGGAGAACGAGCGCCCCGCGCCCTCGACGTCGTCGCGGTCGGCCGTCAGGTGGTACAGGCCGATGATCATGTCCTGGGTGGGCATGGTCACCGGGCGACCGTCCGCCGGCTTGAGGATGTTGTTCGAGGACAGCATCAGGATGCGGGCCTCGGCCTGGGCCTCGGCCGACAGCGGCACGTGCACGGCCATCTGGTCGCCGTCGAAGTCCGCGTTGAAGGCGGTGCAGACGAGCGGGTGGATCTGGATGGCCTTGCCCTCGACCAGCTGGGGCTCGAAGGCCTGGATGCCGAGGCGGTGCAGCGTGGGCGCGCGGTTGAGCAGCACCGGGTGCTCGGTGATGACCTCGGACAGGACGTCCCAGACCACCGGGCGGGCGCGCTCGACCATGCGCTTGGCCGACTTGATGTTCTGCGCGTGCGACAGGTCCACGAGCCGCTTCATGACGAAGGGCTTGAACAGCTCCAGGGCCATCTGCTTGGGCAGACCGCACTGGTGCAGCTTCAGCTGCGGGCCGACGACGATGACCGAACGGCCCGAGTAGTCGACGCGCTTGCCGAGCAGGTTCTGGCGGAACCGGCCCTGCTTGCCCTTGAGCATGTCGGACAGCGACTTCAGCGGACGGTTGCCGGGGCCCGTGACGGGGCGACCGCGACGGCCGTTGTCGAAGAGCGCGTCGACCGCTTCCTGCAGCATGCGCTTCTCGTTGTTCACGATGATCTCGGGAGCCCCGAGGTCGAGCAGGCGCTTCAACCGGTTGTTGCGGTTGATGACGCGGCGGTACAGGTCGTTCAGGTCGGAGGTCGCGAACCGGCCACCGTCGAGCTGGACCATCGGGCGCAGGTCCGGCGGGATGACCGGGACGCAGTCCAGGACCATGCCGTCGGGCTTGTTGCGCGTGGTGAGGAACGCCGAGACGACCTTCAGGCGCTTGAGCGCACGCGTCTTGCGCTGCCCCTTGCCCGTGGCGATGGTCTCGCGCAGCGACTCGGCCTCGGCCTCCAGGTCGAAGCTCTGCAGGCGCTTCTGCAGGGCCGCCGCCCCCATGCCGCCCTCGAAGTACAGGCCGAAGCGCTCGCGCATGGCGCGGTAGAGCACCTCGTCACCCTCGAGGTCCTGGACCTTGAGCGTGCGGAAGCGGTCCCAGATCGTCGCCAGGCGGTCGATCTCGGTGTCGGCGCGACGACGGATCTGCGCCATCTCGCGCTCGGCCGACTCGCGCACCTTGCGGCGCACGTCCGACTTCGCACCCTCGGCCTCGAGCTCGGCCAGGTCGGTCTCGAGCGTCTTGGCGCGGGCCTCGACGTCGGAGTCGCGACGGTTCTCGACCTCGCGCTTCTCGACCTCGATCTGCGCCTCGAGGGAGGAGAAGTCGCGCTGGCGACCCTCCTCGTCCACCGAAGTGATCATGTACGCGGCGAAGTAGATGACCTTCTCGAGGTCCTTCGGCGCGAGGTCGAGCAGGTAGCCCAGACGGCTCGGGACACCCTTGAAGTACCAGATGTGGGTGACGGGGGCGGCGAGCTCGATGTGGCCCATGCGCTCACGACGGACCTTGGCCCGCGTGACCTCGACACCGCAGCGCTCGCAGATGATGCCCTTGAAGCGGACGCGCTTGTACTTGCCGCAGTAGCACTCCCAGTCCCGGGTGGGACCGAAGATCTTCTCGCAGAAGAGCCCGTCCTTCTCCGGCTTCAGGGTGCGGTAGTTGATGGTCTCAGGCTTCTTGACCTCACCGTGCGACCACGTGCGGATGTCCTCCGCGGTGGCCAGCCCGATGCGCAGCTCGTCGAAGAAGTTGACGTCGAGCAACGTGATCTTCTTTCTCTAGGTTCTTCCGAGGTCTGACTGATCCGAGGGACCCGCGCCTGAGCGCCGGCCCCGTTGTCCATCCGGGCCCCGGTGGGGGACCTGGTCCCCCACCGGAACGTCCGTCAGACCTCTTCGACGCTGCTCGGCTCGCGCCGGGCCAGGTCGATGCCCAGCTCCTCGGCCGCCCGGAAGACGTCCTCGTCGCTGTCGCGCATCTCGATCGCCATGCCGTCCGAGGAGAGGACCTCCACGTTCAGGCACAGCGACTGCATCTCCTTGATGAGCACTTTGAAGGACTCGGGGATGCCCGGCTCGGGGATGTTCTCGCCCTTGACGATGGCCTCGTAGACCTTCACGCGGCCCAGGACGTCGTCGGACTTGATCGTGAGCAGCTCCTGCAGGGCGTAGGCGGCGCCGTAGGCCTCCAGGGCCCAGACCTCCATCTCGCCGAAGCGCTGACCACCGAACTGCGCCTTACCACCCAGCGGCTGCTGGGTGATCATCGAGTACGGGCCGGTCGAGCGGGCGTGGATCTTGTCGTCGACCAGGTGGTGCAGCTTCAGGATGTACATGTAGCCGACCGCGACCGGGTCCGGGAACGGCTCGCCGGAGCGGCCGTCGAACAGCCGCGCCTTGCCGTCGCCCTGCACGAGGCGGTCGCCGTCGCGCGTCTTGAGCGTCGAGCTCAGCAGACCGGTGATCTCCTCCTCGCGCGCACCGTCGAAGACGGGGGTCGCGATGCGGGAACCGGCCGGCGCCGAGCGGATCTCCTCCGGGATGAGCTTGGCCCAGTCCGGGTCGCCCTCGATCGACCAGCCGCGGCTGGCGATCCAGCCCAGGTGCAGCTCCAGGACCTGCCCGACGTTCATCCGGCTCGGCACGCCGAGCGGGTTGAGGATCACGTCGACCGGGGTCCCGTCCTCGAGGAACGGCATGTCCTCGACGGGCAGGATCTTGGAGATGACGCCCTTGTTGCCGTGACGGCCGGCGAGCTTGTCACCGTCGGTGATCTTGCGCTTGTTCGCCACGTAGACGCGGACCAGCTGGTTCACGCCCGGGGGCAGCTCGTCGCCCTCGTCGCGGTCGAAGACCTTGACGCCGATGACCGTGCCGGTCTCGCCGTGGGGGACCTTCAGCGACGTGTCGCGGACCTCGCGGGCCTTCTCGCCGAAGATGGCGCGCAGCAGGCGCTCCTCCGGGGTCAGCTCGGTCTCGCCCTTGGGCGTGACCTTGCCGACGAGCAGGTCGCCGTCGCGGACCTCGGCGCCGATGCGGATGATCCCGCGCTCGTCGAGGTCGGCCAGCACCTCCTCGGCCACGTTCGGGATGTCCCGCGTGATCTCCTCGGGGCCCAGCTTGGTGTCGCGGGCGTCGACCTCGTGCTCCTCGATGTGGATCGAGGACAGGACGTCGTCCTGCACGAGGCGCTGCGACAGGATGATCGCGTCCTCGTAGTTGTGGCCCTCCCACGGCATGAACGCGACCATGAGGTTGCGGCCCAGGGCCATCTCGCCACCGTCGGTGGACGGGCCGTCGGCGAGGACGGTCCCGACCTCGACGCGCGCGCCCTCGTCGATGACGACTTGCTGGTTGTACGCGGTGCCGTGGTTGGAGCGGCGGAACTTGGCGACCTTGTAGGCCGACGTCGTGCCGTCGTCGTTGGACACGGTGATGAGGTCCGCGGAGACCTCGGTCGCCACGCCCGCCTTGGTGGCCACGACCACGTCACCGGCGTCGACGGCGGCACGGAACTCCATGCCGGTGCCGATCAGCGGCGCCTCGGTCTTGACCAGCGGGACGGCCTGACGCTGCATGTTGGCGCCCATGAGCGCGCGGTTGGCGTCGTCGTGCTCGAGGAACGGGATCATCGCGGTGGCCACGGAGACCATCTGCCGGGCGGCGACGTCCATGTAGTCGACCTCGGAGTTCGGGACGAACTCCGTCTCACCGCCCTTGGCGCGCACCAGGACGCGGGCCTCGGCGAAGGAGCCGTCCGCGTTCAGCGGGGCGTTCGCCTGCGCGATGACGAAGGCGTCCTCCTCGTCGGCCGTCAGGTAGTCGACGTCGTCGGACACGCGGCCGTCGACGATCTTCCGGTACGGGGTCTCGATGAAGCCGAAGGGGTTGATCCGGCCGTAGGAGGACAGCGAGCCGATCAGACCGATGTTCGGGCCCTCGGGCGTCTCGATCGGGCACATGCGGCCGTAGTGCGACGGGTGGACGTCGCGGACCTCCATGCCGGCCCGCTCGCGGGACAGACCCCCCGGACCCAGCGCCGACAGGCGGCGCTTGTGGGTCAGACCCGCGAGCGGGTTGGTCTGGTCCATGAACTGCGACAGCTGGCTCGTCCCGAAGAACTCCTTGATGGAGGCCACGACGGGGCGGATGTTGATCAGCGTCTGCGGCGTGATCGCCTCGACGTCCTGGGTCGTCATGCGCTCGCGCACGACGCGCTCCATCCGGGACAGGCCCGTGCGGACCTGGTTCTGGATGAGCTCGCCGACGCTGCGCAGACGGCGGTTGCCGAAGTGGTCGATGTCGTCGACCTCGATGCGGACGTCGATCGGCTGGCCGTTCTTGACGCCCGGCATCGAGACCTCGCCGGCGTGCAGCTTCACGAGGAACTTGATGGTGGACACGATGTCGTCCACGGAGAGCACGCTGGCGTCCAGCGGCTCCTCCATGCCGAGCTTCTTGTTCACCTTGTAGCGGCCGACCTTGGCGAGGTCGTAGCGCTTGGAGTTGAAGTACAGGTTGTCGAGCAGGTTGCGCGCGGCCTCCTGCGTCGGCGGCTCGCCCGGGCGCAGCTTGCGGTAGATGTCCAGCAGGGCGTCCTCGACGCCGGCGGTGTGGTCCTTCTCCAGCGTGGAGATCATCGACTCGTAGTCGGCGAACTCCTCGCGGATCTGCGACTCGCTCCAGCCCAGGGCCTTGAGCAGCACCGTGACGGACTGCTTGCGCTTGCGGTCGATGCGGACGCCGACGGTGTCGCGCTTGTCGATCTCGAACTCGAGCCAGGCACCGCGGGACGGAATGATCTTCGCCGTCCACGTGTCGCGGTCGGACGTCTTGTCCGGCACGCGCTCGAAGTAGATGCCCGGGGAGCGGACCAGCTGCGACACGACGACGCGCTCGGTGCCGTTGATGACGAAGGTGCCGCGGTCGGTCATGAGCGGGAAGTCGCCCATGAAGACCGTCTGCGACTTGATCTCGCCGGTGTTGCCGTTGATGAACTCTGCGGTGACGAACAGCGGGGCGGCGTAGGTGAGGTCGCGCTCCTTGCAGTCGTCGAGGGAGTACTTCGGCGGCTCGAAGCGGTGGTCGCGGAACGACAGCGACATGGAGCCGGAGAAGTCCTCGATCGGGGAGATCTCCTCGAAGATCTCCTCCAGACCGGAGGTGGTCGGGACGGCGAGGCCACCGTTGGTGGACGCCTCCACCCGGTCCTGCCAGCGCTTGTTGCCGAGCAGCCAGTCGAAGCTGTCGGTCTGCAGCGCGAGGAGGTCGGGGACCTCAAGCGGTTCGTGGATCTTGCCGAAGGAGTACCGTCCGGAGACGGTGATCGGCGACTGGTTGCCGACGACGGTGGTGCCGGTGCTGGTCGGTGCGGACGCTGGACGCGAGGCAGCCAAGAGGGGTCCTTCCACGGGCCTGCGAACGTTGTGCGCTCCCCGTCCCACTCGGTCGTTCCCACGGCGACGACCGGCCATATGACAGTGGGCAGCGCAAAACAACAGGGTACCCATCCTGGGCGCACCTGTCCAGCCCTCGGCTCCGGGGGAGCCTGGGCCGCAGACCCCCGGGACCGACGACGACGCTGTCGAGCGGAGCTGGGAGTCGAGGACAACCGGTGATGAGGATGCTCCGCCGCGACCACCGCGTCAAGGCGACTCCCCGAGCTGTGGACGGCGACGTCACCCGCTCGGCCCCCGCCGAGCCCGCCGCCGAACGCGACAGGGGCGGCCGGACGCGTGTCCGGCCGCCCCTGCGGCGAGCTGCCCCGGTCAGACCGGGGCGGTGATCACTTGAGCTCGACGGTGGCGCCGGCGCCCTCGAGCTGCGCCTTCGCCTTCTCGGCGGTCTCCTTGTTGACCTTCTCGAGGACGGGCTTGGGGGCGCCGTCGACGAGGTCCTTGGCCTCCTTGAGGCCGAGGGAGGTCAGCGCGCGGACCTCCTTGATGACGCCGATCTTCTTGTCACCGGCGGCGGTGAGGACGACGTCGAACTCGTCCTTCTCCTCCTCGGCCGGGGCGGCAGCGCCGCCCGCAGCGCCACCGGCGGCCGCGACGGCCACGGGGGCCGCAGCGGTGACGTCGAAGGTCTCCTCGAACTGCTTCACGAACTCGGAGAGCTCGATCAGGGTCAGTTCCTTGAACGCGTCGATGAGCTCTTCGGTGCTGAGCTTCGCCATGGTGGCGGTCCTTCCTGTGCTGGGGTGATCCGCAGGTGTGCGCCTGCGGGCGGGTGGTGTGGTCGGAGCGAGGCTGCGCTGATCCGGGGATCAGGCGGCTTCGGCGCCGGCCTGCTTCTCCCGCAACGCTTCCACGGTGCGGACGGTCTTCGACAGCGGGGCCTGGAACAGGGCCGCGGCCTTGGACTGGGACGCCTTGAGCACACCGGCGACCTTGGCGAGGAGGACCTCGCGGCTCTCCAGGTCGGCCAGGGCGTTCACGTCGGCAGCGCTGATCGCGCGACCGTCGAGCACGCCGCTCTTGACGATCAGCTGGGGGTTGGACTTCGCGAAGTCACGCAGACCCTTGGCCGCCTCCACCGGGTCACCGGTGATGAAGGCGATCGCGGAGGGGCCGGACAGCTGCCCCTCGAAAGCCGTGACGCCGGCTTCCTTCGCAGCGATGCTGGTCAGCGTGTTCTTGAGGACCGCGTAGGTCGTGTCAGGACCCAGCGCCGTGCGCAGGTTGGTGATCTGCGCGACGGACAACCCCCGGTACTCGGTGAGCACGGCGGCGTTGGACGCCTTGAACAGAGCCGTGATCTCCTTCACGGCCGCGATGTTCCTGGGCTTCGGCACGAGTGCCCTCCTTCCTTCGTCTCGGGGGAGGCCGGTCGGGCCCCGAACGCACGAAACGCCCCGGCGCAGGTGCGCGGGGCGTCGACAGCAGCCACGGAGGGCGGCGATCAGAGCTCTGGCTCACCTGCGCTGGTCGTCCGCGGTGCGGAACCTTCTGCCGCTCCCGAAGAGGAGTGGCGACCGGCGGTCTTCGGTACTGAACAAGCGTACACGCGTCGGCGGGCCCTCGACGCCACCGCAGCGCCCCGGGGACCGGGAGTCGTTGCGCCGCAACGCCGCAGGGGCGGGATCTCGTCCGAGATCCCGCCCCTGCGGTCAGTGCGCGCCCAGGTCAGGCGCTGGTGGCCTCGCCCGTCAGGTTGCGGGTGAGGGCCGGGTCCACCGGGATGCCGGGGCCCATCGTCGTCGTGATCGTGGCCTTCTTCAGGTAGCGACCCTTGGACGCCGACGGCTTCAGGCGCAGCACCTCGTCGAGGGCGGCGGCGTAGTTCTCGACGAGCTGGTCGTCGGCGAACGAGGCCTTGCCGATGATGAAGTGCAGGTTGGCGTGCTTGTCGGTGCGGAACTCGATCTTCCCGCCCTTGATCTCCGTGACGGCCTTGGCGACGTCCATGGTCACGGTGCCGGTCTTCGGGTTCGGCATCAGGCCGCGGGGGCCCAGCACCTTGCCCAGACGACCGACCTTGCCCATGAGGTCCGGCGTCGCGACCGCGGCGTCGAAGTCGAGGCGGCCCTTGGCCACCTCGTCGATGAGCTCGTCGCCACCGACGATGTCGGCGCCGGCGGCCTCGGCCTGCGCGGCGCGGTCACCGACGGCGAAGACCAGCACGCGGGCGGTCTTGCCGGTGCCGTGCGGCAGGTTGACGGTGCCGCGGACCATCTGGTCGGCCTTGCGGGGGTCGACGCCGAGGCGGAACGCGACCTCGACGGTCGCGTCGTACTTGACGGTCGACGTCTCGCGGGCCAGCTTGACGGCGTCCAGCGGGGCGTACAGCTCGTCGGTGTCGATCTTCTCGACGGCTGCGCGGTAGGCCTTGCTGCGCTTCACTTCAGCTCCTCCTGGTGGGAGTTCGTGGTCGGACGGGCCGCGCGGGCCCTGCCACTGGGTGGACCGGCCGAGCGGGAGCTCAGTCGGAGACGGTGATGCCCATGGAACGGGCGGTGCCGGCGATGATGCGCGCGGCCATGTCGACGTCCTTGGCGTTGAGGTCCTGGAGCTTCTGCTCCGCGATCTCGCGGACCTGCGCGGTGGTCAGGTTCGCGACCTTCTTCACGTGGGGCTCGCCGGAGCCCTTCTCCACGCCCGCAGCCTTCTTGATGAGCTCGGCGGCCGGCGGGGTCTTGGTGATGAAGGTGAACGAGCGGTCCTCGTAGACCGTGATCTCGACCGGGATGACGTTGCCGCGCTGGGACTCGGTCTGCGCGTTGTACGCCTTGCAGAACTCCATGATGTTCACGCCGTGCTGACCGAGCGCGGGGCCGATCGGCGGGGCCGGGGTCGCCTGGCCGGCCTTGATCTGGAGCTTGATGAGACCGGCGACCTTCTTCTTGGGGGGCATGCGCCATCCCTTTCGCTTCGACGTGAACGGCCCTTCGGTGCCCGCGGATCGGGCGACGAGTGGTTGGAGGCCGCCGTCCAGTCTACGGGCGCAGGGCGCAGGCCCGAAATCCAGGACGCAGCAACCCCCCGACCCGTTGCGGGTCAGGGGGTTGCGCGCGGAGCCCGAGGACTCAGATCTTGGCGACCTGGTTGAAGTTGAGCTCGACCGGGGTCTCGCGGCCGAAGATCGAGACCAGCACGGTGAGCTTCTGGCGGTCGGCGGAGATCTCCGAGATGGTCGCCGGGAGGGTCTCGAAGGGGCCCTCCATGACCGTGACGGACTCGCCGACCTCGAAGTCCACGACCCGGGCCGGGGCCGCCGTCGCGGTGCCGCCGGACGCGGTCTTCTCCCCCGCCTTGGCGGGCTTGGGCGCCAGCGTCGGGGCGAGCATCGAGAAGATCTCGTCCTGGGACAGCGGGACGGGCTGGTGCGTGTTGCCGACGAAGCCGGTGACGCCCGGGGTGTGCCGGACGGCGCCCCACGACTCGTCGGTCAGGTCCATGCGGACGAGGACGTAGCCGGGGATGCGGACGCGGCGGACGTTCTTGCGCTGCCCGTTCTTGACCTCGACGACCTCTTCCATGGGCACCTCGACCTGGAAGATGTAGTCCTCCATGTTGAGGGAGGTCATGCGGGTCTCGAGGTTGGTCTTCACGCGGTTCTCGTACCCGGCGTAGGAGTGGATGACGAACCACTCGCCGGGCAGGCGCCGCAGCTTCTTGCGGAACTCCTCGGTCTCGTCGACGTCGCCCTCACCGGGGTCGAGCGCCTCGTCGTCGCCGGCTGCCGCCCCGTCCTCGGGGGCGTCCTCGGCGGACCCGTCCTCCAGCGGAGCGTCGACGTCACCGGCCTCGTCCCCTTCGGGCGCGCCCAGGACGTCACCGACGGGAGCGTCGGGGGTGTCGGCAACCTGCTCGTCGGCAGCTTCGGCGTCGGCCTCCACGTCGGCGGCCACGTCCTCGGCGTCGTAGGACCGGGTCGCGACGAACGGGTCGTCCGACTGCTCGTCGTCCGAGGGACCCCACTGCTCCGACACGTGCTGACCTGCTTCCTTCGGGGTTCGGGATTCGGGCGCACCAGGCCGGTGCGCGCCGACGCTCGTCAGGACCCGAACACCAGCAGGATGAGCTTGCCGATGCCGTAGTCCAGCAAGGAGACGAAGAGCATCATGACCACGACGAAGACGAGGACGACTCCGGTGTAGCTGAGCAGCTCGCGCCGGCTCGGCCACACGACCTTGCGCAGCTCCTCCACGACCTGGCGCAGGAACAGCAGCAGGCCGGTGCGCTTCCTGGCCTCGGCGGGGTCCGCCACGGCCTTCGTCGTCTGGCTCACCTCGGCTGCCCCGCTCCTGTGTGCTCACCGTCTACGGACGTGCGCCGGGAGTCCCGGAGCACGGTGGTGCTCGCAGGGCAGGAGGGACTCGAACCCACAACCGCCGGTTTTGGAGACCGGTGCGCTACCAATTGCGCCACTGCCCTTCAGCGGATCCACGCTCCCCCGGGGGCGCGCGTCACCACAGCGGCACGGTGGCCGCCTCGACCACCATAGGTGACAGGTGGGGCGCGAGTCGAACCAGTCCCGCGCCGGGGGTGGGAGGATGGCCTCCGTGACCGCCACGACGAGTCCCAGGACCACCCGCAACCGCGTCTCCGCCCGCATCGCGGGGATCGCCGAGTCCGCCACCCTCGCGGTGGACGCCAAGGCGAAGGCCCTCAAGGCCGCCGGTCGTCCGGTCATCGGGTTCGGCGCCGGCGAGCCGGACTTCCCGACCCCGCAGGCCATCGTCGACGCGGCCGTCGCCGCCTGCCAGGACCCGGCCAACCACCGCTACACCCCGGCCGGCGGGCTGCCGGCCCTGAAGGAGGCCATCGCGGCGAAGACGCTGCGCGACAGCGGGTACGAGGTCTCCCCCGGCCAGGTCCTGGTCACCAACGGCGGCAAGCAGGCCGTCTACGAGGCGTTCGCCGCCCTCCTCGACCCGGGCGACGAGCTGCTGCTGCCCGCGCCGTTCTGGACCACCTACCCCGAGGCCGCGCGACTGGCCGGCGGGGTGGCCGTCGAGGTCTTCGCCGGGCTCGAGCAGGGCTACAAGGTCACCGTCGAGCAGCTGGAGGCCGCGCGCACCCCGCGCACCAAGGCCCTGCTGTTCAACTCCCCGTCCAACCCGACCGGGGCGGTCTACTCCCCCGAGGAGGTCCGCGCGATCGGGCGGTGGGCGCTGGAGCACGGCGTGTGGGTCGTCACCGACGAGATCTACGAGCACCTCGTCTACGACGGCGTGCGCGCGGCCCCCGTCGTCGCCGAGGTCCCCGAGCTGGCCGACACGACGATCGTCCTCAACGGGGTCGCCAAGACGTACGCCATGACGGGCTGGCGGGTGGGCTGGATGATCGCCCCCGCCGACGTCGTCGCGGGGGCGGCCAACCTGCAGTCGCACCTGACCTCGAACGTCTCCAACGTCTCCCAGCGCGCGGCGCTGCAGGCCCTGACGGGCGACCTGACCGCCGTGGCGCGGATGCGCGAGGCGTTCGACCGCCGCCGCCGGCTGATGGTGTCGATGCTCGACGCGATCGACGGGGTGGACTGCCCGCTGCCGCAGGGCGCGTTCTACGCCTACCCGAGCGTGGAGAAGCTCATCGGCCGGACGCTGCGCGGGCGCGAGATCACCGACTCCGCCACCCTGGCCGAGCTGATCCTCACCGAGGCCGAGGTCGCGGTCGTGCCGGGCGAGGCCTTCGGCCCGAGCGGGTTCCTGCGCCTGTCGTACGCGCTGGCCGACGCCGACCTCGTGGCCGGCGTGGAGCGGATCCAGCACCTGCTCGCCGAGGTGCGCTGACCGCTCCCGCCCGGGCGACCCGCACGGCACGATGGGTGCGTGCCCACCCCCCGTGAACGCTGGTCGCCCGGTGCCACCGGGGCGACGTCGCTGTGGGTGCGCACCGTCCCCGGCTGGCACGTGGCGTTCGCCCTGTTCGTGGTCATCGCCGGGGTGGTCCTGCTCCTGTCGCACGCCCCGCACCGGGGGTGGGCGGCCGTGGCCGTCGCGGTCGTGGCGCTCGCCTACGTCCTGCTGGGTGCCCCCGGCGCCCGCAGCCGGGGGCGGGGCACCCGCGTCTACCTGGCGGTCGTCGTGGTGGCCCTGGGGGTGGCCTACGCCTGCGAGCCGAGCCTGAACTTCCTGCTCTTCATCGCCTTCCCGCAGGGCTGGTTCCTCACCGACACCCGCCGGGAGGGGACGGCGTGGACGGTCGCCACCGCCGTCTCGGGCCTGGTGGGCATGTCGCTCGGCTACGGCGACGCGGCCCGCACGACGGACATCGCCGTCTCGATGCTCGTGTCGGTGGCGTTCACGTGCGCGCTCGGCTTCTGGATCTCGCGGGTCATCGCCCAGAGCGCCGAACGGGCCGAGCTGATCTCCCAGCTGGAGAGCACCCGCGCCGAACTGGCTGCGGCGCACCACGAGGCCGGCGTCGCCACCGAGCGCGCCCGGCTGGCCGCGGACATCCACGACACCCTCGCGCAGGACTTCACCGGCATCGTCCTCATGGCGCAGACGGCGGCCGCGGCGGCGGGCGAGGACGCGCTCCGCCGGCGGTTGGCCGTCATCGAGGACGCCGCCCGCGCCGGTCTGGCCGAGGCCCGCACGCTGGTCGCGGCGATGAGCCCGGTGGGTCTGGAGGACGCCGGGACGCTGGCCGAGGCGCTGCACCGGCTGGCCGAGCGCGTCTCGCGCGAGAGCGGGGTGTCCGTCGACGTCGTCGTGCGCGGCCAGGACCCGCTGGCCCTGCCGAAGGCGCAGCAGGTCGTCCTGCTGCGCGCCGCCCAGGAGGCGCTGGGCAACGTCCGCAAGCACGCCGGGGCCCGCAGCGCGCACGTCGTGCTGGCCGCCGCCGACGGCAGGGCCACCCTGGAGGTCCACGACGACGGCGTGGGCATCAGCGCCGAGGCCGTGAGCGGTGCGACGGGGTTCGGGCTGGCGGGGACGCGACGGCGGGTCGAGGAGGCCGGCGGGGTGTTCGAGGTCGTCGGGGAACCCGGCGGCGGCACGCGCCTGCGGATCGACGTGCCGTCCGAGCCGGTGCGCGCGTGAGGACCCGGGTCCTGGTCGTCGACGACCACCCCGTCGTGCGCGGCGGGCTCGAGGGACTGCTCCGCGCCGCGGGGGACCTCGAGGTCGTCGGGACGGCCGGTGACGGGCACGAGGCGGTCGAGCTGGTGGGACGGCTGCACCCGGACGTCGTCCTGATGGACCTGCGCATGCCCGGGATGGACGGGGCGACGGCCACGGGCAGGATCCGTCGCGAGCACCCGTCGGTGCACGTCCTGGTGCTGACGACGTACGAGACGGACGCCGACATCGTGCGGGCCGTGGAGGCCGGTGCGACGGGGTACCTGCTCAAGGACACCCCGCTGGCGCAGCTGGCCGAGTCGGTGCGGGCCGCCGCCCGCGGCGAGACGGTCCTGGCCCCGCTCGTGGCGGCCCGGCTGACGGCCCGGTTGCGCTCACCCGGGCACGAGGGCCTCACCCGGCGTGAGCTGGAAGTGCTGGCGGCGGTCTCGCGCGGGTCGACGAACGCGGAGATCGGCCGGGAGCTGTTCATCGGGGAGGCCACGGTCAAGACGCACCTGCTGCGGGCCTTCGCCAAGCTCGGCGTCGACGACCGCACGCACGCGGTGACCGTGGCGATCCAGCGGGGACTGCTGCCCCCGCCCGCGTGAGCGTCGCGCCTGCGGCGGGGAGGGGCGGGCAGGACGAGGAGCGGGGCGTGCTGGCAGACTCACGGAGCGTGACGCGCGCGGTCGAGACGTTGCCGAAGGCCCACCTGCACCTGCACTTCACGGGCTCGATGCGGCCCAGCACGCTCGTCGACCTCGCCGAGCGCCACGGCACCCGCCTGCCGGCGTCGCTCAGCTCGCCGTCGATGATCACCCTCTCCCCCGACGAACGCGGCTGGTTCCGCTTCCAGCGCCTGTACGACGCCGCGCGCGCCTGCGTCCGGACGGCCGACGACATGCGGCGCATCGTCCTGGAGGCCGCCGCCGACGACGCCGCCGAGGGGTCGCGGTGGCTGGAGCTGCAGGTCGACCCGACGTCCTACGCCGTGCACGTGGGCGGCATCACGCCGGCGCTGGAGATCGTGCTGCAGGCCGCGCGCGACGCGACGGCCCTGACGGGGACCCACGTCGCGGTCGTGGTCGCCGCCAGTCGCACCCGGCACCCCCTGGACGCACGCACGCTGGCCCGGCTGGCGGCCCGGCACGCCGACCAGGGGGTCGTGGGCTTCGGCCTGTCCAACGACGAGCGGCGCGGGGACACCGCCGAGTTCGCCGGCGCCTTCGACATCGCCCGGGACGCGGGCTTGGCCTGCGTGCCGCACTCGGGGGAACTGCTCGGGCCGGACCACGTCGCGACGACGCTCGACGCGCTGCACCCCGACCGGCTCGGGCACGGGGTCCGCAGCGGGGAGGACCCCGCGCTGCTGCAGCGGCTCGTCGAGCGCGGCACCGCCCTGGAGGTCTGCCCCACGAGCAACGTCTCCCTCGGCGTCTACCCCGACCTGGCGCGGGTCCCGTTGCGGCAGCTGGTGTCCGCGGGGGCGACAGTGGCCCTCGGCGCCGACGACCCCCTGCTGTTCGGGCCGCGGCTGGCGGCGCAGTACGTCAGCGCCCGCGAGGACCACGGGTTCGACGACGCGGGCCTGGCGGCGCTGGCGAAGGCGTCGATCAGCGCCTCCCGGGCCCCGGCGGAGGTGAAGCGGGCGCTGCACGCCGAGGTGGACGACTGGCTGGCGGCTCCTGCGGCGGAAACGGGGACGGGACGGGTCACTGTGTGATTGACTCAATGAGTTGATTCATTGATCCCCCGGGAGGTCACCGTGTTCGGACCCGTGGTCGCAGTCCTGCCCCTGTCGCTCTTCCTCCTCGCCGGCCTCGCCGTGGGCGGGGTGCTGCTCGTCCGGCGGGTCCCGTCGACGGACCTGACGGCACCCGTCGTGCGGGCCAGGCGGCGGGGCACGACGGTGGCGGTCCTCGCGGTCGCACTGGCCGTGGCGCTCTTCGTGCTCGGGACCTCGCTCCCCCAGACCAGCCTGCGGCGGACCCAGCTGATCGCCGTCGTCCCCCTGGCCGCCGCGGCCCTGCACGCCGCGGTGCTGCTCGTCGGGGAGCTGAGCTGGCCGCGACCGGCCCAGCGGGTGCGCTCGGCACGCCTGGCCGTGCGGTCCGTGCGGCAGGACGCCCCCCGCGGGATGCTGACCCTCTTCACGCTCGCGTGCGCCCTGACCTGGGCGGTGTGCGTGGCCGGGACCGCGATGGCCGCCGACGACGGCAGGTCCTACGAGCTCGTCCAGGGCCCGATGACCAGCGCGCACGGCCCGTTCCCCGGAGCCTTCTACGCCGGGCCGATCGCCCTCGCGGCCGCCGCCGTCGTCGCCGTGACCTGGGCGGTCCTGCTCCGCGTCCCGCAGCGCCCGGCCGTCACGGGTGCCGACGCCGTCACCGACGGGGCTCTGCGACGAGCCGCGGCCCACCGCGCCCTGCGCGTCTCCACCGCCGGTCTGCTGGGCACCAGCGCCGCGATGCTCGTCCTGGGCGGACTGGCCGTGCACGGCGTGGGGGGGTCCTGGGGGGAGTACGTCGGGGGCACCCTCGTCGAGCACGAGGTGAGCGTCCCCGCGTGGGCGGACGGACTGGCGGCCGCGGTCGCCTGCGGCGGGGGGCTGCTCGCCCTGTTCGCCCTCGCCGTCCTGCTCGTCCCCGCCCGCGGGATCCGCCGACTGGAGACCGTCCGGTGACCGAGCTGCGCGTCGTCGTCGACACCGGCTCCCCCGTCCCCGCCTACGAGCAGCTGCGCGAGCAGGTCACCACCCTGGTCACCACCGGGGCGCTGACCGACGGCGACCGGCTGCCCGCGGCCCGCGCCCTGGCCGCCGACCTCGGGCTGGCCGTCGGGACGGTCCAGCGCGCCTACCGCGAGCTGGAGCTCGCCGGGACCGTGGTGTCCCGGCGCCGCACGGGGACGGTCGTGACCGCCCGGGTCTCGGTCGAGGAGGACGTGCGGTGGGCGGCGGAGGGGTTCGCCGAACGGGCCCTGAGCTCGGGGCTGTCCACCGACCAGGCCCTCGACGTCGTCCGCGCCGCCCTGGACCACGTGGCCCGTTCTAGAGAGACGCCCCGACGAGCACCGGCTCGTTGACCAGGCGGATCCCGAACTCGCGCTCGACCCCGGCCACGACGGTCCGGGCGAGGTCGAGCAGGTCGGCGGCGTGCGCGCCGCCGCGGTTGGTCAGCGCGAGGGTGTGCTTGGTCGACAGCGTCGCCGGACCCGGGGCGCCGTAGCCCTTGCCGAAGCCCGCGCGGTCGATGAGCCACGCCGCCGACGTCTTGACCAGCCCGTCACCCGCCGGGAACCGGGGGGCGTCGGCGGGCAGCTCCTGCGCCTGGGCGGACGTGAGCACCGGGTTGGTGAAGAACGACCCGGCGCTCCAGGTGTCGTGGTCGCTGCGGTCGGCCGGGTCCCAGACCATGCCCTTGCCCGCGCGCAGCTCCAGCACGGCCTCGCGGACCGCGGCGGCGGGGGCGACGTCGCCGACCTCGACGCCGAGGCGGCGCGCGAGCTCGGGGTAGCGGACCGGCGGGGTGCGCAGCGGGAACTGGAACGTCACGTCCAGCACGACGTAGCGGCTCTCGGGGTGCTCACCGGCGAGGGCCGTGCGGGACGTCTTCAGCACCGACGAGCGGTACCCGAACTCCAGCTCGGCGGCGGCGAACGTCCGCTGCCGCCGCTCGACGCGGTCCCAGGTGCGGACGGTCTCGACGGTCTGAGCGACCTCCTGCCCGTACGCCCCGACGTTCTGCACCGGCGTCGCGCCGACGCTGCCGGGGATCCCGGACAGGGCCTCGACGCCGCCCCAGCCCCGCTGCACCGCCGTGGCGACGAAGTCGTCGAACCGGTGACCGGCGGCGACCGTCACGACGCCACCGCCGCAGGCGTCCTCGGAGGCCACGCTCAGGCCGGACGTGGCGACGTGGACGACCGTGCCGGGGAAGCCCTCGTCGGCGACGAGCAGGTTCGACCCGCCCGCGACGAGCAGCAGCGGTTCGCCGGCGGCGTCGGCCGCCGAGACGGCCTCCACCAGCTCGGCGTCGGTCGTGGCCTCGACGAGGCGGCGGGCGGGGCCACCGACGCGCAGGGTGGTCAGGTCAGCCAGGGACGTCACGAGGACAGCTTGCCCCGCCCCAGGGCCGCACCCGCGTGGTGGGGCGCGGTCGCGGCGGCGACGAACAGCGCGACGACGGCGGCCACGGCCGCCGCGGTGACGGCGTGCACGACCCCCACGTGGTCGGCCAGCAGCCCCAGCACCGGGGGGCCGGCCAGGAAGGCGGTGTACCCGACGGAGGAGACGACGCTGACGCGCACGGCGGCGTTGACCTCCTCGTCGCCCGCGGCGCTCATGCCCGTCGGGAAGCCCAGCGCCGTGCCCAGGCCCCACAGCAGGGCACCGGCCACCGCGACCGCGACGCCGGGCGACAGGACGAAGACGACGACCCCCACCGCGGCGACGGCCGCGCTGAGGCGCAGCGCGACGACGCGGCCGAGCCGGTCCAGCACCACCGGCCCGCCGACGCGCCCCAGGGTCATCGCCACCACGAACACGGTGAACCCCGCGACCCCCGTGGAGTGCGAGGCATCGTGCCCGTCGACGATCCCCAGGGCCAGCCAGTCGTTCGCGGTGCCCTCGACGAAGGCCATGCACAGCACCAGGACGCCGATGACGAGCGTGCGCGGTTCGCGCCAGGCCTGGCCCAGGGTGATGGACCCGGCGGGGCGGTCCTCGTCGGTGGCGGGAGCGGCTGCGGGCAGGAAGGAGCGGGTGGCGACGGCGGCCCCGGCCACGCCCAGCAGCGCGATCGCCCCCAGGTGGGCCCACGTGGGCACGTCGAGGCGCAGGAGCAGCACCGCCAGCCCCGCGGACAGGACGCTGCCCAGGCTCCAGGCCGCGTGGAAGCGGGACATGATCGAGCGGTCCAGGCGCCGTTCGACGGCGGAGCCCTCGACGTTCATCGCGACGTCCCAGCTCGCCGTGCCGGCCCCGGTGAGGAACAGGCCGACCGCGGCCGGGGCCACGAGCCCGAAGCCGTCGACGGACGTGGAGACGAGCAGCAGCCCCAGGGCCACGGTGCACGCGCCGGCGACCACCGTGCGGGCGGGGCCGATGCGCAGCACGACGGCACCGGCCAGGGGCATGGTGACGACCGATCCGACGGCCATCGCCAGCAGCAGGACGCTCATGCCGCCGTTCGACAGGCCCAGGGTGTCGCGGACGGAGGGGATGCGGGAGATCCAGGCGGAGGTGACCGCCCCGTTGAGCACGAAGGCCGCGTAGACGGCCGTCCTCGCTCGCAGCGCCGCCAGCGAGGGACCGCTCACCGGAGCCTGACGACCGCTCGGGCCCGGGTCAGGACCTTCGCGCCGGCGCTGGTGACGACCAGGTCGACCTCGGCGGTGCCCGCCTCGGCGTCGACCGCGACGACCGTGCCCGCGACCTCGACGACGGCCGGCTCGTCGGCGCTCACCACGACGGGGGCGGTGAACTTCGTGCCGTAGGACAGGACGCGGCTCGGGTCCCCCGCCCAGTCGGCGACGACGGTCCCGGCCAGGCCCATGGTCAGCATGCCGTGGGCGATGACGTCGGGCAGGCCGACGGCCCGGGCGGTCGCCTCGTCGAGGTGGATCGGGTTGCGGTCCCCCGAGGCCTCGGCGTAGGTGGCGAGGTCGGCCCGGGAGAGCTCGTAGCGCGCGACGGGCAGTTCGGTGCCGACCTCGACGGTCACGGTTCCTCCGGGGCGCGCACGACGAGCATCGACGTGACGGTCGTCACGGGGGTGCCGTCGGCGAGGGTGAGCTCGGTGCGGGTGGTCACCATGGCGTTGCCGCGCACGACGCGGACGCGGTCCACGTGGACCTCGGCGGCGAGCTCGTCCCCGGCGACGATCGGGCGGTGGTGGGTGAACTGCTCCTCGCCGTGGACGACGCGGGAGAAGTCGATGCCGGCGGCCGGGTCGGAGATGAACTGGGCCTCGGCGGCCTGGGCGAGCGTCACCGCGAACGTGGGCGGCGCCACGACGTCGGCGAAGCCGAGCTCGTTGGCCGCGGCGGTGTCGTGGTGGCTGGGGTGGGCCGCCCGCACGGCCCGGGCGAAGGCCCGGACCGCGTCGGCGGTCACCGTGGTCGTGCCGTTCGGGGGGTACACGCGCCCCGCGAAGGACTCGTCGACGCTGACGGTCGTCACAGTGGCGTGCGCTCCCCGGGTCGGTGCGAGGGTCAGCGGGTCTCGCGGTGCGTGGTCTTCTTGCCGCAGCGCGGGCAGAACTTCGCCAGGTCGAGACGGTCGGGGTCGTTCCGACGGTTCTTCTTGGTGATGTAGTTCCGCTCCTTGCACTCGGTGCAAGCCATGGTGATCTTCGGGCGGACGTCGGTGCTCTTGGCCACGGCCGGGTGCCTCTTCCTCAGTGTCGTGAAACGCGGGCGGTCGAGTGCGCCGCCGATCCGCGTACCAGGGTACGCGACCAGCGCGCCGCGCCCGAACGTGCGACGAGCGGCCACCCGTGGGGGCGACCGCTCGGGGCGTGTCGTGCGCTGTAGCGAGGGCCGGACTCGAACCGGCGACCTAACGATTATGAGCCGTTCGCTCTAACCAACTGAGCTACCCCGCCGTGCGTCCGGCGGAGACCGCCGGCTGCGAGCCCCGATCGAGGATTGAACTCGAGACCTCTTCCTTACCAAGGAAGTGCTCTACCACTGAGCTATCGGGGCATTACGTCTTGCAGTGCCGCGTGCGCGGCCTGTGACGACCTTACACGCCACGACCCGGTGCTCGGGACGAGCACCGGGTCGCGACTCGCGACGTGGCGGGTGATGGATTCGAACCAACGTAGGCTACGCCGGCGGATTTACAATCCGCTCCCTTTGGCCGCTCGGGCAACCCGCCAGTGCCACCAGCGAGCTGGTGACGGTGAGACCATAGCAAGACCGAGGCGGTGCCCAAAACCGGACTCGGGACCGACACCCCACCCCCGTCCCCAGGAGGACCCCGCGTGCCCAGCGACTCGTCGTTCGACGTCGTCAGCAAGGTCGACCGCCAGGAGGTCGACAACGCCCTCAACCAGGCCGCCAAGGAGATCGCCCAGCGCTACGACTTCAAGGGCGTGGGCGCCGACGTCCGCTGGAGCGGCGAGCAGATCCTCATGGTCGCCAACTCCGAGGACCGCGTGAACGCCGTCCTCGACGTCCTGCAGACCAAGCTGATCAAGCGCGGCGTCTCCCTCAAGGTCCTCGACCTGTCCGACCCGGTGCAGTCGGGCAAGGAGGTCAGGATCACCGCCGACCTCAAGGAGGGCCTGGCCCAGGACGTCGCGAAGAAGATCGGCAAGATCATCCGCGACGAGGGCCCCAAGGGCGTCAAGACGCAGATCACCGGCGACGAGATGCGCGTGACGTCCAAGAGCCGCGACGAGCTGCAGGAGGTCATCGCCCTGCTCAAGGGCGCCGACCTCGACGTGGCGCTGCAGTTCGTGAACTACCGCTGATGCGGCGACGGGACCTGCTCGGGCTCACCCTGGCCGGCGGGCTGCTGGCCGGGTGCGGGGACGGGGACGGGGAGGCCACCCCCTCCGCCACGGACACCCCGACCGGAGCCGCGAGCGGGTCCCCGTCCGGGCCACCGGACCCCGCCACGGACGACTCGTTCGTCCCCGAGGGCCTGTCCCGCGACCAGCTGACGGTCTTCCGCTACGGCGAGCACTACCGGCAGGTCTCGGACCTGTGGGTGCCGGTGGGCGAGCACGCGGGCTTCCTCGTCGTCGCCGTGCACGGCGGCGGCTGGGACGACACCAACGACCGCCGGGACCTGAACGTCCTCGTGGCCGACCTCGTGGGCCGCGGCTACCCGACGCTGAACGTCGACTACCGGGGCTTCGGGGAGAACGGCGGGTGGCCGGGGACGTTCACCGACACCGGTCAGGCCGTCGACCTCGCCGCCGACGCCGCGGCGAAGGCCTCCGTGCCCGCCGACCGGATCGCCTTCGTCGGGCACTCCGCCGGCGGTCACCTCGCGATGTGGGCCGCGGCCCGGCACACCCTGGCCGCCGACCAGCCCGCCGCGAACCCCCGGGTCACCCCGGCGCTGGCGGCCTCGCTGGCGGGGGTCCTGCACCCGTCGGTCGACTACGGCGAGAACGACCTCGTGGAGGCGCTGTTCGGCGGCCTGCCCGACCAGCAGCCCGACCGGTTCGCCTACGGCGACCCGTCGCTGCGCGTGCCGTACGGCATGCCGCTGTTCGCCGGGGCCGGGCTGGCCGACGAGGTCGTCCCGGTCTCCCAGACGCAGTTCTTCGCCGACGCGGTGACGCGGGCCGGGGACACGATCGACGTGCAGCTCCTCGACGGGGCGACGCACGACGACGCGAAGGCCCCGGACGGGCCGGTCGTGCCGCTGTTCCGCGACTGGCTGGAACAGCACTTCGCCTGAGCGTCGCAGGGCGTCAGCGCCGGTAGCCCGCCAGCGCCTCCAGGCGCGCGATGCGCTCGGCCATGGGCGGGTGGGTGGAGAACAGCTTCGCCACCCCCTGCCCGCGGAACGGGTTCGCGATCATCATGTGGCTGGAGTTCACGAGCTCTCGCTCGGGCGGCAGCGGCAGCTCACGGGTGCCCAGCTCCAGCTTGCGCAGCGCCGAGGCCAGCGCGAGCGGGTCCCCCGTCAGCTTCGCGCCGTCCTCGTCGGCGTCGTACTCGCGGGTGCGCGAGATGGCGAGCTGGATGACGGTCGCGGCCAGCGGCGCCATCAGGGAGAGCAGCAGCACCGCCAGCGGGTTCGGCCGGTCCTCGTCGCGGCCGCCGCCGAGCATCGAGCCGAAGAGCGCCCCGAACTGCGCGATCGAGGTGATGACCCCGGCGAGCGCCCCCGCGACCGAGCTCGTGAGGATGTCGCGGTTGTAGACGTGCATGAGCTCGTGGCCGAGGACGCCGCGCAGCTCCCGCTCGTCGAGCATCTGCAGGATGCCCTCGGTGCAGCACACGGCGGCGTTCTCGGGGTTGCGGCCCGTCGCGAAGGCGTTGGGCGCCATGGTCGGGGAGACGTAGAGCCGGGGCATGGGCTGGCGGGCCGTCGTCGACAGCTCCCGCACGATCCGGTACATGCCGGGCTGCTCGGCCTCGGAGACGGGCCGCGCGCGCATCGAGCGCAGGGCGAGGGCCGCGGAGTTCCAGTACCCGTAGGCCGAGGTGCCGACACCGAGGACGACGAAGACGAGCAGAATCACGGGCGCTCGGAAGGACGAGGCCAGCAGGGCGCCGATGAGGAGCAGGACGGCCCAGATCGCGCCGAACAGGACGGCGGTCTTCAGGCCGTTGTGGTGCCGGTGCATCCAGTCCCTTCCCCCGTGCGAGGTTCCCCAGGGCTGAACGCCCCGGGCCCCCCGCGCGTTCCGGTCAGCGGTGCCGGCCCGTGACGGCCGTCACGACACCCAGCGCGATCATCGAGGCGCCGCCGACGCGGGTGACGGTCCGCAGCCGGGCGGGCCGGCCGAGGAAGGCCGAGCGGACCCGGGCGGCCAGCAGTCCCCAGCCGCTGTCGCAGACGAGGCCGATGAGGACGGGGACGAGGCTGAGCAGGGCCATCTGCACGGGGACCGGACCCGCCGCGGGGTCGACGAACTGGGGCAGGACCGCCGCGAAGAGCACGAAGACCTTGGGGTTGCTGACGCCGACGAGGACCCCGGCGCGGACCGCCCGGCCCGCCGACCGCTCCGGCCCACCGGCGGGTCCGGGGGCCGTCCCGGGGGTGTGGCCGGCCCCGCGCAGGGCCTGCACCCCGAGCAGGACGAGGTAGGCGGCCCCGGCCAGCTTGACGACCTCGAGCGCGACGTCCCAGCGCTGCAGCACCGGCCCGAGCCCGACGGCGATCACGAGGGCGGCGCCGAGGCTGCCGAGGGAGTTGCCGAGCACGCTGGCCAGCGCCGCCGCGCGGCCGTGGGCCAGGGCGCGCCCGACGACGAACAGCACGCTGGGACCGGGCACGAGGATGATCACGGCGCTGGTGGCGGCCAGCGCGAGGACCTGCTCGAGCGTCAGCGGCACCCCGTCAGCGTAGGCGTCCGACGGTTGCGTGATGCATGTGGACTGTGAGTGACTTCGCTGAGACGCCAGGACGGGTGGACACGGGAGGTGCGGGTGACGACGGGCACCGACCGGCGGGCCGGGACCCTGCTCGCGCTGGCCACCGCCCTCGCCGCGACCGACAGCGTGGAGGACGTGGCGCTCGCCGTGCGGGACGTCGCGCGCGCGGACCTCGACGCCTGCTACGCGGCCGTGTCCATGATCGAGGGGCCCTGGCTGACGACCCCCGCGCTGGGCCAGCTCGACGACGACACCGAGCAGCGCTGGCTGCGGTTGCCCCTGGACCTCGACTCCCCCGCCCACCGCGTGGCCCGCTCCGGCCGGCCCCTGGTCTTCGCCACCCGCGACGAGCTCCTGGGGGCCTTCCCCGGCATCGCCGACCCGCTGCGCCGCACCGGCTTGCGCGCCGGCTACGTGCTGCCGCTGCTGATCTCGGGCGGGTTCCGGATCGGGGCGCTGAGCATCGCGTGGGACGAGGACCGGCCCCTCGTCGAGGAGGACCGGCAGCTGGTGACGGCCTTCGCCGGCGCGACGGCGCAGGCGGCCCGGCGGGCCCAGCTGTACCGCGAGCGCCGCGACGTCGCGCACACCCTGCAGGCCGCGATGCTGCCCGAGCTGCCGACGCTGCCGGGCCTGGAGCTGGCGAGCCGGTACCTGCCGTGGTCCCCGACCGACGAGCAGGTCGGCGGCGACTGGTACGACGTCATCCCGGTGCCCGACGGCGGGGTCCTGCTGCTCATCGGGGACGTGGCGGGACACGACATCGAGGCGGCGGCCCGGATGGGCCGGGTGCGCTCGATGTTCCGGGCCCTGGCCGTCGACCACCCCGAGGAGGACCCCGCCGCGCTGGTGAGCCGGCTCGACCACGTCCTCGACGTCCTGCACGACCAGACGCTGGCGACGATGGCCGTGGTGCGGCTCGACCCGCCGGGGACGCCGCGGACGGTGCGGTGGACGACGGCCGGGCACCCCCCGCCGCTGCTCGTGGACCCCCGCGGGCGCAGCTCGGCGCTGCTGCGCGAACCGGACCTGCCGCTGGGGGTGGCCCCGGACCGCCCCCGGCACGACCACGAGCTGCCGTGGCCGGCGGGCGGTTCCCTCGTCCTGTACACCGACGGGCTCGTCGAGCGGCGCGGGCGGGACGTGGGTGAGGGGATCCGGGACCTGCGCAGCAGGCTCGAGCGGACGCACACCGAACCCCTGGAGGCGCTGCTCACCGAGCTGGTCGCCGAGCACGCCGCCACCAGCGAGGACGACTGCGCGGTCCTGGCCGTGCGCGACCTGCCCTGACCCCCCGGCCCGCGGGGTCAGGGACGCCGGTGGGAGGCGCCGACGTGGTCGGCCGGCAGCCGCGGGCCGGCCCCGAGCCGTTCGCGCAGGGTCGTGCCCGGCGCGACCCGCGGGGCGATCCGGCCCCGGCGCTCCAGCTCGGGCACGAGGTGGTCGACGACGTCGGCGAAGGTGCCCGGCAGCGTGGCGTACATGAGGTTGAACCCGTCGACGTCGGCCTGCTCGGCGAACTCCTCGAGCTGGTCGGCCACGGTCTGCGGGGACCCGGCCAGCACCGGCCCGCGCCCGCCGACGGTGACGAACCGCGCGAGGTCGTCGATCGTCCACTCGCGGTCGGGGTCGTCGGTGAAGCTGCGCAGCGCGGAGCGGTTGGCGTCGGTGGTGACGTGCTGCAGCGTCTCGCCGGGGTCCAGACCGGCGAGGTCGACCCCGGTCCAGCCGCCGAACAGCGCGAGGGCCCCCTCGCGGCTGGCGTGCTCGCGGTAGTCGGCCAGCAGGGCCCGCGCCTCGGCGTCGGTGCTGCGCACGACGGCGGTCAGGCCGGCGTACACGGCGACCGAGCGGGGGTCGCGACCGGCTTCGGAGATCTTGCGGCGCAACGAGTCCACCGACCGGCGGGCGATCGCGGCGGTGGGCGCGATGACGAAGACGCACTCGGCGTGCCGGGCGGCGAACTCCTGCCCGCGCGGGGAGGACCCCGCCTGGAAGATCACGGGCGTGCGCTGCGGGGACGGTTCGCACAGGAACGCGCCGGGCACGTCGAAGTAGCGGCCGTGGTGGTCGATGTCGTGGACCTTGGCGGGGTCGGCGTAGACGCCGCGCGCGGTGTCGCGCACGACGGCGTCGTCCTCCCAGGACCCCTCCCACAGCTTGTAGCAGACCTCGAGGTACTCCTCGGCGACGTCGTACCGCTCGTCGTGGGCGACCTGCGCGGAGAAACCCAGGTTCCTGGCGGCGGAGTCGAGGTAGCCGGTCACGACGTTCCACGCGACGCGGCCGTCGGTGAGGTGGTCCAGCGTCGTCAGCCGCCGGGCCAGCGAGTACGGCTGCTCGTAGGTCGTCGTGACGGTCAGCCCGAAGCCGAGGGTCCGCGTGACGGCCGCCATGGCCGAGACCGCGGCCAGCGGGTCGTTGACGGGCACCTGCACGGCGCCGCGCACGGCCGCGTCGCGCGAGCCGGCGTAGACGTCGTAGGTGCCGAGGACGTCGGCGAGGAACAGCGCGTCGAACCCGCCGCGCTCGAGGAGCTGGGCGAGGTCGGTCCAGTGCCGCAGCGTGCGGTAGTCGGCGCTGCGGTCCTCCGGGCGCGACCACAGGCCGGCGGCCTGGTGCCCGACGCAGGCCATCGTGAAGGCGTTCAGCCGCAACGGGTTCACCGGGCACCCGCGTCCAGGGGCGCGTGCGCGGTCTCGCGGGTGAGCGCGGCCGAGACGGTCGTCAGGACCGCCAGGAGCGAGAGGTAGCCCGCGACCAGCCACGGGCGTCCGCCCCCGGCCGCCAGCAGCGAGGCGGCGATGAGGGGCGTCAGGCCACCGCCGAGGACGGCCCCGATCGAGTACCCCAGCGACGCCCCGCTGTAGCGGGTGCGGTCGTCGAACTGCTCGGCGAAGAACGCGCCCTGCGCGCCGTACTGGCTGTCGTGGCCGAGGTTGATCGCGATGACGACCGCGCCGACGATCAGGACCGTCGACCCCGTGTCGAGCAGCAGGAAGGCGGGGACGGTGAACACCGCGGTGAGCACCGCCCCGAACAGGTAGACGGGCCGGCGGCCGATCCGGTCGGACAGCAGCCCCCACAGCGGGGTCGCGGCCAGGCTCAGCACCGAGGCCACGAGGACGGCGAGCAGGCCGACGTCGGCGCCGTCGGAGCGGACGTGGTTCGTCAGGTAGCTGAGGGCGAAGACGGTGTAGAGGACGTACGCGCCGTTCTGCCCCAGCCGCATGCCGGTGGTCAGGAGCACACCGCGCCGGTTGCGCCGCAGCACCTCCGCGACGGGCCGGTGGGCCGTGGCGTCGGCCTCGCGCAACGCCGTGAAGGCCGGGGAGTCGGTGACCTTCAGGCGGATCAGCAGGCCGACGACGACGAGGACGGCGCTGGCCAGGAAGGGGACGCGCCAGCCCCAGGCCAGGAAGGCGTCGTCGCTGGTCAGGGCGCGGGCCAGCCAGAACCCGCCGCTGGCCAGCACCATCCCGGCGGCCGAGCCCATCTGCGGGATCGCCCCGAACAGCCCGCGGCGCCCGGGCGGGGCGTGCTCGACGGACAGCAGGACGGCCCCGCCCCACTCCCCGCCGGCGGAGAAGCCCTGCAGGAGCCGGCACAGGACGAGCAGGACGGGCGCCCAGACCCCGACCTGGGCGTGGGTGGGCAGCACGCCGATCGCGGCCGTCGAGACGCCCATGGTCAGCAGCGAGGCGACGAGGACGA
The DNA here is from genome assembly GCF_003002055.1 of Kineococcus rhizosphaerae. Taxonomy (NCBI): domain Bacteria; kingdom Bacillati; phylum Actinomycetota; class Actinomycetes; order Kineosporiales; family Kineosporiaceae; genus Kineococcus; species Kineococcus rhizosphaerae. Next base: position 118,407 of record NZ_PVZF01000004.1, read on the forward strand.
CCTTGCGGCCCAGGCGGTCGCCGAGGTGGCCGGCGACGGCGCCGCCGAGCGGGCGGGCCACGAACCCGACGGCGTAGGTGGCGAAGGCGGCGATGACGCCGACCGCGCCGCCGACGGTCGGGAAGAACAGCGGCCCGAGGACGAGGGCGGCCGCGGTGCCGTAGAGGTAGTAGTCGTACCACTCGATCGTGGTGCCGACGAAGCTGCCGAGGGCGGCTCGGCGGCGCGCCAGGCGGGCGCCGGGGCGCACGAGGACGTCGGAGGACTGCGTGGTGCTCACGGGGCTCCCATCGGTCCCGGCGGTAGCACCTGCCCTCGCGGGTGGTTGCTGCGACGTCGACGAGCCGGGTCTCTCGGTCGCTCTGGATGGCTGCGCCGAACCTACGACGGGATGATCGGGTGGGCAAACCGCGTCCCGGGGAGCCCGGGACCACGTGCGGTTCAGAGGTTCGTCACAGGCGGGGGTGGGACGGTGCGCCGTGTGAGGGGATCGACACGCTTCGGAGCCGTCTTCGTCCTCCTGCTCGGCTGCGTCGCCGCCGCCGTCCCCGCGGACCCCACCTCCCCGCGCGCCGCCGCCGGACCCCCCGGCGTCCCCGGCGCGGCCACCGCGCAGGGCGTGGCCACGGCGAAGGTCGTGGCCCTCGGCGACTCCGTGCCCAGCGGCGCCCACTGCGACTGCGACCCCTACCCCGCCCTCGTCGCGCAGGCGCTCGGCCCGGCCTGGTCCCTCGACCAGCTCGCCGAGGACGGGGCGACCTCCACCGACACCGCGCAGACCGCGCAGGACAGCCTGGCGACCATCGGCGGCGGCGACCTCGTCCTGCTCGAGACCGGGGCCAACGACCTCGCGCCGTTCGTCGACGCCGACCCGCTGCCCACGCCCGCCCAGGTCGACACCGCGGTCGACGACGCCGTGGACCGGGTGACCGCGACGCTGGACCGGCTCGGCCCCACGGGCGCCCGCGTCGTCGTCCTGGACTACTGGGCCGTCGGGCTCGACGGGGACGTGGCCGCCCGGACCTACACGGGCCCGCAGGAGCAGGTGCAGGACGAGCTGACGGACGCGTTCGACGACCGCCTCGCGGCCGTCGTCGGGCCGCGCGCCACCGTCGTGGGCCTGCGGCCCGTCTTCCACGGCCCCGACGGCGCGCAGGACCCGACGGCCCTGCTGGCCGACGACGGCGACCACCCCGACACCGCCGGCCACGAGGCCATCGCCGCCGCCGTGCTGGCCGCCCTGCACCGGGAGAACGCCACAGGTTCACCGAACATCCCCTGAGAACGACCGCCGGTGCGCCCGCCCGGATCGATGATCGGTGCAGGCACGCACTCGTGCCCGCGTCCGGCTCGGGGGGAGTCGCAGTGAGCCTGTCCAGCACGACCACTCAGGGGGTGGCCATCGGCGTCGCCGCCCTGGCCCTGGTGGCGGTCATCGTCTTCTGGCGCGGCCTCGCGCGCCGCGGCGTCCTGGGCCTGCTGGCCCGCACGGCGTCCCTGGTCGGCGTCAACGCGACCGTCCTGGTCGCGGTCTTCCTCGTCGTCAACAGCCAGTTCGGCCTGTACTCGTCCTGGTCGGACCTGCTGGGCCTCGAGCACGCGACGACCACGACCACGACCACCGCCGCCGGCGGGACGACGCAGGGCTCGACCCCCGTCGACGACGTCCACCCCCGGCCCCTGGACGGCTACGACGGCCGCGTGGTCAGCGTCGACGTCCCCGGCCCGGCGTCCGGGACCACCGGCCAGGTCCTCGTCGTGCTGCCGAAGGACTACGGGAAGGTGAAGGCGCCCGCGGGCGGCTACCCCGTCCTGGAGGCCTTCCACGGCTGGCCCGGCACCCCCCAGCAGTGGCTGGACGCGATGAAGGTCCTGCCAGCCCTCGACGGGGCCGTGGCCGACCACCAGCTCGCCGAGTCGATCGTCGTCGTCCCCGACCTGGAGATCCCCGCGGGCCGCGACACCGAGTGCGTCGACGGCCCGGCGGGCGAACCGCAGCTGGAGACGTGGCTGGCGCGGGACGTGCCCGCCTACGTCGAGAGCCACTGGACGACCAGCCGGAACGCGGACGGCTGGGCGAGCATCGGCCTGTCGATGGGGGGCTGGTGCGCCAACGAGGTGACGATGCTGCACCCGCAGCAGTTCGGTGCCGCGATCACCTTCGGCGGCTACGCCCGGCTGAACCTCGGCTCCTGGCGCCCCTTCGCCGCGGGCAGCCCGCAGGCCAAGCGGTACGACCTCGTCGCCCTGGCGAAGACCGACCCGCCCGCGGTGAAGCTGTGGGCGCTGGCCTCCAAGAGCGACGGCCTGGCCTGGCCCTCGACCTCGGCCCTGGCCGACGCCGCCCACGGCCCGCTGCAGGTCACGCTCGTGACCCAGCAGCAGGGCGGTCACCGCACGAGCATCTGGGCCGGGTTCGTGCCCCAGGCGCTGCAGTGGCTCGGGGCGAACGAGGAGGGGTTCGCCCCGACCGCCTGATCAGGGGATGGTCGGAGGGTGGTCAGAGGTTGGTCGGGGGGTGGTCAGCCGCGGCGGGCGCGCAGGGCCGCGGTGAGCGCGGGCAGGACCTCGGTGAGGTCGCCCACGACCCCGTAGTCGGCGAACTCGAAGATCGGCGCGTCCGGGTCGTTGTTGATCGCGACGATCGTCTGCGCGGCGGCCATCCCACCCTTGTGGTGCACGGCCCCGGACACCCCGGCCCCCACGTACAGCCGCGGCGAGATCGTCACACCGGTCTGCCCGACCTGCGCCTCGTGCCCGATCCAGCCCTCGTCGGTCGCGACGCGGGTCGCGCCCACGGCCGCCCCGAGGACGTCGGCGAGCTCCTCGACCCCGGAGAAGTCGCCCTCGACCCCGCGGCCGCCGACGACGACGACCTCCGCCTCGGCCAGCGCGGGCCGCTCGCTGCGCGGGCGCGGCTCGCGGGAGACGACGCTCACGGCGCGCGCGGCGGCCGAGGCCTGCACGGCGTGCTCGACGAGCCGCGTCTCGGCCGGCACCGCCAGCGGGGCCGCCTGCACGGCGTGCGGGGCGAGCGCGACCACCGCCAGGGAGGACGCCGCGGCGCAGGCGGTGTCCCACGTCCCGGCCAGGACGGTCTTGCGGGCCGTCCAGTGCCCGTCGGCGAGCTCCACGCCCGAGGCGCCCGTGACGACCCCGGCGCCGGTCCGCACCGCCAGCCGCGCGGCGACCTCCTTGCCCTCGAAGGTCGAGGCAACCAGCAGCAGCGACACGTCGCCCAGGGCGGTCAGGACCGTCTGCAGCCCGTCGACGACCGAGGTCGTCAGGTGCTCGTCGGCGCCCTCGACCCGGACGACGTGCAGCGCGTCCGCGCCGTGGGCGGCCACCACCTCGGCCTGCGGGTCCGCGCCGGTCCAGACGGCGTGCACCGGCAGACCGGTGGTCGAGGCCAGCTGGCGGGCCAAGGTGAGCAGCTCCAGCGAGGTGCTGCGGACGTGGCCGTCGGTGTGGTCGACGAGGACGGCGATGCTCACGCGAAACCCTTCTCGGACAGGTAGTCCACCAGCGCGGGGACGGTCTCGGCGTCCCCGGTGACGAGCACGCGGTCGGAGCGCTCGGGACGTTCGGCGGCCTGCGCGACCCACGTCGCGGACCCGGCGGAGCCCACGGTCGCCGGGTCCACGCCGAGGTCGGCCAGCGACCAGGTCGCGACCGGCTTCTTGCGCGCGGCCACGATCCCCTTGAAGTTCGGGAAGCGGGCGCGGAAGGCCTGGTCGGTCACCGACAGCACCGCCGGGGCGGGCGCGGTGAGCACCTCGACGTCGGTGGAGGTCTCCCGGCGCACCGTGACGAGCCCGTCGGTGACCTCGATGCGGTCGGCCAGCGTGAGCTGGGGCCAGCCCAGGACCTCGGCCAGCGCGGCCGGGACCAGCGACGTCAGCCCGTCCAGGGCCGCCATGCCCGCGACGACGAGGTCGACGGGCTGCTCGGCGTGCAGCTTCGCCACCGCGGCCGCCAGCACGCGGGCCGTGGCGATCGCGTCGGAGCCCGCGAGGGCCTCGTCGCTGACGTGGACGGCGGTGGACGCGCCCATCGCCAGCCCGCGGCGCAGGGCCTCCACGGCCGGGGCCGGGCCGACGGTCAGGACCGTCACGTCGTGGCCCTCCCCCCCGTCGTCCTTCCCGAACCCGGCGGCCTCGGCGGTGCGCAGCCCGGCCTCGAGGGCGTCCTCGTCCAGCTCGTTGAGGGTGTCGTCGTCCCCGCCGCGGACGAGCCGGCCATCCTCCCCCAGGGACCGGGCCGACTGCAGGTCGGGGACGTGCTTGACGCAGACGACGACGCGCACGTCAGCCGACCCTGCGGGAGGCCTTGATCATGTCCTCGCGGGACACGACCTTGACGCGCTCGCGGCCGTGGGGCTCGCCCAGGGCCCGCTCGAACGCGTCGAGGACCTCCCAGTCGGTCCAGGTCAGGACGTCGACGCCCTTGTCCCGCAGGAAGTCCAGGATCGCCTGCGGGTCCGGCTCGCTCGCGCGGGAGAACCGCGCGGCGTCGGCCACGAGGTGCTTGACGGTCTCGGAGGCGTCGGACTTGGTGTGCCCGATGAGCCCGACGGGACCGCGCTTGATCCAGCCCGTCACGTAGACGCCGTCCACCGGCTCGCCCTCGGGGGACACGACGCGGCCCTCGTGGTTGGAGATGACGCCCGCGAGCTCGTCGAACGGCAGGCCCGGCAGCGGGGAGCCGAAGTACCCGACCGCGCGGTAGACGGCCTGCACGTCCCAGTCGTGCAGGTCGCCGGTGCCCTCGACGGTGCCGTCGCCCACCAGGCGGGTGCGTTCGGTCCGCAGGCCCGTGACGTGGCCGTCGGCGCCGGTGACGATCTCGGCGGGGGCGTGCAGGAAGTGCAGGTGGATGCGGCGCGAGGCCGTCGACTCCCCCTCCTTCAGCGTCCAGTCCGTCAGCGTCTTGACGACCTGGCGGGTCTGGTTGGACTTCGCGATGGCCGCCTCGGAGCCCTCGTCGAACTCGAAGTCCTCCGGGTCGACGATGACGTCGACGTCGGGGACGTGACCGAGCTCACGCAGCTCCAGCGGCGAGAACTTCACCTGCGCGGGACCGCGACGGGCGAAGACGTGCACGTCGGTGACCTTCGAGGCCTTCAGGCCCTCGTACACGTTGGCCGGGATCTCGGTGGGGAGCAGGTCGTCGGCGTGCTTGGCCAGCACGCGCGCCACGTCGAGGGCGACGTTGCCGGCCCCGAGGACCGCGACGGAGGCGGCGTCCAGCGGCCACTCGCGCGGGTAGTCGGGGTGGCCGTCGTACCAGGAGACGAAGTCGGCCGCGCCGAAGCTCTCGGGGGCGTCGACCCCGGGGATCGTCAGCGGGGCGTCCTTGATCGCGCCGGTGGAGAAGACGACGGCGTCGTAGTGGCGCCGCAGGTCCTCCAGGGTGACGTCGGTGCCGAAGTCGACGTTCGTCAGCAGCCGGATGTCGCCGCGCCCCAGCACCTTCTGCAGGGCCACGATGATCTGCTTGATGCGCGGGTGGTCGGGCGCGACGCCGTAGCGCACGAGCCCGAACGGCGCGGGCAGGCGCTCGAACAGGTCGATGCCGACGCCGTCGAAGCCCGTGGCCGACAGGTCGGCCTTGGAGAGGATGTCCGAGGCGTAGATCCCGGCCGGTCCGGCTCCCACGACGGCGACGCGCAGCGGACGGTTCGAATCGGTCACAGCTCTCGGTGTCCCTGTCTCTCGAGGAGGATTCATCCGTAGGCAAGCCTAAACGCCGGGCGCCACCACCACGAACGCGACGATGACCCCGTGACCCCCGTGGACCAACCCCCCGCCGGCCCTGCACGAACCGTCCACACCCGCAGCGGGGTCCTCGCCGGGGCGGCCGCCTACGGGCTGTGGGGGCTGTTCCCCTTCTACTTCCACGCCCTGCGCTCGGCCGGCGCCCTGGAGATCCTCGCCTGGCGCGTCGTGTTCTCCCTCGCGCTGTCCGCGGTCCTCGTCACGGCGCTGCGCCGCTGGGGGCGCGTCGCCGCCGTCGCGCGCTCGCGCGAGCAGCGCACCCTGCTCGCGGCGGCCGCCGTCGCCGTGGCCGTCAACTGGGGCGTCTACGGCCTGGCCGTGGTGGACGGGCACGTCCTGGAGGCCGCGCTGGGGTACTTCGTCAACCCGCTGCTGACCGTCCTGCTCGGGGTCCTCGTCCTGCGCGAACGGCTGCGGCCCGGGCAGTGGGCCGCGGTCGGCGTCGGGCTCGCGGCCGTCGTCGTCATCACCGTCGACCTGGGCCGGCTGCCGTGGATGGCGCTGACCGTGGCGGTCTCCTTCGCCGCCTACGGGCTGCTGAAGAACCAGCTCGGCCGCCGCGGCGGCGGGGTGGACCCGCTGACCGGGCTGACGGTGGAGACCACCGTCCTCGTCGTGCCCGCCGTCGTGGCCCTGCTCGTGCTGGGGCCGCGGGTGACGTTCGCCACCGAGGGGCCGCTGCACGCGGGCCTGCTCGTGCTGGCCGGCCCCACGACGCTGGTGCCGCTGGTCCTGTTCGCCACCGCCGCCTCCCGGGTGCCGCTGACCGTCATCGGGATGCTGCAGTACGTCACCCCCGTCCTGCAGTTCGTGGCGGCGCTGCTGCTCGGGGAGACCATGCCGGCCTCGCGCTGGATCGGCTTCGGGCTCGTCTGGCTGGCCCTGGCCGTGCTCACCGTCGACGTGGTGCGCCACCAGCGGCTGGGAGCGCGCCGGGAGTCCGCCGGGAGCACACCCGTCACGGTGCACGAGCGGTGATCCACCCGGCAGACTGCTGAGAGTGCTGCCCCCGCTCCTGGCCCGGCGCGCCCGACGGGCCCGCACCCGCCGCCTCGGCGCCGTCTTCGTCGTCGTCCTCGCGGTCGTCGGTGTCCTGTCCGCGGTGACCCCGCCGTTCCGGGAGCGCTTCGGCCCCCTCCTGGAGGTCCTGCCCCTCGGGGTCCCGCTGCTGACCAAGACGGTCCTGGTCCCCGTCTCCATCGCGCTGCTGCTGCTGGCCCGCGGGCTGCGGCAGGGGCAGCGGCTGGCGTGGGTCGTCACGCTCGTCCTGCTCGCCACCTCCGCCGTCCTGCACCTGCTGAAGGGCATCGACGTCGAGGAGGCCGTCCTCGACGTCGTCCTGCTCGTGTGGCTGTCCGCCAACGCCCGCTCGTTCCCCGTGCTGCCCAGCGCCGCCCGCACCCGGCGCGCGGCGCGCGTCCTGACCATCGGCGCCGTCCTCACCCTCGCCGTCAGCGCCGCCCTCGTCGTCGCCGTCGGGGAGGAGCGCCACCCGCGCGAGACGACCGCCGCCGTCGTCGAACGGCTCGTCGGGGACAGCAGCCGCCCGCTGCCGGTGCTGCGCGGGGACGAGAGCCACGTCTTCCTGCCGCTGCTCAACCCCTCGCTGCTGGCCCTGGGCATCACCCTCGTGGTGGTCCTGGGCTGGGTGCTGTTCAGCCCGCACCGCCCCGAGACCCTCAGCCCCGAGCAGCGGCTGGCCGAACGCGAACGCGCCCGCGCCGTCGTCCTGGCCCACGGCGGCGACACCCTCGACTACTTCGCGCTGCGCGACGACAAGGACTTCTTCTTCGTCACCTTCCCCGAGGGCGAGGGGGTCGTGGCCTACAGCGTCCGCAACGGCGTCTGCCTCGTCTCCCCCGACCCCATCGCCCCGCCGGAGCGCGGCGGCGCGCTGCTCACCGAGTTCCTCGACCTCGTCGAGCGCAGCGGCTGGTCCGTCGCCGTCGTCGGCGCCGGCACCGACTGGCTGCCCTCCTACGAGGCCGTCGGGCTGCGCCCGGTCTACCTGGGCGACGAGGCCGTGCTGGACTGCACGAAGTTCTCCCTCAAGGGCTCGTCGATGAAGAGCCTGCGCGGGTCGGTGAACCGCGTCACCAAGGCCGGGATCAGCGTCGAGTTCCTCGACGGCCCCACGGTGCCCGCCGAGGTGAAGGCCGAGCTGCTCGCCATCTCCGGGCAGTCCCGCCAGGGCGAGGCCGAGCGCGGGTACTCGATGACGCTCTCGCGCCTGTTCGACCCCGCCGACACCGGCGTCCTGGTCAGCGTGGCCCGCTTCGACGACGGCCGGCCCGCCGGGTTCATCCAGTGGACCCCCGCCGCGAAGGTCGAGGGGTACTCCCTGGACGTCATGCGCCGCTCGACGGCCGAGGACGTCCCCAACGGCCTGACCGACGCCCTCATCGTCGCCACCGCCGCGCACCTGGCCGAGAACGGCGGGCGGGGCCTGGGCCTGAACTTCGCCGTGCTGCGCGAACTGGTCGCCGGTGAGCGCGAGGGCGCCGTCGCCGACCTGGGCCGCCGCGCCCTGCACGCGCTGTCGCGCAGCGCCCAGATCGAGTCGCTGTGGAAGTTCAACGCCAAGTACGACCCGACCTGGAAACCCCGCTACGTCGTCCTGGACTCCGTCGAGTTCGCGGCCGCGCAGGGCCTGACGATCGCCGGCGCCGAAGGGGTCGCGGAACTGCCCGTCGTGGGCCGGTTCCTCGGACGCCGCCCGTGAGCCTGGCGCTGGGGGCCGCGCTGCTCGCGGCGCTCGCGTACGCGGGGGCCTCGATCCTGCAGGCCCTCGGCGTGCGCGGGGGGTCGTCGGCGGCGGCGCTGACCCGGTCCCCGCTCTACCTCGCCGGCCTCGGGCTCGACGGGCTCGCGTGGCTGCTCTCGCTCGTGGCGCTGCGGCGGCTGCCGACGTTCGCCGTCCAGTCGCTGCTCGCGGGCTCGCTGGCCCTGACGGTCCTGCTGGCGCGGGTGGTCCTGCGCTCGCGGTTGCGGACGCGGGACACCGTCGCGGTCCTGCTGCTCGTGGGCGCCCTCGGGGTCGTCGGCGGGGCCGGGACCGAGCAGCCCGCCCCCCTCGTGCCCGCCCCGGTGCTCGTCGCGCTGTGCGTGGCGGCCGGGCTGTGCCTGTCCGCGGTGCTCGCGCTGCGGCGCAGCGGGTCCACGGTGTTCGCGGTCCTGGCGGGGCTGGGGTACTCGGTGGCCGCCCTCGGGGCCCGGGCCGTCGAGGTCCCCCCGGCCTGGTGGCGGGTCGCGCTGGAACCGGTCGCGTGGGCCGTCGTCGTCGCCGGCGTCGCGGGGACCCTGGCGTACGCCGCGGCGCTGGAGAAGGGGTCGGTCGGGGCCGCCACCGCGCTGCTGTGGTCGGTGGAGGTCGTCGTCCCGGCCGTGGCGGGGTTCGCGCTGCTCGGCGACGAGGTGCGCCCCGGGTGGTTCGGGGCCGCGGTCGCGGCGCTGGTCGTCGTGGTCGGGTGCTCGGTGGTGCTCGCGGGCTCCCCCGCGATCCCCGAGGAGGGCTGAGACCCCGCCGGAGGCACACCTCCCGCCCGCGGGTGCGGGTCCGGAGGGCGCGAGGTGTGCCGTCAGCGGGAGGGGGCCCGGCGCCGGTGCAGGGTCCCCCAGCTCACGACCTCCAGCACGATCCACGACGAGACCGCCAGGACCTGCCAGCGCTGGGAGTCCCCGCCCCCGCCGTTGCCGCCCTGGAAGAACGTGACGACCTCGTAGAGCCCGCAGCCCGTCGAGACGAGCGCGACGAGCAGCGCCAGCGCGCGCAGCACCCCCGAGGTGCGCCAGACGAGCTCGGCCCCGGCGAGCACGGCCGCGGCGGTGCCGAGGACGGACACCCCGTCGTGGACGAGCTCGGCGCCCACCGACGACGCCGGGCACGGCCCGAGCGAGGGCGCGCACGTCACCGGGACCAGCGCCGAGACGAACGTGCCGAGACCGAACACGGCCAGGCACACCGCCCGGAACCGCGCGTGCCGGGGCCCGCTGCGCCACAGCGGCAGCGCCAGCAGGGCCGTGAGCAGACCCGCGCTGCCGTCGCCCAGGCGGAACCAGATCGAGCCCGGCTCGGTCGGCACCGACAGCTCGCTGATGACCCCCACCGCCAGGTCGACGCGCGCCCCCACGAACGGGGCGAGCAGGAAGTTCGCGTTGGCCAGCGCCGCGACGACGGCCACCGGCAGCCAGCCGGGGTGGGCGGCACGCCTCACCGCAGCGCCCGCACCGCGTCCACGATCGCCGACGGCCCGCCGACGTTGCCCGGCACGACGACCTGCCGGACCTCCCGGCCGTCCACGGGCAGCCGCCACACCGAGACCCCGGGCGCGACCTGCCCCTCGACGACGGCCTCGCGCGCCCCCAGGCCCGTGCGGGCGACCTCGGCGGCCGTGATGCCGCCCTTGCTGACCACGGCGTCGACGCGCGGGCGCAGGAGGCGGACGGCCTCCACGAGCGCGGCCATGACGCGCTCCCCGTGGTCCAGCGTGCCGTGGTCGGCGGCGCGGACGCGTTCGGTGGCGAGCACGACGAGGTCGCCCGTCGCCCGCGCGGCCAGTTCCCGTCCCGCCGCGAGCGGGTCCGCGAGCGCCGCCGCGGTCGGCAGGACGAGCCGGGTGCCTCCCCCGTCCCCGGCGAGGGCCTCCAGCTGGACCCGCGCGCCCTCGGTGTGCGACCCGCAGACCACCAGGACGCGCCGGGCCGTCGGCAGCCGGTCCAGGTACCCGGTGCTGGCCACCCCCGCCAGTTCCGCCGCCAGAGGGGCCGCGCAGCGCACCACGACACCCCGTCCGTCCCGCTCGGCCCGTTCGAGGTCGGCGGCCAGCGCCCGCACGTCGTCGTCGTCGCGCACGTCGGGCACGACGACGGCCCCGGCCGGGGCCTGCTCCAGCGGTCCCCGGAACGGGGTGCGCGAGGACTTCTCCCGCACGTAGTCCTCCAGCCGGGAACTGGTGAACCCGAAGACGGGGTCGGCGGCGTACTCGCTCTCGGCGGCCGGGACACCGCCCACGAGGTGCACGCCGTCGATCGTCGTGCGGCCCCCGGCCGGGAACGCCGGCACGAACAGGACCACGTCGTCGGGGCCGGTGAACACGTCGGTCTCGGCGAAGACGTGCCCGCGCAGGGTGGAGTCCCCGCGCAGCACGAAGCGCACCCGCACCCCGAGGCGGCCGGCCGCGGCGAGGACGTCGTCGCGGATCGAGGTCACGAGCGCGACCGCCGCCGCCTCGGTCAGGGCCCGCGAGTTCGTCTGGACGTACACGGCGTCCACCTCGCGCAGCGTGCGCTCCAGGACGGCGGCGTCCCACGCCAGCAGGACCCGCACCCCCGTCGCCGACTGCGTCCCCGTCGGATCGTCGTCCAGCACCACCGTCTTCACGCTCCGCAGTGAACCAGACCTCGTGCGGGTGTCCGGGGTGCGGCACAGTGGGGGCGTGGACCTGCCGGTGAACCCGCCCGTCGAGCCGATGCTCGCCAAGGCGGCCGGGGCCGTCCCGGCCCAGCCCGACGGCGAGCCCGCGTGGCTGTACGAGCCCAAGTGGGACGGGTTCCGCTGCATCGTGTTCCGCGACGGCGACGAGGTGGAGCTGGGCTCGCGCGGCACGAAACCCCTCACGCGGTACTTCCCCGAGGTCGTCGCGGCCGTCCTGGCCGAACTGCCGCCGCGGTGCGTCGTCGACGGCGAGCTGTTCGTCCCGCAGCCCGGCGGCGGCCGGCTGGCGTGGGACCTGCTGTCCCAGCGCATCCACCCCGCTGCCAGCCGCGTCGAGAAGCTGGCCGTCGAGACGCCCGCGCAGTTCGTGGCCTTCGACCTGCTGGCCCTCGGCGACGAGGACCTCACGTCCCGGCCCGCGGGGGAACGTCGCGAACGGCTCGTGGCGGCGCTCGCGGGCTGCGGTCCGGTGACGCACGTGACGACGGCGACGTCCGACGCCGCGGTGGCCGCGGACTGGTTCACGCGGTTCGAGGGGGCCGGGCTGGACGGGGTCGTCGCCAAACCCCTCGGCGAGCCGTACCGCCCGAAGGAGCGGGTCATGACGAAGGTGAAGCACCGCCGCACGGCCGACTGCGTCGTCGTGGGGTACCGGCTGCACAAGAGCCTGCCCGGGATCGGGTCGATGCTGCTGGGCCTGCACACCGACGACGGGGTCGTGTCCGTGGGCGGGGCGGCGGCGTTCACGGCCGCGCGGCGGGTGGAACTGCTGGAACTGCTGCAGGAGCTGCGCACGGGCGACGAACCCGCGCAGGGCGAGAAGAACCGATGGAACGCCCGCCGGGACGACTCGTGGATCCCCGTCCGGAACGAGCTCGTGTGCGAGGTGGAGTACGACCAGCTGGAGGGGCGGCGGTTCCGGCACAACCCGCGGTTCCTGCGCTGGCGGCCGGACAAGGAGCCCGGGCAGTGCCGGCTGGACCAGCTCGACGTCCCGGCCGACTACGACCTGACCGACGTGCTGTCGGGCGCCGCGGGAGCCTCGGCGGGGGGTTCGCGGTGAGTTCCAAGGCCCCGGCCGAGGAGATCGACGTCGACGGGATCGCGGTCCGGCTGACGAGCCCGGACAAGGTCTACTACCCCAGCCTCGGGGGCGCGGGCCGCAAGCGGGACGTCGTCGACCACTACCGCCTCGTCGCCCCCGCGCTGCTGAGCGCCCTGCGGGACCGCCCGACGCACCTGCAGCGGTTCCCCGACGGGATCGAGGGCGAGGAGGTGTACCAGAAGCGCGTCCCGAAGTTCGCGCCCGAGTTCGTGGAGACCGTGAACGTGACGTTCCCGTCGGGACGGACGGCCGACGTGATCCGCCCCACGACCACCGCCGCGCTCGTGTGGGCGGCGCAGCAGTCGACGATCACGTTCCACCCCTGGCCCTGCACGGCCCCCGACGTGGACCACCCCGACGAGCTGCGCGTCGACCTCGACCCCCAGCCGGGCACGGGGTTCACCCAGGCCCGCGCCGTGGCCCGCGACGTCCTGAAGCCCCTCCTCGACGAACTCGGGATCGAGGGTTTCGTCAAGACGTCCGGCGGCCGCGGGGTCCACGTGTTCGTGACGATCGAACCGCGCTGGACGTTCACCGAGGTCCGGCGGGCGGGCATCGCCCTGGCCCGGGAGGTCGAACGCCGCGCCGACGGCCTGGTGAGCACGGCGTGGTGGAAGGAGGAGCGCGGCGAGACGGTGTTCGTCGACTACAACCAGAACGCCAGGGACCGGACGATGGCCAGCGCCTACTCGCTGCGCCGCACGGCCCGGGCCACGGTGTCGACCCCGTTGCGCTGGGACGAGCTGGCCGGCGACCTCGACCCCGACGACGTCACGCTCACCACGTTCCCCGCCCGCTTCGCCGAGGTCGGCGACCTGTGGGCGCACCGCCGCGACCGGGCGTTCTCCCTGGAACCGCTGCTCGCCCTCGCCGACCGCGACGCCGGGGACGGCCTGGGGGACCTGCCGTACCCGCCGACCTACCCGAAGATGCCGGGCGAGCCGAAGCGCGTGCAGCCCTCGCGGGCCAGGAACCCCCCGGACTGACCGGCTCAAGTCCGGGTGGCACAGGGCCGAAGGAGTGGTGACCGGTGGACCGCCGGTCCTGCCCCCCGGAGGAACCCCGATGTCGAGCGCCCTGCCCGTGAGCACCTCCCGCACCACCCGCGTCTTCGCCGACCGCAGCGTGCGCACGAAGGTGCTCAGCGCCCTGGGCGCCCTCGGGCTGGTGACGATCGGCGTCAGCGCCGGCTCGCTCGTGGCCCTGGACGAGGGCGCGCAGCGCGCGGACGCCACCTACCAGGACACCGTCCTGGGGCTCACCGCCCTGGGCCGCGTCCACCAGGAGGAGCTCAAGACGCGGATGCTGGTCGCCCAGCACGCCGCGACCCCGGACGCCGAGGGCAAGGCGAAGGTCGCGCAGAAGATCAAGGACAGCGACGCCGAGCTCGACACGTGGGCCGCGAAGTACTCCGCCAGCCCGCTGGCCGACGCCGCCGACTGGAAGAGCTTCACCGACACCTGGGCGCAGTGGCGCCAGGCCCGCGACACCCAGCTCCTGCCGCTGTCCGAGGCCGGCGACCAGGCCGGCTGGGCCAAGGCCAACGCCGACGTGGCCCAGCCGCTGGTCAGCAGCGCCGCGGACGCCCTCGACGCCGTCGAGGGCGCCGAGAACAAGGTCGCGGAAGCCAGCGCCGCCGCCTCGCGCACCACGGCGAAGGACTCGCGCAACCTCATCCTGGCCGCCCTCGCCCTGGGCCTGGGCCTGTCCGGCGCCCTCGGGCTGGCGGTCGTCCGCTCCATCGTCCGTCCCCTGCACGAGGTGTCGGCCTCGCTGGAGGCCATGGCCGAGGGCGACCTGACCGTCGCCGCGCGCGTCGAGTCCCGCGACGAAGTCGGTCAGATGGCCGCCTCCCTGGAGAAGGCCCGCGCCAGCGTCCGCGGCACCGTCTCGGCCATCGCGTCGTCCTCGCAGTCGCTGCTGCTGGCCTCCGACCAGCTGACCGCCGACAGCGAGCGCATCGGCGGCACCGCCGGCCAGACCGCCTCGGCCGCCGCGTCGGCCGCCGACACCGCGGCCACCGTGTCCGCCAGCGTCTCGACCGTCGCCATGGGCGCCGACGAGATGCAGGCCGCGATCCGCGACATCGCCAACGGGGCCTCCGAGGCCACCGCCGTCGCCGCCCGCGCCGACGAGCTGGCCGGTCGCGCCGGGGAGACCGTCGCGCGCCTGGGCGTCAGCTCCGCCCAGATCGGCGACGTCGTCAAGGCCATCACCGCCATCGCCGAGCAGACCAACCTGCTGGCCCTGAACGCGACCATCGAGGCCGCGCGCGCCGGGGAGGCCGGCAAGGGCTTCGCCGTGGTCGCCGGGGAGGTCAAGGAGCTGTCCGCCCAGACCGCGCGCGCCACCGAGGACATCGCCGCCCGCGTCGGGTCCATCCAGACCGACACCGCCGAGGCGGTGCGGGCCATCGAGAGCATCGCCGAGGTCATCGGCGAGATCGGCAACCACCAGACGACGATCGCCTCGGCCGTCGAGGAGCAGTCGGCGACGACGGCCGAGATGAGCCGCAGCGTCGGCGAGGCGGCCGCCGGCTCGGAGCGGATCGCCGACAGCATCCGCGGGATCACCGGCTCGGCCGCCACGACGGCCGAGGTCGTCGCCGGGTCCCGCACCGCCGCCGACGACCTGGCGCGGTTGTCCGGCGAGCTCAGCTTCCTGGTGACGCGCTTCAAGGTCTGAGGCTCGGCCCGCTCGCGGGAACGGCACGTTGCCTCCGCGGTCCCGATGAACGGGACCGCGGAGGCAACGTGCCGTTCGGCGTTACCGGGCGCTCGGTGCGGCGACGTGGGCGGGCAGCTCGGCCACGACGGCGTCGAGGTGCTGCCCGAGCGTGCCGGCCCGGCCGGCGTCGGCGATCCAGCGCCGGTAGCCCTCCCGCCAGACGGTGAGGGTGAGCCCGGCGGCGAGGGCCGCGTCGGCCCGCGGCACGCCCTCGGCGCTCAGGAAGTCCTCGGCCTGCTGCTGCCAGCGCAGCTGCTGGGCGAGGTCGCGGGCGCGCAGCGCGGGGTGGGCGTCGAGCACCTGCTCGCGCAGGCACTTGACGTCGGGGGCCTGTTCGGCGTGCTCGACCAGGGCCCGCACACCGGTCAGGAGCCGGGCGAAGGGCGGCAGGTCGCCGGCGCCGGTGGCGGCCTCGACGACGGTGTCGAAGACGTCCTCGTCGGCCGCGAACAGGGCGTCGTCCTTGTCGCGGACGTGCCGGAAGAAGGTGCGCGTGGACAGGTCGGCGGCGTCGGCGATGTCGGCGACGGTGGTGCTCTCGTACCCCTGCGCGGCGAACAACCGCAGGGCGTGCTCGGCGAGCGCGCGGCGGGTCGCCGCGTGACGGCGTTCGCGGGGGGTGGGGCGCTCGGTCACGTCCGACATTCCACCACACCTTGACACTCGAGGTCCTTCTGTCACATCGTGCCACTACGTCACGAATCGACAGGAGAACACCGTGAACCTCACCGGACAGACCGCCCTCGTCACCGGGGCCTCGGGCGGGATCGGAGCGGGGATCGCCACGGCGCTCGCCGCCCGGGGCGCCGACCTCGTCCTCGTCGCCCGCAGCGCCGACAAGCTGCAGGCCCTCGCCGCGGACCTGCGCGCCCGGCACGGCCGTGACGTCCTCGTCGTGCCCACCGACCTGTCCGCCCCGGGTGCCGCCGGGCACCTGGCCGACACCCTGGCCGACCGCCCCGTCGACGTCCTCGTCAACAACGCGGGCTTCGGCCTCGGCGGCCGGCTCGCCGAGACCCCCGACCCGGCCCGGCTCAGCGCCATGGTCACCCTCAACTGCACGACGCTCACCGAGCTCACCGCCCGGTTCCTGCCGGCGATGGTCGCGCGCCGGCGCGGAGCCGTCGTCAACGTCGCCAGCCTCGCCGGCTACTACCCCGTCCCCGGCCTGGCCGCCTACGCCGCCACCAAGGCCTACGTCCTGTCGCTGACCGAGGCGCTGTGGGCCGAGACCCGCGGCACCGGGGTCCGCGTCGTCGCCGTCTCCCCCACCGTCACCGAGACCGGGTTCTTCGACGTGGCCGGCGAGGGGGCCGGGGCGGGGATGCGCCGGCGCAGCGTGGACCAGGTCGTCGCCACGTTCCTGGACGCCCTCGACGGCGACCGGCCCGTCGTCGCCGACGGACGGGCCACCGAGGTCGTGGCCGCCCTGGCCCGTCGCGCCCCTCGCGGCGCGCTGCTGCGGCTGGCTGGGCCGCGGTTCGCCGACCGCGCCTCCCGCTGAGCGGCGCTCACCCGCCCCCGGCCGTCACCCCGCACCCGAACCGTTCCCCCACAGCGGGTGTGTCGAGACCTCCGCGGTGACCACCGCGGCGCCGGCGAGCAGGAGGAGGGACCGGACCCCGGCCCCGGCGGACGGGCGGTCGGGGCCGGTGAGGAGGCGGTGCCCGAGGTGGGCCGCGCTGACCACCCCAACGAGCACCGCCCACACCAGCAGCACCCACCCCAGCAGCCAGGCCGGGGTGGACAGCGACTCCGCCCGGTCGCTGCGGAAGCCCACCGCGTCGGCGGCACCGAGCAGGACTGCGGCGCCGGCGGCCAGGGCGAGGGTGAGCACGGCACCCACCGGTGGTGAGGAGGTCCGCGTCACGCGACCACGCTAGAGCGCGACGGGAGCCGTGCCCAGAGGTCGCGGGACCGGGCTCAGACCACGCGGTCGGCGATCGTCGCCGCGTACGTCTCCAACGCCTCGCGCGCCGGGCTCGGCGGCAGGGCCGCCAGGTGCGTCGAGGCGCGGTGGGCCCACTCGCGCGCCGTCCGCCGGGCCTGGTCGGTGACCGGGTGCCGGCGCAGGGCGGCGACGGCCTCGGCCAGGACCGCGTCGTCGCCCAGGCGCCCGGAGTCCAGCAGCTCCACGACCCGCTGGGCCGCGGCGTCGCCCTCGGCGCCCGCGCGGCGGGCCAGCAGCACCGGCAGCGTCGGGACGCCCTCGCGCAGGTCGGTCCCGGGACGCTTGCCGGACTCGCCGACGTCGCTCGTCAGGTCGAGCACGTCGTCGGCGAGCTGGAAGGCGACCCCCACGTCCTCGCCGTAGCGGATCATCGCCTGCACCACGTCGTCGGAACCGCCCGCGAACACCGCCCCGAACCGGCCGGCCGTCGCGATGAGCGAGGCCGTCTTGTCGGACAGGACGTCGAGGTAGTGCACGACGGCGTCCTCGCCGGGCCGCGGGCCGACGGTCTCGTGCAGCTGCCCCAGGCACAGCCGCTCGAACGTCTCGGCCTGCACCTTCACGGCCACCGGCCCGAGCGCGGAGACGACGTTGGACGCGCGCGCGAACAGCAGGTCGCCCGTCAGGATCGCGACGTTGTTGCCGTAGAGGTGCTGCGCCGCAGGGGCTCCGCGCCGTGTGGGCGCCGAGTCCATGACGTCGTCGTGGTAGAGCGAGGCCAGGTGCGTCAGCTCGCAGACCACGGCCGCGTCCACGACCTCCTCGGGCACGCGAGCCCCCGGGTTCGCCAGGTGCGCGCCCAGCAGCGTGAGCATCGGCCGCACCCGCTTGCCGCCGGCCTCGACGAGGTGGCGCGAGGGCGCGTCGGCGATCGGGTCGGCGTTGGCGACGGCGGCCCGCAGCTTCGCCTCCACGAGGTCGAGGCCGGCGCGCAGGGCGTCCTCGAGGGCGGGGTCGGTCGTGGGCAGCGCACCGGAGGTGCCGGCCGGGGTGTTGACGGAGGTGTTCACGAGGCAGGGGCCAATCGCTTCAGCGCCACGACCACGCGGTCGGTGGCGTCCTTCGACGTGGGGTCGGCCAGGTTGGCCAGGAGCTTCACGACGAGCTTCATCAACCCCGGCCGCGGCAGGCCGAAGCGCGTGGCGACGCGCATGACCTCGGGGTGACCGATGAGGGCGACGAACGCGCGACCGAGCGTGTAGTACCCGCCCAGGTCGGCGCGCACAGCCGCCGGGTAGGACTGCAGCGCGCGCTCGCGGGCGCGCTCGTCGCGGGCGGCCAGCGCCTCGTCGACCGAGCGGGCGGCCAGCCGGGCGGACTGCATGGCGTAGGCGATGCCCTCGCCGTTGAACGGGTTGACCATGCCGCCGGAGTCGCCGACCAGGACGAGCCCGCGCGTGTAGTGCGGGGTCCGGTTGAAGGCCATCGGCAGGGCCGCGCCGCGGATCGGGCCGACCTGGTCCTCCTCGCGGAACCGCCACTCCGGGGGCATCCCCGCCAGCCAGCGGCGCAGGAGCTGGCGCCAGTCGACGTCACCGGAGCCCGCGTCGGCGTCCAGCACCCCGAGGCCGACGTTCGAGGTGCCGTCCCCGACGCCGAACACCCACCCGTACCCGGGCAGCAGGGGACCGTTCGCGGAGTCCTGCTCGCGCAGCTCCAGCCAGCTCTCCAGCCAGTCGTCGTCGTGGCGCGGGCTGGTGAAGTAGGTGCGGACGGCGATGCCGAGCGGGCGGTCCTCGCGCCGGGTCAGGCCCATCGAGACGGCCATCCGGCTGCCGACGCCGTCGGCGGCGACGACCACGGGCGCGCGGTAGGTGCGTTCCGCACCGGCCTTGCGGCCCTTGTCGTCCACGGGCCGGGCGGTGACGCCGACGACGTGGCCGGTCCGCTCGTCGAGGACGGGGCCGGTGACGCTCGTGCGCTCCAGGACGCTCGCGCCGCCGTCGCGGGCGTGCTCGGCGAGGGTCTGGTCGAACCGGTGACGGGTCTGGACGAGGCCGTGGCCGGGGAAGTCGGAGATCTCGGGCCACGGGACCTGCAGGCGGACCCCGCCACCGAGCAGGCGCAGGCCGCGGTTGCGGATCCAGCCGTCGCGTTCGGGGGTCTTGACACCGAGCAGGTCGAGCTCGTGGACCGCGCGGGGGGTCAGGCCGTCGCCGCAGACCTTCTCGCGCGGGAAGGCGGACTTCTCCAGCACCAGGACGCTGCGGCCGGCGTCGGCGAGGTGGCGTGCCAGCGTCGAGCCCGCCGGCCCGGCTCCGACGACCAGCACGTCGGCGTCCTGCGTGTCCATCGCCCCTCCGCTCGTGAAAACTTTCACGAAGTCTAGTGCCCCGCCGTCAGGACTGCGCGCGAACGGCGCGGTGCAGCGCGACGACCCCGAAGGACAGGTTGCGCCACGCCACGCGCTCCCACCCGGCGTCGGCGATGCGCAGCGAGAGCTCGGCCTGGTCCGGCCACGCGTCGATCGAGTCGACGAGGTACTCGTACGCCTCGGCGTGCGAGCTCACGAGCCGGGCCACCCGCGGCAGACCGTGGTGCAGGTACGCCCGGTACGCGCTGCGCAGCAACGGGTTCGGGATCGTCGAGAACTCGCAGACGACGAGCCGTCCCCCCGGGCGCACGACCCGCGCCATCTCGGCCAGCCCCGCGTCCGGGTCCACGACGTTGCGCAGCCCGAAGGAGATCGTCGCGGCGTCGAAGACCCCGTCGGCGAACGGCAGCCGCGTCGCGTCGCCCACCACGAAGCCCAGGTCGGGGCGACGTCGCTTGCCCGCACGGACCATGCCGGTGGAGAAGTCGCACGGGACCGTCAGGACGCCGCGGTCGGCGAACGGCTCGCTGGAGCGGCCGGTCCCGGCCGCCAGGTCCAGGACCTTCTCCCCCGGCCGGGCGTCGACGGCCTCGAGCACGGCCCGCCGCCACAGCCGGTCCTGGCCCGCGGACAGCACGTCGTTGGTGCGGTCGTACTTCTCCGCGACGTCGTCGAACATCCCCGCGACCTGGGACGGTCGCTTGGACAGGTCGGCCAGTTCGCGCTGGGTCTGCACGTCGGAGGTACCCATCTCACCAGTCTGGCAGCCACCCGCGATCCCGCCGTCCACGCTGGGGTCCTGCCGACGTGACTCCCGCCACCCCGCGATCGACGACTCCCCCGCGATCGAGGAGACGCGCACCGCGATCGAGGAGACGCGCACCGCGATCGAGGACCCGACTGCCTCAGGATCTCGCGCAGTCCTCGATCGCGGAGCGGAAGTCCTTGATCGCGGAGCGGAAGTCCTTGATCGCGGAGCGGAAGTCCTTGATCGCGGAGCGGAAGTCCTTGATCGCGGTGGGGGATTCCTCGATCGCGGGGGTCAGGCGTCGAGGACCGCCGCGCGGACGGCGGCGGTGATCCGCTCCAGGCGCGGGCGCACGGTGGCGCGGTCGACGACGAGCTCGACGACGCGCAGCCCGGCGGGGCGCGCGCCGATCGCCGCGGCGGCCTCGGCCCGCGTCGCGGGCCGCACGTGCGGGACGCCGTACGCCGCGCACAGCGCGGCGACGTCCACGCCGTGCGGGGTGGCCACGACCCGCTCGAACGTCGCGCGGTCCACCGCGGCGGCGTGCTCGAGCGTCTCGAAGATCCCGCCGCCGTCGTCGTTGACGAGGACGACGGTCAGGTCCGGGCGCTGCTCCCCCGGCACGGGCAGCAGCGCGTTGACGTCGTGCAGGAAGGCGAGGTCGCCCACGAGCAGCCGCGTCGGCCCCAGCCCCAGGGCGACCCCCTCGGCGGTGGCCAGCGTCCCGTCGATCCCGGCCAGCCCGCGGTTGGACACCGTCCGCACGCCCAGCGGCCGGCCCGCCAGGTCGACGTCGCGCACGGCGTTGCTGGCCGCGACCACCAGGGCCGACCCGTCGGCGGCGCAGGCGTCCACGACCTCCCGGCCGGCCCACGGGCCGGTCAGGGCGTCCTCGTCGTCGACGACCGCGTCGATGGCGTCGGCGGCCAGCTTGGCGGCCCGGTCCCAGCGGGCGGCGAAGTCGTGCTCGGCCTCGCTGGCGGGACCGTCGACGGTCACCGCGGGCAGCACGCGGGCGGCGCGGAAGCCCGCGTCCGGCCACGCCCCGGTCGCGCTGACCACGACGAGGTCGACGTCGTCGCGGGCCAGCAGCCGCGTGACGGGCCGCGACAGCGTGGGGTGGCCGAACAGCACGACGCGCTCCACCGCGCCCAGCGGGCCCTGGGAGTCGAGCGCGTCCAGGAGCAGCCGGTAGGCGCCGACGGCCCGTTCGCCGCCGCGCGCCCCCGAACTCGGTTCGGCCAGCAGCGGCCAGCCGGCG
This sequence comes from Kineococcus rhizosphaerae, assembly GCF_003002055.1. NCBI lineage: Bacteria > Bacillati > Actinomycetota > Actinomycetes > Kineosporiales > Kineosporiaceae > Kineococcus > Kineococcus rhizosphaerae. The sequence continues at coordinate 139,724 of NZ_PVZF01000004.1, forward strand.
TGCTCGGCCAGGTCGCGGGCGGCCCGCCCCGTCGCCGGGTCGGGGGCGTCCCCGGCCAGCACCAGGGTCCGCTCCCCGCGGGGCAGCGCGACCGGCTGCGGCGCAGGCAGTCCCGCGACCTCCGTCAGCCCCGTGGTCGACTCGGGGAGCACGTCGGGCGACGGGGTGAGGGGGTCGGCGAAGGCCACGTCGAGGTGCACCGGACCCGGGCCATCACCGCGCAGGCCCCGCGCGGCCGCCACGGCCCGCGAGACGACCGAGCGCCAGGCGGGGGCCTGCGCCCGCGGGTCCACGGGCGCAGGCAGGTCGGCGCTGAAGCGCACCGACGGCAGGAACATCCGGGGCTGGGCCTCGGCGGTCTGGCTGGCCCCCGAGCCGCGCAGCTCGTGCGGGCGGTCGGCGGACAGCACGACGAGCGGCACCCCCGCGTGGTGGGCCTCCAGGACGGCCGGGTGCAGGTTCGCGACCGCCGTCCCGCTGGTCGTGACGACGGCGACGAGTTCACCCGCCCGGGCGAGCCCGAGGGCGAGGAACCCGGCGGAGCGCTCGTCGACCCGCACGTGCAGCCGCAGGCGGCCGGAGTCCGCGGCGCGGGCGGCCGCGTAGGCCAGCGGGGCGCTGCGGGAGCCGGGGCTGAGCACGAGGTGTCGCAGGCCGAGCCGCACGAAGGCGTCGACGAGGACCGTCGCGAAGGCGGTCGAGGGGTTCACCCCTCCATGGTGCGCCCCTGCGGGTGTGGCAACCTGCCGCGGTGACGCAACCGACGCCTCCCCTGGACGAGATCCTCGCCACGTTCGCGACCGGGACGCTCATCGACCGCATGGGCATCCGGCTCGTGGAGGCCACCCCCGAGCACCTCGTCGGGACGATGCCGGTCGAGGGCAACACCCAGGTGGCGGGGTTCCTGCACGGCGGCGCGAGCTGCGTGCTGGCCGAGACGCTGGGGTCGGTCGGGGCGTTCCTGCACGTGTGGCCGGGCGGGCTGGCGCTGGGCACCGACATCAACGCCACGCACCACCGGTCGGTGCGCTCGGGGATCGTGACGGGGGTGGCCACGGCCATCACGCTCGGCCGGACCCTGACCAGCCACGAGGTCGTGATCTCCGACGAGGAGGGCCGGCGGTTGTGCACGGCCCGGATCACGAACTACGTGCGCGCGGCCGAGCCCGGGCCGTCCACGTCCTGACCGCGGCGGTTCGCCGCGGCGGACCCGGTGTCCCGGGGCGCCAGGGTCGCGCGACGCCGGAACTCACTGGGGGTCAGTCCGCGGACCCGCTTGAACGCCGCACTGAAGGCGAAGGGGTCGGAGTAGCCCACGGCCCGGGCGACCTCGGCGACGGTCGCGCCCGGGCGCTCGGCGAGCAGGTCCGTGGCGAGGGTCGTGCGCCAGCGCGTGAGGTAGGTCAGGGGCGGTTCGCCCACCAGGTCGCTGAACCGCTTGGCCAGCGTCGCGCGCGAGACCCCGGTGCGCCGGGCCAGGGCGGCCACCGTCCACGCCGCCGCGGGCTCGCCGTGCAGCAGCCGCAGCGCGGCCCCGGCGACCGGGTCGTGCTGCGCCGCCCACCAGGACGGGGCCTGCGCCCCGGCGCGGTCGAAGAACTCGCGCAGCGTGCAGACGAGCAGCCAGTCCAGCAGCCGGTCCAGGACGACCTGCTGCCCGGGAGCGTCGACGGCGACCTCGGCGGCGAGGTGGTCCAGCACCGGGTCGACGCTCCCCCCGGCGGTCACGTGCAGCACGGGCGGAAGCGCGTCGAGCAGGCGCCGGCTGATCTCGCCGTGCACCGGGTAGGCGCCGACGACGAAGGTCGTCGTGCCCCCCTGCGCGCCGGGGTCGTACCAGCCCAGGCGGTGCCGGGTGCCGCCCTGCTCGGGGACGGCGCACTCCACCCCGCAGTCCACCGGCACGGCCGCGGTGCCGACCTCGTCGACGAAGCCGAAGGTTCCCGGCCCGCGCACGAGCACGGTGTCGTAGGCGTCGAGGCGAACCGGGGGGCCGTCGTCGGGCACGACCCACCCCGCCCCGCGCACGGCGGTGCACAGGCTCAGCGGCGGTCCGTCGACGAAGCGCAGGGACCACGGCGGGGTCAGGGTCGTGCTGCCGAACAGCGAGCCATGGGCCCGGACCCCCCGGAGCAGGTCGCTGAACGCATCCACCTACCTGACGCTAGACGATCACCGGGGTTCTTCGGCGCCACACCCATGGATGCGTCCAGCACGAAGGCTTTGGATGGGCTCCACGGAACTGTCCCACCGAGCGCGAACGGAGTCCCGCCGTGACCATCGCCCACCCCCCGACCCCGGGGACGGCCCTGTGGGTGCACGCCCACCCCAGCCCGTCCTCCCTCAACGGTCACCTCCTGCGGGCGGGGGTGCGGGCCCTGTCCGCCGACCGTGAGGTGACGGTCTCGGACCTGTACGCCCAGGGCTTCGACCCCGTCCTGGACCCCGGAACCCTGATCGACGGCGCCCCCGGGAGCGAGGCGGGACCCGCGGGCCTCGCCGACCTCCTCGGCGACGCGCACGCCCACGACCGGTTGCCGGCGGACGTGGTCCGCGAGCAGGAGGCGCTGGCCCGGGCCGAGCTGCTGGTGCTGCAGTTCCCCCTGTGGTGGTACGGGCCCCCGGCGATCCTCAAGGGCTGGTTCGACCGCGTCCTGACCGCCGGGTTCGCCTTCGGCGACGTCGACGACCGGGGGGTGCCCCGCCGCTACGGCGACGGCGGCCTGAGCGGGCGCCGGGCGCTCGTCGTGGTGACCGCCGGGGAGGACGCCGCCTCGATCGGCCCGCGCGGCGTCAGCGGGGACCTGGAGTCCCTGCTGTTCCCCCTGACCCACGGCGTGCTCTGGTACGTCGGGATCGAACCGCTCGACCTGCACGTGGTCCACGACGCCGACGCGCTGGGGGCCGACGGGCTCGCACGGGAGGTCGAGCGCCTGATGCACCGGCTGCGCACGCTCGACGACGAACCGGGTCGCCCCTACCGCCGCCTGCGCGACGGCGACTACCGCGGCACCCGCGCCCTGCGCGAGGACCTGCTGCCGGGACGGACCGACCTGGGCATCCACCGTCTCCCCGCCGGCTGAGCCCGGTCCCTCACCGCAGGCCGCGGAACGTGGCGCGGATGTCGTCGACGAGCAGGCCGGGCTGTTCCAGCAGGGCGAAGTGGCCGCCGCGGGCGACCTCGTTGAAGTGCACGAGGTTCGGGTAGCGGCGTTCGGCCCACCGCCGGGACCGGCGCACGTACTCACCCGGCATGACGCTGAGCCCGACCGGGACGGTGAGGGGTTCGTCGAGGCTGCCCGGGGTGGCCCATCCCGTCCTCGCGCTCTCCCAGTACATCCGCGCGGCGGAGGCGGCGGTGTTCGGCAGCCAGTAGAGCATCACGTCGTCGATGACCTCGTCGAGGTCGAAGACGGCCTCGACGTCGCCGTGCTCGTCGTGGGAGCCCCCGACGTCCTGGAACATCGCGTAGATCCAGGCGGCCAGGCCGACCGGGGAGTCGGCCAGGGAGTACCCGACGGTCTGCGGCCGGGTCGCCATCTGCTGCGAGTAGGCGGACAGTTCCCGCCAGTAGTGGCCGGTCTCGCGCAGCATCTGCTGCTCCTCGGCGGTGGCGTCGCGCACCTCCTCCTCGCTGGGGGAGAACAGGGCCATGTTCAGGTGGACGCCGGCCAGCCCGATCGGGGTGGTGGCCTGCAGGGCGGCGAGCTCGGCGGTGACGGAGGCGCCGAGGTCCCCACCCTGGGCGAACCAGTCCACGTACCCGAGGCGGTCCATCAGGACGGCCCAGGCCCGCGCGGTCCGCCGCAGGGTCCAGCCGGTGGTGGTGGGTTTCCCGGAGAACCCGAAACCGGGCAGGCTCGGGACGACGACGTGGAAGGCGTCCTCGGCGGTGCCGCCGTGAGCCAGCGGGTCGGTCAGGGGCCCGACGGCGTGCCGGAACTCCAGGACGGACCCGGGCCAGCCGTGGGTCAGGAGCAGCGGGCGCGCGCCGGGGACGGCGGAGCGCACGTGCAGGAAGTGGATCTCCAGGCCGTCGATCGTGGTGGTGCCCTGGCCCCAGCCGTTGAGCAGCGCCTCGGTCCGGCGCCAGTCGTAACCGGTCGCCCAGTGCTCGACGAGGGCGCGGACCTTCTCCAGCCGGGGTCCCTGGGAGGTGTCCAGGACGGTCTCGCGGTCGGGCCAGCGGGTGGCGTTCAGCCGCCGCCGGAGGTCGTCGAGGTCGGCGTCGGGGACGTCGAGGGTGAAGGGCGTGATCGCGGTGGTGCCGGTCGTGGTCACGGGTCGTCTCCTGGGTGGGTGCGGATCGTGGGGGCGGGTCGCGAGAGCGGGTCGTGGGGGCGGGTCGTGAGGGCCTCGCCGGACGGAGGAGGTCGTCGCTCACGGCGGCGCCAGCACCCATCTTGCCGTAAAACCATCTTTGCGCAAGACGATCTCTTTCGCGTACAGTCCTACCCGTGACGACTCCACCGCAGGGCACCGCGGCGGCCTCCCCGCCCGAGATCGACTGGGACGCGCAGGGGATCGAGACCGAGCTCGGCTGGGCCCTGCCGGCCGTGTACCAGGGCTTCTCCCGCTCGGCGACGGGCGCGGTCGCCGACGTGCCCGCCGGGCCCCGGGGGTACCAGGTGCTCGTGGCGATCACCACCGAGGAACCCTCCTCGCAGCTGGCGCTCGCCCAGCGCCTGGGCATCGACAAGACGCAGATGACCTACGTGGTGGACGCGCTGGAGGACGGGGGGTTCGTCGAACGCCGCCCCCACCCCGGCGACCGGCGCGTGCGCCAGGTCCTGCCGACCCCGGCGGGCCGAGCGCTGCTCACCTCGGCCCGCGCCGCCCTGCGCGAGGTCGAGGCCGGACTCATGCGGCACCTCAGCGGTGAGGAGCAGACCCAGCTGCGCCGGCTCCTGGCCCGGGTCGCGCTCACCGCCGGTGACGTCGTGGCCTGCACCCCCGGCGACCCGCTCGCCACCACGGACGCCCACTCCCCCGCCTCCCCGAAGGACTGAGACGCACCCCGTGACCACCACCGTCCTGCTCGCCGGTGCCACCGGCGACCTCGGTCGCCGCACCCTGCGCGAACTCCTGCACCACGACGTGCGCCTACGGGTCCTCACCCGTCCCGGCGGCACGGCGGCCCGCGTCGACGACCCCCGCGTCGAGGTCATCAGCGCCGCCTACTCCGACCACCGCGCCCTCACCGCCGCCGCCGCGGGCGCCGACGTGGTCGTGTCCACCGTCAGCGGGGTGCGGCCCGTGGTCGTCGACGCGCAGCGGGCCCTGCTCGCCGCGGCGCTCGCGGCCGGCGTCGAGCGGTTCGTGCCCTCGGACTACTCCGCCGACTACCGCCGGGTCGCCCCGGGCGGCAACCGGAACTTCGAACTGCGCCGGGAGTTCGCCGCCGACCTCGACGCCGCTCCCCTGCGGGCGACGTCGGTCCTCAACGGCATGTTCACCGAGCTGCTCACCGGCGAGGCGCCGATGGTCCTGTTCGCGCGCCGGCGGGTCCTGTTCTGGTCCTCCGCCGACCAGGTCCTCGACTTCACCACCAAGGACGACGTCGCCCGCACCACCGCCCTGGTCGCCCTCGACCCCACCGCCCCGCGGGTCGTCGAGGTCGCCGGCGACCGGGTCAGCGCCCGCGACGTCGCCCGGACGCTGACCGACCTGACCGGTACCCCCTTCCGGCTGCAGTGGGCCGGCACCGCCGGGACCCTCTCGCTCGCCGGCCGCGTCGGGCGCCTCCTGGCGAAGGACCGCGACGAGACGTTCCCGGCCTGGCAGGGCATGCAGTACTTCGCCGACATGTTCAGCGGCCGGGCGCAGCTGCACCACGTCGACAACGACCGCTACGGCCCCCACGCCTGGACGAGCGTGCGCGACGTGCTCGGGCAGCACCTCGCCCGGAACTCCTAGGACACCCCGGAGAGCACCAGGGGCAGGACGAGGCCGACGGCCACCAGCACCAGCAACCCCACGCCGATCACCGCCCCGACGCGGTGCCCGAAGTTCAGCGTCCACCCCACCCCGACGCGCTTGGGCACGAGCAGCGCCGGGTCGTCGCGGTTGACGTAGAACAACCCCGCCCGCCAGAACCGGTCGTCGTCGGGGGCCTGCGCCCCGCCCGCCGGGGACGGGGTGGCGGGCACGCGCGAACGCACGGCGCACACCACGACCGCCACGACGGTCCCCGCCCCGAACACCCCCAGCGCCGGGCCGAAGAACTCCAGCCGCCGCGGGTGCAGCCAGCCGTCGGCGGCCAGGGCGCAGATGAGGGCGGTCGCGAGCAGCGTCACCGAACCCAGCAGCGACTGGGCGGCGCGCTCGCGGGCCAGCGGCAGCGCCAGCGGGTCGGCGTCCCCGGCCCGCGGGCGCAGCGGCGCGACCCGGACGAGCCGGGTCAGCACCAGCAGGAAGAGCAGGACCGCCGCGCCGGCGACCAGGGGGCCGAACACGCTCCAGAAACCCTTCGCGGAGTACGCGTCGGGAACCCCGGCACCGCCCCAGTGCGTGGGGAACGGGTCGGGCAACTCGTCGTAGCGGGTCCAGCCGAACGCGGCCGTGGCGACGAGGACGCCGGCCGAGGCGGCGTACCAGAACACCGGGACCGGGGGCCGAGAAACGCCCCCGACCCCGGCGACGAGGCGCACCGGGACGTCGCGGAACCACCCCCGGGTTTCCTTCGCCGAGCGGATCGGTCTGCGGCACACGACGAACGCCACGGTTCCCGTCACCAGCAGCAGGTAGGTCGGCAGGACGAGGAACCGGCCCGCGACCGCGGCGAGCACCGCCAGCACCGCCAGCACGGCGACGGCGACGCGGTAGGTCCGCACCGCCCGGCGCACGACGGGTTCGGTGACGCGCTCGCGCGGGACGGAGACCCCCAGCGGCAGCGTCGGCGCCGACAGGGTCGGCACGAGCAGCAACGTCAGCGCCACGAGCAGGACGCTGCCGACGCCCACGGCGGTGTTCAGACCGGTGTTCAGAGCGGTGTTCACGAAGGCCTCCCGAAGTTCCCGACGACCTGCGCGCACTCCCCCAGGACGTCGGGAACCCCCTGGGCGTGCCCTTCGGCGAGGAGCGTGAGCAACCGTTCCCGCCAGTCCGCGGCGACGTGCGGCGCGGCCGGTCCGCTGCCGGGTCCGCGCGCGACGACGGACCCGGACTTGCTCGTGGTGCGCAGGAGACCCTCGCCGCGCAACCGGTCGTAGGCCTTGGCGACGGTGGCGGTGTTGACGCCGAACTCGGCCGCGAGGGCGCGCACCGAGGGCAGCGGCGCACCGACGGGCAGGGTCCCGTGCGCGATCGCTTCGACCACGCGGTCGCGGATCTGCTGGTAGATCGGCACCTCGGACAGGGGGTCCAGTTCCAGGACCACGGGACCGGGCATCACGGGCACCTCCCATCTGTACCACCAAGAGTAGTACAGATAGGACAGATCACACCAGGTGCGCGTGCGCGGCGGCGATCCGCTCGCGCCACCAGGCCCGCCGATCGGCGGGGGCCCGGAACCGTTCCAGGAGGCCGGGGTCGGCCGTGACGGCCCCCACGCGCAGCGCCCCGTCGACGGGCAGCAGCGGCTCGGCGACGACGTCGGCCGCCAGCAGGGCCGCCGTGCCCAGCCCGCACGCGAACGGCAGCTCGGGCAGCGCGGCCGCGAGCGCCGTCCCGGCCGCGATGCCGACGCTGGTGTCGAGCGCGGAGGACACCACGACGGGCAGCCCGCAGCCCTGCGCCACCTCCAGGGCCCGGCGGACCCCCGACAGCGGGGCGACCTTGACGACGACGACGTCGGCCGCCTCCAGCCCGGCCACGCGCAGCGGGTCCTCGGCCTTGCGCACGCTCTCGTCGGCGGCGAGCAGCACGGGCGTCCCGGCGCGGGCCAGGCGGCGGCGCAGCTCGGCCATCTCCTCCAGCGTCGCGCAGGGCTGTTCGGCGTACTCCAGGCGGTGCGGGGCGAGCTCGGTGAGGGCGCGTTCGGCCTGCTCGAGCGTCCACCCGGCGTTGGCGTCGACGCGGACCCTGCCGGCCGGGCCCAGCGCCTCGCGGACGGCGGCGACGCGCGCGACGTCCTCGCGCAGCCGGGTCGGGAAGTCGGCGCCGGCCTCGGCGACCTTCACCTTCGCGGTGCGGCAGCCGGGGAAGCGGGCCAGGACGGCGGGCACGTCGTCGGCGGGGACGGCGGGCACGGTCGCGTTGACCTCGACCCGCTCCCGCCGGGCGACGGGGAACCCCTGCCAGGCGGCCTCGATCCCGGCGGCGAGCCAGCGGGAGGACTCTGCGGGCCCGTACTCCAGGAACGGCGCGAACTCCCCCCACCCGGCCGGGCCGTCGAGCAGGACGGCCTCGCGCTCGACGATCCCGCGGAACCGGCGGCGCAGCGGGAGGCGGACGACGTGGGCGCGGTCGAGCAGGTCGGTGAGGTCGGGGAGGTCGGGGAGGTCGGGGAGCACACCCCCAGCATCCCCCGACCCCGCGACCGGGCCGGAGGCACACCTCCCGCCCTCCCCGGGGCCCGGGGAGGGCGGGAGGTGTGCCCGCGGCCCGAGGGCGCTGGCCTACCCTGCAGGACGTGTCGGCCCTGGACGGTGTGAGCGAGACCTTCGACCCCTCGGCGTGGGCGGAGGTGCCCGGTTTCGAGGACCTGCAGGACATCACGTACCACCGCAGCACGGTGGAGGGTGCGGCGCGCGGGACCGTCCGCATCGCCTTCGACCGGCCCGAGGTCCGCAACGCGTTCCGGCCCGGGACGGTCGACGAGCTGGCCCGCACCCTCGACCACGCCCGCCGCACCCCCGACGTCGGCTGCGTCCTGCTGACGGGCAACGGCCCGAGCCCGAAGGACGGCGGGTGGGCGTTCTGCTCCGGCGGCGACCAGCGCATCCGCGGGCGCTCGGGGTACCAGTACGCCGACGGCGAGACGGCCGACACCGTCGACGAGCGCCGCACGAAGGCCGAGGGCGGGCGGCTGCACGTCCTGGAGGTGCAGCGGCTCATCCGGTTCATGCCGAAGGTCGTCATCGCCGTCGTCCCCGGCTGGGCCGCCGGCGGCGGGCACTCCCTGCACGTCGTCGCGGACCTGACGCTGGCGAGCGCCGAGCACGCCCGGTTCAAGCAGACCGACGCCGACGTCGGCTCGTTCGACGCGGGCTACGGGTCGGCGTACCTGGCCCGGCAGGTGGGGCAGAAGTTCGCCCGCGAGATCTTCTTCCTGGGCCGGCCCTACACCGCCGAGCAGGCGCACGCGATGGGCATGGTCAACGCCGTCGTCCCGCACGCCGAGCTGGAAACCGTTGCGCTGCAGTGGGCCGCGGAGATCAACGGCAAGTCTCCGACGGCGCAGCGGATGCTGAAGTTCGCGTTCAACGCCGTCGACGACGGCATGGTCGGCCAGCAGGTGTTCGCCGGGGAGGCGACGCGGCTGGCGTACATGACCGACGAGGCCGTCGAGGGCCGCGACGCGTTCCTGGGCAAGCGGGAGCCGGACTGGTCGCCGTTCCCCTGGTACTTCTGAGGCGCCCGCGGGTTCAGAGCGGGGAGTAGACGACGAGCACCTGCTCCGGGGCCCCGGCGACCGTGAACGAGGCGTGCGACAGGGAGATGCGGCCCCGCACGGGGTGCCGCAGCTCCTTGGTGCCCGCCCCGGACCCGGCGATGTCGTAGCGGGGCCACCAGGCGTCGGCCTCGGCGCTGCCGGTGCGCAGCTCCCGTTCCAGCGCCGCGAAGGCGGCGTCCCCCCGGTGGCGGCCGGCGGCGGCGCGGACGCGGGCCAGCACCGACTGCGCGACGTCGATCCACTCCACGAGCACCTCGCGCGCGGCGGGGTCCAGGAACACCCAGCAGGCGAGGTTCGGCACCCGGCCGGTGCCGTCGGCCCGGTCGAGGAAGCCGGGGAAGAACTCCGCGGCGGCCGCGTTCCAGGCCAGGACGTCGGTCGTGCGGCCCGTGACGTAGCTGGGAGCGGGCCCCAGCAGGGCGGGCACGGCGGCCACCTCGGGGGCCAGCACCTCGGGAGCGGCCGGCGCGGTCCGGCCCCCGGCGAGGGTGAACAGGTGCTCGCGGGCCACCGGGTCCAGCCGCAGCGCCTCGGCGACCGCGGCGAGCACGTCGTCGGAGGGCTGCACGTCCCGGCCCTGCTCCAGGGACGCGTACCAGGTGGCGGAGATGCCGGCCAGGGTCGCGAGCTCCTCGCGGCGCAGCCCCGGGGTGCGGCGGCGGGCCGTGCGCGGCAGGCCCAGCGCCACAGGGTCGCTCCCCTCCCGGCGGGCGCGCAGGAACGCGCCCAGCTCGCGGCGGGAGGCGCGCCGGTCGGCGGAGGCGCTGGTCGGGGCGCTGGTGGGGGTGCTCATCGGCTCGCTCATCCTGGTGCTCGCAGTGCCTGCGTCGAGCGGCTCTGGATGCGCTCGCCGGATCGCCGTGGACTGGGCCCGTGAAGGCCTGGCAGATGTTCTCACCCGACGACGGGCTGCGGCTCGTCGAAGTCCCCGACCCCTCGGAGGCGCCCGTGCGCGGCGGCGGCGTCGTCCTCGACGTCCTCGCCGCGCACGTCCCCGCCTACACCGACGTCCTCGTGGCCGGTGGCCGCGGCGGGTTCCCGACCCCGATCGTCCTGGGCCCCGGCGGGATCGGCCGGGTGCGGGCCGTGGCCGACGACGTGTTCGGGGTCCGCCCCGGCGACGTCGTCGTCGTGGACGGCCTGTTCCGCACCGGCCGCGCCGAGGACCCCGAGGAGGCCATCCTCGGCTGGACGGGCCTCGGCGGGGACCGGCCCACACCCACGACGGACCGCGTCCGGGACGTGTGGCGCGACGGGACGTTCGCCCAGCGGGCCGTCCTGCCCGAGCGCTGCCTCGTGGCGCTGCCGGGCGCGGCCGGCCACGACCCGGTCCGGCTGGCCTTCCTGCCGTGGCTGGCCATCGCGGGCGAGGCCGTCGAGCGCGGCGGGGTCGCGGCCGGGCAGTCGGTCGCGGTCGTCGGGGCGACGGGGTCGCTGGGGACCGCGGCCCTGCTCGTGGCCCTGTCGCGCGGGGCGGGCACGGTCGTCGCCGCCGGTCGCGACCGCGCGGTCCTGGCCGAGCTCGCGGCGCTGGACCCGCGGGTGCGCACGGTCGCCCTCACCGGGTCGCGGGAGGTCGACGGCCCGGCCCTGCGCGCGGCCGCCGGTCCCGTGGACGTCGTGGTGGACGCCCTCGGCGCGGTCCCGCACGCCGAGGCGACCATGAGCGGGTACGACGCCGTGCGCACCGACGGCACGTGGGTCCTCGTCGGCGGCGTGCGCCAGGACCTGCCGATCCCCTACGGGCAGTTCATGCACCGCCGGCTCACGCTGCGCGGGTCGTGGATGGCGCGGCCGGCCACGACGACGGCCCTGTGGCGCTCGATCCGCGCCGGGGTGCTGGACCTGTCCGGGCTGCGTCCGCAGGTCGTCGACCTGGCCGACCCCGGCGCCGCCCTGCGGGTGGCCGCCGCGACCGGGGGCCCGAGCTACGCGGTCCTCGTGCCCTGAGCAGTCCCCTGAGCGGTCCCCCGAGCGGCGTCCTGAGCCGTGCCCCGGGCGGTGAGCTCGGCCCGCAGCCGCCGCAGGTCGGCGACCGCCGCCTCGAGCGGCTGGGGCCGGGCGTGCAGGTACCCCTGCTGCGTGGGGGCGCCCATGCGCTGCAGGAGGTCCGCCTGGCCCTGCGTGTCGACGCCCTCGACGACCAGGCCGAGGCCGACGGTCGCCGCGAGGAGCACGAGTCCCTCCACGAGGGCCCGGGTGCGGGGGTCGGTCTCGATCTCCCGGACGTAGGACCGGTCGACCTTGAACGCCGAGAAGGGCCGCCGGCGCAGGTAGGCGAGCGTGGCGTACCCGGTGCCGAAGTCGTCGACCGTCAGGTGCCCGCCGGCCGCGACGAGGGCGTCGAGGGCCTGCGCGGTGGCGTCGTCCTCGGCGACCAGGACGCTCTCGGTCATCTCCAGCACGAGCCTGCCGTCGCCCAGCCCCGCCACGGCCCGTGCGACCGCGGGCGCCAGGCGCGGGTCCTGCAGCTGGGGAGCCGAGACGTTGACGGCGAGCACGAGGGGGTGGCCGGCGGCGGCGCGCAGGGCGGGCAGGTCCGCGACGGCCCCCTCGAGGACCAGCAGCCCCAGGTCGCTCACCAGGCCGTGGCGCTCGGCGAGCGGAACGAACTCCTCGGGCCCGACCAGCCGCCCGTCGCGGTGCCAGCGCACCAGGCACTCCACCCCCGTCACGGCGAGGGACTCCACGTCGACGGTCGGCTGGTAGTGCCGTTCCAGGTGGTTGCCGGGCGTCGGCGCGCACACGGCGGCGCGCAGCGCCTCGACGGTCCTGCGGGTCCGCTCCCCGCGCAGGTCCTCGGCCTCGTCCCAGACCCGCACGCACGCACCCCCGGCCGCCTTGGCCCGGGCCAGGGCCGCTTCGGCGGCGCGCAGCAGGTCGGCGCCGGCCGCGCGCGAGTGCGCGACCCCGATCGCGGCCCGCACCTGCACGCGCGCGCCGGCGACCTCGTGGGGTTCGGCCAGCACCGCGAGCAACCGGACCGCGACGTCGACGGCGGCGTCGGGGTCGGTCAGCAGGACGGCGAACTCGTCACCCCCGAGCCGGGCCAGCTCGTCGGCGCCCCGCACGGCCCTGCGCAGCCGGCGGGCGACCTCGACCAGGACCGCGTCCCCCGCGGCCCGGCCGTGCGTGCCGTTGACGGTGCGGAAGCCGAGCAGGTCCACGTGCAGCAGCGCGACCGGGGGCCCGGAGCGGGCGGCGGCGACGACCGCGGCGAACGCGACCCCGCGGGGCAGCCCCGTGACCGGGTCGACCTCCACCGAGCGCCGGTCCTGCTCCAGGGCCGTCAGCCGGGCCCGGACCGCGGCCAGCGCGCACCGCGTGCTGACGGTGCGCCGCCACAGGCTCCCGGCCACCACGACGGCCCCGGCCGCCACGACGACGGCCGTTCCCGCGACGACGGGGGCGAGCGAGGGGTCCAGCACCTGCACGTCCCTCCTGCCGGGTGGGTCCTGCGATCCTGCGGCAGACGCCGCCGGAGCGCCAGGGGGTCAGGCGCTGAGCTGCGGGGTGACGGGGGCGTCGAGGACGTCGGCGATCTCGTCGACGGCCAGCGGCCGGCAGTACAGGTGCCCCTGGGCGAGCTGGCAGCCCATCTCCCGCAGGATCCGGGCCTGCTCGACGTGCTCGACGCCTTCGGCGACGATCGTCAGGCCCAGGGCCTGCCCCATCTTGACCATGCCCTCGACCAGGGCGCGGGCCGTGGGTTCGGTCGCGATGTCCCGCACGAAGCTGCGGTCGATCTTGAACGACGAGAACGGCCGGTGCCGCAGGTACCCCAGCGAGGAGAACCCCGTCCCGAAGTCGTCGATGGTCAGCTGCGCGCCCGTCTCGGCCAGGTCGCGCAGGCGGTCGACGGTGTCGTCGTCGATCATCACCGACTCGGTCATCTCCAGGTGCAGCCGGCAGCCGCTGGCGGCGGTCTGGCGCACCGCGGCCGCGACCCGCTCGGTGAAGTCGGGGTGGCGCAGCTGCACGGGCGAGACGTTGACCATCAGGTCCAGCCGGCGTCCCGCGTGCTCCTGGATCTGCGAGGCGTCGCGCGCGACCTGGCGCAGCACGGAGTCCCCGATGCCGATGACGGTCCCCGAGCGCTCGGCCAGGCCGATGAACTCGTCGGGACCGACGAGGGGTTCGACGGCACCGCCGCGGTCGCGGCGCCAGCGGACCAGCGCCTCCAGGCCCACGATGGGTGCGCCCACGGCCCCCGGTTCGGCCGACTGCAGGTCCACGATCGGCTGGTAGTGCACGACGAACGCCTCGGCGGGCGCCTGCTGGAGGTCCTCGATGACCTGCAGCCGGGCGATCTCCTCCTCCAGCAGCTCGGGGCGGAACTCGACCCAGCGGTTCTTGCCCGTGGCCTTGGCGCGGTACATCGCGGTGTCGGCGTTGCGCAGCAGCGTCCCCACGTCGTCGCCGGGGCGGGCGCGGGACAACCCGATGGACCCCTGCACGCGCAGCACGTGACCGCGCATGCGGACCTCGACCCGCAGGGCCACCAGGACCCGGCGGCACAGCCCCTCGACGTCCAGGCACTCCGGCAGCAGCACCGCGAACTCGTCGCCGCCCAGGCGGGCCACGGTGCTGCCCCCGCGCAGGGTGTCGCGCAACCGCGACCCGACCAGGCGCAGCAGTTCGTCACCGGCCTCGTGCCCGAACCGGTCGTTGACGCCCTTGAAGCCGTCGAGGTCGAGGTAGAGGACGACGAGCCGGTCGAGCCGGCCCGCCTCGCGGGCCCGCTCCAGCTCGGCGGCGAGCCGCTCGGAGAACTGCAGGCGGTTCGGCAGGCCCGTCACGACGTCGCGGCGGGCCAGGCCGTGCATCTCCTCGCTGGCGCTGACGCGGAAGAACGCGGCCTCGCCCACCGAGGCCAGCGCCTCCAGGGCCTTCTCGTCCGAGGCCCGCTGGGCGGGGTCGCGGCGCCGCGGGGCGGTGATGTGCAGGACGACGCCGTCACCGGCCACGACCGGCACGCCGATCTCGCCCTCGCCCGGCCCCACGGAGCGGACCATCGCGGCGGGGGTCCCCGCCACCATCCGCGCGTGCTTCTGCAGCGCGCGGGCCAGGTCGGCGCGCCGGCCCTGGGTGTGCAGCGCGGTGGCCGCCTCGAACAGGGCCTCGCTGCGCCGGGCCACGTCGCGGGTCTGGCGCATGGCGCGCGTGGCGACCATCGTCACGACCATCGGGATGACGAGCAGCAGCGCCGCCCACGGCGTGACCTTGTAGTAGACGAGGCCCCCGAGGTAGCCGAGCCCGCCGACGGCGACGCTGGTCCCCATCGCGAGCCACGCGCCGGTGTGCAGCAGCTCGGCCTTGATGGAGGTGCGTTCCTGCACGGCCACCGACACGGCCGAGACGGCCACGTCGACGACGAAGACCGCGGCGACGGCGGCGGCGACGGCGAGGAGTTCGCGCGCGTCCATGTCCAGCGGGATGGCGCGCCAGTCCTCTTGCGCGTTGGGCCCGGGTGTCCCCAGGACCGTCAGGACCGCGATCGCGATCGGCAGGAAGAGCACCCCGATGCTCGCGTTGTAGACGCGGCTCACCCAGCTCTTGCGCTGCAGCAGGTTGGTGGGGACCACGCACAGGCACCACGCGAGGGCGGCGACCTCGGGGCGCTTGAAGCAGAGCAGGAAGATCAGGACGCCGACGTCGAACTGGACCTCGATGCCCGCGTGCTTGGTGTTGATCTGGAACGGGAACCGCGTCAGCAGCTGCATGAGCGGGAAGCCGAGGACGAGGCAGAGCGCGAGGTCGCGCCACTGCCCCGGCTGGCCGGTGCGTGCGAAGAGCACGGCGGACACCACGACGGTCGCGAGGGCGGCGACGGTGACGACCCCGTCGTACACGACGCTCGCCACCGGCCGGCGCTCCCGCACGGCTCCGCTCATCGCCACCTCCCCCGACGTCGCCAGAACGTGGCTCATCCTGACACTGAGAAACCGTGCGGTCACGCTCGATCGAAGATCAGCGAACTGCCTCTACCCGATCGGAGCAACCCGGAGCCGCACTGACCTGCAAGGTCTCACTCACAGCGAGATAGAACAACTGACCGTTGATTCTAGAACATTCAACCGCCTGACCTACCCTGCCCCCGTGCGCCCCCTGCTCCCCCTGGCCGTGCCCGCCGGCGACGCCGTCCTGGGCCTGCTGCCCACCCTGGCCCGCGCGCTGGACGGCGACCTGCCCCACGCCCTGCTGCCCCACGCCGACCGGGACGCGCCCCCGGCCACGCTGGCCCCGGGCACCGCCCTGACCCCGGCCGAGGACGACCCCGACGACCCCACCGCCGTCGTCGTCGCCACCTCCGGCTCCACCGGCACCCCCAAGGGCGCGCTGCTGCCCGCGGGCGCGCTGCGCGCCTCGGCCGCCGCGACCGCCGCCCGGCTGGCCCCCGGCCCCGGCGCCCAGCAGTGGGTCCTGGCCCTGCCCGCCCACCACGTCGCCGGACTGCAGGTGCTGCTGCGCTCGGTGCGGGCCGGGACCGAACCCGTCGTCCTGCCCGCCGGGCCCTTCGGCGCCGACGCCTTCGTCGCCGCGCTGGAGCGGACCACCGGCGCGCAGCTCCTGACCTCCCTCGTGCCCACCCAGCTCGTCCGGCTGCTCGACGCCGGCCCCGCCGCGCTGCAGGCCCTGCGCCGGTTCGCGGCCGTCCTCGTCGGCTCGGCCGCCACCCCCGCCCCCCTGCTCGAGCGCGCCCGCGCCGCGGGCGTGCGCGTCGTGACCACCTACGGCTCCAGCGAGACCTGCGGGGGCTGCGTCTACGACGGCGTGCCCCTCGACGGCGTCGAGGCGGACCTGGACGCCGACGGCCGCCTCGTCCTCGCCGGCCCCGTCGTGGCCCGCGGCTACCGCGGGATGCCCGGCCACCCCGCCTTCGCGGACGGGCGGTTCCGCACCGACGACACCGCCGTCCTGACCGGCGGCCGCGTCCGCGTCCTCGGTCGCGTCGACGACCTCGTCACCACCGGCGGCCTGAAGGTCGCCCCCGCCCTCGTCGAGGACGCCCTGGCGGGCACCCCGGGCGTCGGCGAGGTCGTCGTCGTCGGCGTCCCCGACCCCGAGTGGGGCCAGCGCCTCGTCGCCTGCGTGGTGCCCGCCGGGACCCCGCCCACCCTGCAGGAGGTCCGCGAGCGCGTCGGGACCGCCGTGGCCCGCCACGCCGCCCCGCGCCAGCTGCTGCTGCTGGACGCCCTGCCGCTGCGCGGCCCCGGCAAACCCGACCGCACGCGGTTGCGCGAACTGGCCCTGGGCCGGGCCCCGGGCTGAGCCCGCGGTGGGGCGTGCGCCCCTCCGGTGACAGACTGGGGCATGGTCAGAATCCTGCCGACGCTGCTGGTCCTGGCCCTCACGGTGTGGTGCCTGGTCAGCCTGGTGCAGGCCCCCGAGGGGTCGGTGCGCAACCTGCCGAGGTGGGCCTGGATCCTGCTCGTCCTCTTCTTCCCCCTCGCCGGTGGCATCGCCTACGTCCTGGCCGGCCGCCCCGTCGAGGGGTACGGACCCGGCCCCCGTCGCCCGCGCCAGGCCCCCCGCGGCCCGGACGACGACGAGGAGTTCCTGCGAGGACTGTGACCCCGTGACGCGGCGCGCAGGAGAGCTTGGGAGGATCGACCCTCGTGTCCGACCCCGCTGACCTGCCCCTGCCCTCCGCCCCGGTGACGCACCGCCGGGCCACCCCGAAGCAGTGGGTCGCCGCGGCCCGCCCCCGCACGCTGCCCGCGGCCGTCACCCCCGTGCTCGTCGGGACCGGAGCCGCGGCGGCGATCGGCGGCGTCGCGTGGGTCCCCGCGGTCCTCGCGCTCGTCGTGTCCCTCGCCCTGCAGGTCGGCGTGAACTACGCCAACGACTACTCCGACGGCATCCGCGGCACCGACGACGACCGCGTCGGCCCGTTCCGCCTCGTCGGCTCCGGCGCCGCCGAACCGCGGCACGTGCGCGACGCCGCCTTCGCCTGCTTCGCCGTCGCGGCCCTGGCCGGGCTCGCCGTCGTCGCGCTGTCCGGCGCGTGGTGGCTGCTGGCCGTCGGGGCGGCGAGCGTGGCGGCCGCCTGGTACTACACCGGCGGCAGGCGCCCCTACGGGTACTCGGGTCTGGGCGAGGTCTTCGTCTTCGTCTTCTTCGGGCTCGTCGCGGTCATGGGCACGACGTTCGTGCAGGCGGGCCGCATCGGCGGGTCCGCCGTCGCGGGCGCGTTCTGCGTCGGGTTCCTGGCCTGTGCGATCCTCGTGGCGAACAACCTGCGCGACGTCCCCACCGACGCGCAGGTCGGCAAGCGCACCCTCGCGGTGCGGCTCGGGGAGCGGCGCACCCGCACCCTCTACGCGGCCCTCGTCGTCGGCGCGTTCGTGGCGGCGCTGACGACGGTGCCGCGGCACCCGTTCGCGCTGCTCGTCCTGCTGGCCCTCGTGCTCGCGCAGCGGCCGCTGCGGACCGTGCTGGGCGGTGCGACGGGCCGCGACCTGATCGGAGTCCTCAAGGACACCGGCCTGCTGGAACTGCTCACCGGGGCCCTGCTCGCGCTCGGACTGGCGCTGTGAGCGGCGGCGCGGGACAGTTCGCGCATGGGTGAGATCGACGTGGTCGCGGACGGCGAGCACCGCTACCGCGCAGCGCTGGTGACGGCCGACGGTGCCCGCTCCGAGCACGTCGTCACCAGCGACTCCGAGCTGCTGGAGCGGGTGCGCGCCACCGAGGCCGAGGAGCCGTTCCTCGTGCGCCGGGTCCTGGAGGTCCTGCTGGAGGCGTCGGAGAACTCCGGGAACCCCGTGCCGCCCGTCGTCGACCTGCGTCAGCTCGACCGCGAACGCCCCGAGCTGCTGCCGAGCGTCCCCCTGCGCTGACCGGGCTCAGTCCTCGGCGGCGTTGTCCTCGTCGAGAGCGCGGGAGAACCGCGACCTCTTCGCCGTGCCGTTCTGGCGGGCCTCTATGCGCCCGTCGATGCGCTGCTGCAGCGCGGCCGCCATCTGCTCGCGCTGCTTGCGCAGCAGCACGACCGACAGCAGGACCGAGACGACGGCGGCGATGGCCAGGCCCAGCCAGCCCTTGGCGCCGAGGGCGTTGACGCCGATGAGGACCAGGACGAAGATCCCCAGCCGCATCGCGGTGTACCGGAACGTGACACCCATCGTCAGACCCCCGCGTAGGAGTGCAGGCCGGGGAAGAAGATGTTCACGACCAGGTAGTTGAAGAGCATGCAGGCGAACCCGAGGACCGACAGCCACGCGGCGCGCCGGCCGTCCCAGCCGCGGGTGGCGCGCGCGTGCAGGTAGGCGGCGTAGACGACCCAGATGACGAACGTCCAGACCTCCTTGGAGTCCCAGTTCCAGTAGCGGTTCCAGGCCACCTGGGCCCAGACGGCCCCGGCGATGAGGGTGAACGTCCACATGACGAACGCCACGGCGTTGAGGCGGAACGCGGTGCGCTCCAGCTCCACGGACCCGGGCAGCGCGTCCATGAACACGCCCCCGGCGCGGGCACCGGCGGCCTTCACGCGGTCGCGCTTCTCCTGGACGAGCTGCAGGACCGTCGCCGAGAAGCCCAACGTCGACAGCGCCGTCGCCAGGATCGCGACGAAGACGTGGATGACCAGCCAGTAGCTGTCCAGGGCCGGGACGAGCTGGGCGGCGACGACGTAGAACTTCACGAGCGCGATGCCGAGGGTCACCAGGATCGGGCCGGTGACGAACGTGCCCAGGTAGCGGGCGTCGCGCCCCCCGCCCAGGCCGGCGCGGTGCGCCCGCAGGACCGCGACGAGGTACCCGACGGCCACGACGCACGTGCCGGTCAGGGCGAACTCGAACATGTTGCCCCACGGCACGCGGTGCACCGAGAGCCCGCGGGTGACGACCGAGCCGACGTGCAGGGCGGTGGCCAGCACGAACAGCGAGGTGCCGATGGCGGCCGCACGACGGCGGCGGCCCACGGCGGGCTTCTCCAGGGTCGTCGTGCCGCCCCCGGCGGAGGCCTGGGCGCGGCGCGCCTCGCGGGACCTGATCTCCTTGCCGCCCTCGGCGAGGTCGGCGGCGTAGGCGATGAAGGAGAACAGGTAGGCGGTCATGCCGCCGTACAGCAGGACGTTGCTGATCCTGGCGATGTTCTCGTCGACGGTCACGGACTCTCCTCGGGAACGTGCGCGGGTGCTCCATGGTCTCCCACGGCAGGGACTGCTGGCGAACCGTCCGGCTCCTGCGGGGCGTCGGGACCGCCGGGCGGTTCGCCCAGCGCCTCCCGCAGCCGGCGCAGGACGGCGTCGACCTCCTCGGCCAGACCCGCGTCGTTGCCGCGGGCCAGCCCCGCGACCTCGACCGCCGAGCCCGCGCCGGTGCCCGAGGCGGTCGCCTTCACCCAGACGCGGCGGCGGGGCAGGAACAGCGACAGGACCAGGCCCAGGGCGGCGAGCAGGGCGAAGACGAGCGCCGCGCTCTGGCCGGGGGTGGAGCGGACGTCGAAGCTGGCGAACCGCTCGACGCCCGTGAACTCGACGGTGCCCAGGCCGTTCGGCAGGGTCACGACGTCACCGGGTTTCATGGTCAGGGCCACGGGCTGGCCGTCGGCGCCGGTGACCTCGCTCATCCGCGTCGTGTCGAGCGTGTAGACGTTCTGGGCCACGCCCTCGTCGAGCCCGAGGTCGCCGGTCCAGACCTTGGCCACGAGCACGGGGTTGGCGGCACCCGGGAACGACGAGACGGGCGAGCCGTCGGCGTTCTGCGAGGCCGTCGGCAGGAAGACGCCCTGGATGCCGAGCTGCACGGGGCGACCGTCCGCGTCGACCGCGTCCGGGACCTTCACGACCCCGGTGGAGTCGTAGTTCGCCGTCTGCGGCAGGAACGGCGTCGCCCCGTCCTGCACGACGTCGCCCTGCCCGTCGCGCACCACGATGACGGGCGCGTAGCCGTTCCCGGACAGCGAGATCTGCGTGTGGCCGACCTTGGCCGGGTGGTTGACGCGGATGGTCTCCCGCTGCGCCCGCCCCCCCGGGGCGTCGGTGAGCGTGACGTTGGCGGCGAAGGTGCGCGGTTGGCCGATCTGCGCGGTCTGCTGCGCCTCGAACGAGACGTCCATCGAGTCCAGCCGCAGGGTGAACGGCGGGACGTCGTCGGCGGTCGTCCAGGTGCCGCCGGAGAAGCTGTCCATCGTGGTGCCGACCATCGTGCCGCCGGTCGTCACCAGCCGCTGGCCCGAGTAGGAGAACAGCGAGCTGGACGCGATGGCGACGAGCAGCCCCACGAGCGAGAGGTGGAACAGCAGGTTGCCCGTCTCGCGGTGGTGGCCCTTCTCGGCCGCCACCGAGCCCTCGCGCAGCTCGGCCCGGAACCGGCGCCGGGCCAGGACCGCGCGGGCGGCCTCCAGCACCTCCTGGGGTGCGGCCCCCACCTCGGCGCTGCGGTGCTCGGGCAGCTTGCCCAGCCGGGCCGGGGTGCGCGGCGGCTTCGCGCGCAGCGAGCGCCAGTGCACGCCGACGCGCGGGGTCACGCAGCCGATGAGGGAGATGAACAGCAGCAGGTAGACCGCCGAGAACCAGACCGAGGAGTACACGTGGAACCCCTGCAGCCGCTCCACCCACGGCCCGGCGCTCGGGTGGTCGGCCATCCAGGCCGCGACGCCCGCGGGGTCGTTGTTCTCCTGTGGGAACGTCGAGCCCGGCACGGCCGCGACGGCCAGCAGCATCAGCAGGAACAGCGCCGTGCGCATGCTCGTCAGCTGCCGCCAGCAGTACCGCACGAACTCGCGCGGCGCCATCTCCGAGGCCAGTTCGCGCCGGGGCCTGGGTGCGGCGGGCTCGGCGCTGTCGCGGTAGGCGTCGCGCAGGTCGTCGAGGTGGGTCTCGTCGGTTCGGGCCATGCTCAGATCACCGGCTGGAAGTTGGAGACGAGGTGGGCCTGCATCCAGCTCACCAGGGACTGGAACTGCCCCGTGACCAGGAGCAGCCCGATGACGATGAGGAGGACCGCGCCGAAGCGGTCCAGGGCGACGCGGTGCCGGCGCAGCGCCCCGAGGACGCGCATGCCCCGCCCGTAGGCCACCGCCACGAGGACGAAGGGGATGCCCAGCCCGAGGCAGTAGACGAGGCCGAGGCCCGTGGCGCGCGAACCGCTGCCCGTGGTGAACGCCATCGCGGAGATCGCCGCGAAGATCGGCCCGATGCACGGGGTCCACCCCAGGCCGAAGAGGAAGCCGAGCACCGGTGCCCCCAGGAGGCCCGCCCGCGGGCGCCACCGGACCTTCAGCTCGCGCTGGGCCCACAGGGGTGAGAACAGCAGGAGCAGCCCGCCGGCCAGCACCACCACGCCGAGGAGGCGCTGGAGCCCGTGCTGGTACTGCTTCAGCACGTCGCCCACCGCCCCGGCCGTGAAGCTGATCAGCACGAAGACGACCGAGAACCCCAGCACGAACAGCAGGGCCCCGAGGAACATCCGCCCCCGCCGCTGCTGCTCCAGGTTCCCGCCCGACAACCCCGTCACGTACGCCAGGAACCCCGGGACCAGCGGCAGCACGCACGGGGACAGGAAGGACACGAGCCCGGCGAGCGCGGCGAGCGGGACCGCCAGGAGCAGCGGCCCGTGCTGGACGTAGTCGGGGAGGGTCATGCGGGCGCCGCCCCCGCGTCGTCGAGCATCCCGGACAGCGTCAGCGGCCGGACGATCCCCGAGGCGCGCGCCGCGACCCGGCCCTCGGTGTCCAGGACGAGCGTGGTCGGCGTGGCCTGCGGGGAGTACGTGCGCAGCGCGAGCATGGCCGCACCGGAGTCCGCGTCCAGGATCGAGGGGTAGGTGATCCCGAACTTGTCCTGGAACGCCCGCGCGACGGCGGCCGTGTCGTAGGTGTTGATGCCGAGGAACTGCACGTTCCGGCCCTGGTACTGCTTCCACACCGACTCCACGTCGGGCGCCTCGGTGCGGCACGGGGCGCACCCGGCGAACCAGGTGTTGAGCACGACGACCTGGCCGCGGTACTGCGACACGTCGACCTTCGTCCCGTCGACCAGGGTGCCGGTGAACTCGACGGGGTCCTTGCGCTCGGCGGCCGCCCACCGCGCCGTCGTGCCGTCGCCCTCGATGTAGTTCTGGCCCTGGGACTTCGGCAGGCCGTCGCCGCTGGAGCAGCCCGCGACGACGAGCGACGACAGGGCGGCGAGGCCGAAGGCCCGGCGGGTCGGTGCCATCAGGCGCCCGGGACCGGGTCGGCGCCGACGAGCAGGTCGGCGGCGGGTTCGGTGTAGGCGACCGAGACGAGGGTGCGGCCGGAGAACTCCAGCGAGGTCACCGACGCCAGGGCGCACTGCCGCTTGCGGGGGTCGTGCACGAGCGGGCGGTGCTCGGCGCGCAGCCGCGTCACCCACACCGGCAGCTGGTGGCTGACGAGCACCGACTCCCGGCCCGGGAAGGCGTCGCGCACGTCGCGCACGACGGCGCTCATCCGGGCCACCTGCTGCTCGTACGGCTCGCCCCAGCTGGGCTGGAACGGGTTCCACAGCCGCGGCCACACGCGGGGGTCGCGGATCGAGCCCGCCCCCTCGGTGACCTTGTGGCCCTCGAAGCTGTTCGCGGCCTCGATGAGCCGCGCGTCGGTGCCCAGCGGCAGGTCGTGGACGCGGGCCACGGGCGTCGCGGTCTCCTGGGCGCGCTGCAGCGGCGAGGCCGTGACCGAGGCCACGTCGCGGTCGGCGAAGAACTCCCCGAGCCGCTCGGCCATGGCCCGCCCGCGCTCGGACAGCCGGAAGTGCAGCAGCCGGCCGTACAGGACGCGCTCGGGGTTGAAGACCTCGCCGTGGCGGACGAGGTGGACCGTGGTGCGGCTCACAGCGAACCACTCCCTTCCGCAGCGGCCCGCGCCGCGCCCGGCAGCGCCTCGAGGATCCGCCCGATCGCGGTCTCGTCGTGGCTGGCGGACAGGAACCACGCCTCGAACGCGCTCGGCGGCAGGTGGACGCCGGCGTCGAGCATCGCGTGGAAGAACGCCCGGAACGCGCCGAGGTCCTGCCGGCGGGCCTCGTCGTAGTTCGTGACGGCGTCCAGGCCGGTGAAGAAGACGCTGAACATCGACCCCGCCGTGTTCACCAGGTGCGGGACCCCGGCCTCGCTGAGCGCGGCGCTCGCGGCGTCGCGCACGGTGGCCGCGTTGCGCTCGACCGCCGCGTACACCTCGGGCGTCGTGCCGCGCAGCGTCGCCAGTCCGGCGGCCGTCGCGATCGGGTTCCCCGACAGCGTGCCCGCCTGGTAGACGGGACCGGCCGGGGCCAGGTGCGCCATGACGTCGGCGCGGCCCCCGAAGGCCGCGGCCGGGAAGCCGCCGCCCATGACCTTGCCGAACGTCAGCAGGTCCGGGGCGTGCTCGGGGCCCAGGCCCTCGTAGCCGTACCAGCCGGCCGCGCTGACGCGGAAGCCCGTCATGACCTCGTCGGAGACCAGCAGGGCGCCGTGCTCGCGGGTGGTCCGGCGCAGCTCGGCGGTGAAGCCGGGCTGCGGCCGCACGACACCCATGTTCCCGGCGGCGGCCTCGGTGATGACGCACGCGATGCGCTCGCCGTGGGCGCGGAACACCTCGGCCAGGGCCTCGGGGTCGTTGTACGGGATGACGATCGTGTCGGCGGCGGCCGTCCCCGTCACCCCGGGGGTGTCCGGCAGCGCGAACGTCGCCAGGCCCGACCCGGCCGAGGCCAGCAGGGCGTCGACGTGCCCGTGGTAGTGCCCGGCGAACTTCACGACGACGGGACGGCCCGTGAACCCGCGGGCCAGGCGGATGGCGCTCATGGTCGCCTCGGTGCCCGAGCTGACCAGGCGCACCTGCTCGACCGGCTCGACGCGCGCGACGATCTCCTCGGCCAGCAGCACCTCGCGCTCGGTGGGGGTGCCGAAGGAGAAGCCGTCGAGCGCGGCCGTCCGCACGGCCTCCAGGACGTCGGGGTGCGCGTGCCCCAGGATCATCGGACCCCACGAGCACAGCAGGTCGACGTACTCCCGGCCGTCCACGTCGCGCAGGTACGGGCCCTGCGCCGAGGCGATGAAGCGGGGGGTGCCGCCGACGGCGCGGAAGGCGCGCACGGGCGAGTTCACCCCACCGGGGATCACCTGCGCCGCCCGCTCGAACAGGGCGGCGGAGGCGGGAGCGGCTGAGGTCGTCGGGACGGACGTCGACGGGGTCACGGGCTCCAGTGTCGCAAGCTCCGGGGGGTGCGGCCGCCCCAGGGGCGTCTACGACGGCGTGTCGGAGGTCCGGCGTGACGGACCTCACGTCCCACCCGTTCGGCCCACCCGCCCGGTCGGCGCGCCGGGGTCCTCAGTCCCACCACAGGTACCACCCCGCCCGGCCCGTGCGCCGGCACTGCCGGGGCACGATCAGCTGCGGGGCGTGGTCGGCGTCGGCCAGCCCGAAGGACGCCTGCACCGAGGACCAGAACGCGACGTGCTCGCAGCCCGTCACCTCGCACGGCTCCTCGGAGTCCACGATCCGGAACTCCTCCAGCTCGGGGTGGTCGTAGACCACGATCCCCTCCGCCGTGATCCGCTCGTCGCTGCGCGAGGGCGGCACGAGGTAGCCGTGGACCTCGACCTCGCGCGGGTGCCCCACGGACGCCACGAGGACCGACCCGAGCGAGGGGGCGCCGTTCTGCTTGTCGGCCAGCCGCTCGCGCGGCAGCAGCTGCAGGAGCCGAGCCGCCGCGGTCCACGGCAGGTCGCGGAAGCGGGCGATGTCGCCGGGGTGCGCGGGCCGGTCCAGGACGTAGGGCTCCACGACCTCCAGGAGGTCGTGCGTCCAGCCCGACCCCTCGTCCTGGAGCCGGCGCCAGACCTGCTCGAGGGTCTCGCGGGGCCGGGCGGGGCGGGTGGGCAGCGTGTCCGGGGTCATGCCGCCACCCTGCGGCGCGCGGGCCGCTCCCCCGCGCCGGTCCGGTCGCCGCTGTGGACGACACGCCACACCCCGCACCTGGGGACCCCGCGGCGCCCCGCTCCCCCGCCGTCCACAGCTCTCGCGCCCCTGCCCCGCACCGCTGTCCCGTGCCCCGCGCATCGCACACGAAGGACCCCGCCCGACCCGGTTCCGAGGGCCCGAGGTGTGCGATGAGCCCCGGACGGACCGGCGGGGAGGTCCGACGTGTGCGTTGCGTGCGACGGGGCGCGTCAGGACCGGGAGGCGGCGGCCGCCAGGGGCTGGTTGAAGCGGAGCTGGTTGCCGGAGGGGTCGCGGACGCCGAAGTCGCGGACGCCGTACTGCTGGTCGACCGGCTCCGACGTGATCTCCGCGCCGCCGGCGGACAGCCTGTCGTGCAGGGCGTCGACGTCGTCGGTGGTGAAGACCAGCCGCGACATGAGGCCCTTGGCCAGCAGGTCCGCGGCGGCCTCGCGGTCGGCCGGGGACGCGTCCGGCCACGACTGCGGGGTCTCCAGGACGATGTGCACGTCGGCGCCGGGCGGGGTCACCGTGACCCAGCGCATGCCCTCGTAGGAGACGTCCTGGGTCACCGCGAAACCGAGCAGGTCGCGGTAGAACTCCAGGGCCTCGTCGTGGTCGTGGACGGTCAGCAGGACGTTCGAGACGGTCACCATGGGCCCGACGCTAGGACCGCTCACGTCCGCTGCGCTTCTCCGATCCTGCGCGGTCTGGCCGCGCGCGCGAGCACGCAGCTCGGGATGCCCGCGGCCGCCGAGTGGTCGCGCGCCCGGTAGGCGCTGGGCGTCTCCCCCACCAGCCGCGTGAACCGCGCGCTGAACGAGCCCAGCGACGAGCACCCCACCGCGAAGCACGCCTCGGTCACCGACACGTCCCCGCGCCGCAGCAGCGCCTTGGCCCGCTCGACGCGGCGGGTCATCAGGTAGTCGTACGGCGTCACGTCGAAGGCGGCCTTGAAGCTGCGGGAGAAGTGCCCCGGCGACATGAGCGCCTGGTGGGCCAGGACCGCCACGTCCAGCGGCTGCGCGTGGTCGCGGTCGATGCGGTCCCGGACCCGCCGCAACCGCACGATGTCGTCCCGCGACAGAGGCACGTCCCGAGTGTGGCCCGGCGGCGGACCCGACCGCCACCCTCGGCCGGGCGGGAAACGGCACGTTGCCTCCCCGGTCCCCTTCATCGGGACCGGGGAGGCAACGTGCCGCAACCCCTCAGTCCCGGCGCAGCTCCCACAACCCGTACCGCACGACGTAGGAGTACTCCTCGTGCCGCCACGCGGGCACGTACCGGTAGGTCCACGGCGACAACCCCGCCGCCGTGACCGCCGCGAGCTGCACGCCCGCGTCGTAGCAGTGCATGTCGATCCCGGGCAGCCCGTCGGCGGAGAACTCCCGGCGGCCCGTCCCCACCGACCGGTCCTCGACGGCCCCCACGAGCAGCCGCGCCCCGGGCGCGCACGCTGCGGCGAGGTTCGCCAGCGTCGCGGTCAGGTCCCGGCAGAACTCCAGGCACCCCACGGCGAGGACGACGTCGAACCTCCCCCAGGCCGCCGGGACCGGGTCGTGCAGGTCGAGCAGCTCGTAGCGGCCCTGCGGGCGCCCGGCGCGGGCCGCGGCGAGCATCTGCGGGGACACGTCGGTGCCCGTCACCGCGACGTCCGGGGCGAGGTCGCGGGTCAACTGCCCCGGCCCGCAACCGATCTCGAGGACCCGGCACTCCGGCGTCACCGCGCGCAGCAAGAAGTCGGCGACGAGCGGGCCGTAGTACTGGATCGAGCGCCAGCCGGGGACGTAGTGGTCGGCGAAGTCGTCGTAGTAGTCGCGGACGGCGTCCGCCGGTCCGTTCACCGTCATGGGCCTCAGCCCAGCCACTCCCGCGCCGCCTCGAGCGCCCAGTAGCTCAGGACGATCTGCGCCCCGCCGCGCCGCAGCGCCAGCAGCGACTCCAGCACCACCCGTTCGCGGTCCACGGCCCCGGCCTGCGCCGCGAACTCGACCATCGCGTACTCCCCCGACACCTGGTAGCTGGCGACGGGGACATCGGCGACGTCGGCGACGGCGCGCAGGACGTCGAGGTAGGGCAGCCCGGGTTTGACCATCACCATGTCCGCGCCCTCGTCGAGGTCGAGGCGCACCTCGCGCAGCGCCTCGGCGACGTTCGCGGCGGGGTCCTGCTGGTAGGTGCGGCGGTCGCCCTTGAGCTGGGAGTTCACAGCCTCGCGGAACGGGCCGTAGAAACCGCTGGCGTACTTCACGGCGTAGGCGAACAGCGACACGTCGTCGAAACCGCCGGAGTCCAGCGCCTCGCGCAGGAACGCGATCTGCCCGTCCATCATCCCGCTCGGCCCGAGCACGTGGGCCCCGGCGGTGCTCTGCGCCAGCGCCATCGACGCGTACCGGTCCAGGGTGGCGTCGTTGTCGACCCGCCCGCGGGAGTCCAGGACCCCGCAGTGGCCGTGGTCGGTGAACTCGTCCAGGCACAGGTCGGCCATGACGACGATCTCGTCGCCGACGGCGTCGCGGACGTCCTTCAGCGCGACGTTGAGGATCCCGTCCGGGTCGTCGGCGCCCGAACCCGTCGCGTCCAGCTCCTCGGGCACCCCGAAGAGCATGATCCCGCCCAGGCCCGCCGCGACGGCCTCCTTCGCCGTGGCCACCAGCGACTCGCGGGTGTGCTGCACGACCCCGGGCAGGGTCCGGATCGGCTGGGGGGCGCTGATGCCCTCCCGCACGAACACCGGCAGGACGAGGTCACCCGGGTGCAGGTGCACGTCCGTCACTAGCCGGCGCATGGCCGGGGTGGCGCGCAGACGGCGCGGGCGGATCGGCAACTGCACCACGGGGGAACCTCTCGACGGGACTCAGCGCGCCCGGCGGCGCGCGGACGACTTCTTCTGGCTGGGCCGCAGGACGGGTTCGCCCGCCTCGACCGCGGCGGCGCGCAGCACGTTGCCGTACGAGGCGAGGGCCTCGACGAGCGACTCAGCGCTGGGTTCGGCGGCGAGCACGTCGACGCGCAACCCGTGCTCCTCGGCCGTCTTGGCCGTCGCCGGGCCGATGCAGGCCACGACGGTCGACGGGTGCGGTTTGCCCGCGATCCCGACGAGGTTGCGCACGGTCGAGCTCGACGTGAAGACGACCGCGTCGAACGCGCCGGTCTTGATGGCGTCGCGCACGGGCGCGGCGGGCGGGGCCGCCCGCACGGTCCGGTAGGCCGTGACGTCGTCGACCTCCCAGCCGTTCTCGACCAGGCCCGCGACGAGAGTGTCGGTGGCGATGTCGGCGCGCGGCAGGAACACCCGGTTGATGGGGTCCAGGACGTCGTCGTAGGGCGGCCACGCCTCGAGCAGACCGGCCGCCGACTGCTCCGTCTCCGGCAGCAGGTCCGGTTCGATCCCCCACTCGCGCAACGCCTCGGCGGTGACGCCGCCGACCGCAGCGACCTTCAGGCCGGAGAACGCGCGGGCGTCGAGGCCGTACTC
Organism: Kineococcus rhizosphaerae; assembly: GCF_003002055.1. Taxonomy (NCBI): domain Bacteria; kingdom Bacillati; phylum Actinomycetota; class Actinomycetes; order Kineosporiales; family Kineosporiaceae; genus Kineococcus; species Kineococcus rhizosphaerae. Next base: position 168,649 of record NZ_PVZF01000004.1, read on the forward strand.
GGTGAACTTCTCGCGCACGGCCTTGACGGCGTTGACGGACGTGAAGCCGATCCACTCGTAGCGGCCCGTGACCAGGCCCTTGACGGCCTTCTCCATCTGCTGCGGGGTGCGCGGCGGTTCCACGGAGATGGTCGGCACGACCTCGGCGGTGGCGCCGTGGCCGGACAGCCGGGCGGTGATCCCGCCGGCCTGCTCCTTGGTGCGCGGCACCAGGACCCGCCAGCCGAACAGCGGTTTCGTCTCGTACCAGGAGTTCTGCTCGCGCAGGGCGACGACGTCGCCGACGACGGCCGTGGTGGGCGAGGAGTCCAGTCCGGCGACGGCGGCGGCGAGCTTGCCCAGCGTGGTCGTGGTCGTCGTCTGGCCCGTCGTCGTGCCGTGCGAGGTGAGCGCGACGGGCGTCGCGGCGCCCCGGCCGGCCCCGAGCAGCCCGGCGGCGGCGGCGGCGATGTCGTCCCCGGAGCCGAGCACGACGACCGTGGCGTCGGCGTCGGCGTGGCGCGACCAGTCCAGCGAACGGCCCGCGGGGTGCACGACGTTGACGCTGGAGGTGCCCGGCGTCGTCATGGGGATGCCCGCGTACGTCGGGACGGCGTTGACGGCGGAGACGCCCGGCACGACGTCGAACGTGACCCCGGCCTTGCGGCAGGCCGCGACCTCGTCGACGAGCCCGGTGAAGGTGGAGGGGTCCCCGTCCATGAGCCGCACGACCCGGCCACCGGCCTTGGCCGCCCTGACGACGAGCTTGGCGCGCGCGGCCCGGGCCAGCGGCTGGCCGTCGTCGCCGAAGGCGGCGTCGAGGACCTCCACCCCGGGCCGGGCGAAGCGGGCGACGAGGTCCTCACGGCTGCCCTGGTCGAGCACGACGACGTCGGCCGCGCCGAGCAGGTCCACGGCGCGCACGGTCAGCAGCCCCGGGTCGCCGGGGCCGGCCCCGACGAACGAGACGTGCCCGAGGTCCTTGTCGGTCTTGTCGCCCTTGAGCGTCTTCTCCGAGCTCCTGGCCGCCTTGGACCCGGACCGGCCCGCGGCCTTCTTCGCCCGCGACTGCGCGGGCACCTCGGACTTCTTGGCGTCGAGGACCTCGCTCAGGTCGCTCACCTCGGCGGGGGCGTCCACCAGTGCGCCGGCCGGCGTCTCGGCGGGCGCCTGGACCAGCAGGTCGACCGGGGTGCTCACCGGGGTGTCGACCGGGGCCTCGACGGCTTCGAGGACCGGTTCGACGAGGACCGGTGCGGTGACCGGGCTGTTCGTCATCGTGCTCACGAGCCACTCTCCGGATCGGGACGTGGACCGTCGTCGGAACGGTCCTGGGGGTGGTTCTCCAACGTGACTTCGGGGTCCCCGCCGCGAGCGGCGGAAGTGTGCGGGCGCAGCTCGTGCTGCAGGAGGTCGCGGGCGATCTCGGCGCCCAACGTACGCGCGGAGGGCTCGTCGGGGACAGTCGCGAACGGCCGGGCGCGGCGCACCAGGACCCCGGCGTGGTCCTCGACGGCCACGTGCAGGGTCTCCTCACCGGCGTGGGCGCCGACGGGGGCCGAGCAGCCGGCCTCCAGGGAGGCGAGCACCTGGCGCTCGGCGGCCACGGCCCGGCGCACGTGCGGGGCGTCGATGGCGGCCAGCACCTGCAGGACCTCGGCGTCGCCGCTGCGGCACTCCACGGCCAGCGCGCCCTGGCCGGGGGCCGGGACGTACTCGGTGGGGTCGAAGAACTCGGTGACGTCCCCGAGCCGGCCGAGGCGGGCCAGGCCGGACGCGGCCAGGACGACGGCGTCGAGCTCGCCGGCGGTCACGAACCCGATCCGGGTGTCGACGTTGCCGCGGATGGCGACGACGTCGAGGTCCGGGCGCAGCGCCCGCAGCAGGGCCGTGCGGCGGGGCGAGCCGGTGCCGACGCGGGCCCCGGCGGGCAGGTCGGCCAGGGTGCGCCCGCCCGAGGCGACGAGCGCGTCGCGCGGGTCCTCGCGCTCGGGGACGGCGCCCAGGACGAGCCCGTCGGCGGCCGCCGTCGGCAGGTCCTTCAGGGAGTGCACGGCGAGGTCGACCGCGTCGGCGAGCAGCGCGTCGCGCAGCGCCGAGACGAACACACCCGTCCCGCCGATCTGGGCCAGCGGCGCGCGGTTGACGTCGCCGTGGGTCGTGACCTCGACGAGCTCGACCTTGGACCCGTTGGCGCGCAGCAGGTCCGCGACCCACGTGCTCTGGGTGGTGGCCAGGGCGCTGCGCCGGGTGCCGAGCCGGAGGACGCGCGTCTGCGACACGGGGGTCACGACACGCGTCCCACCGCGTCGGCGACGGTCCCGGACAGCGGGGCGTCCCCGGGCAGGGCTCCCCCGCCGATCCCGACCTCGAGGTCGAACAGGGCCCGCAGCGCAGCGGCGTACCCGACGCCGCCGGGGGCCTCGGCGAGCTGCTTCACCCGCACCGTCGGGGTGTGCAGCAGCTTCTCGACGATCCGGTGCACCGTGCGGTCGACCTCCGCGCGGGCCGCGGCGTCCAGGTCGACCCGGCTGGCGAGGCGGCGCATCTCGGCCTCGACGACGTGGCGGGCCTGGGCCCGCAGCGCCACGACCGTGGGGGCGACGTCGGCCGCGCGCAGCGAGGCGGCGTGGGAGGCGACCTCCTCGGCGACGATGGCCCGCACCGAGCGCAGGTCGTCGGCGACGGCGGAGGCGGCCAGGTCGGCCCCCAGGCCCTCGAGGTCGACGAGGTGCACCCCGCGCAGGGTGGCGACGTCGGGCTGCACGTCGCGCGGCAGGGCGAGGTCGGCGACGAGCAGCGGCCGCTGCGGGCGGTCCAGGACGGCGGCGGCGACCGTCGCGACGTCCAGGACGTGCCCGACGGCGCCGGTGCAGCTAGCGACGAGGTCCGCGGCGGCGACCTCGGCGCGCAGGTCCTCCAGGCCGGTGGCCCGGCCCCCGACGGCCGCGGCCAGGCGCTGCGCGCGCTCGGGCGTGCGGTTGGCGACCACGACGTCCATGCCCGCGCGGGCGAACGTCGTCGCGACCAGCGCGCTCATCGCCCCGGCGCCCACGACGAGGGCGCGGCGACCGGCCAGCGGCCCGCCCACGACGTCGACCGCGCGGCGCATGGCGGCCTCCACCAGCCCGGCCCCCGCGGCGTCCAGTCCCGTCTCGGAGTGGGCGCGCTTGCCCACGCGCAGGGCGTTCTGCAGCAACCGGTCCAGCGTCCCGCCGGCCAGCCCGCGCTCGTGCAGGTCGCGCAGCGCCAGGCGCAGCTGGCCGAGGATCTGGCTCTCGCCGACCGCCATGGAGTCCAGCCCGCAGGCGACCCGGAACAGGTGCTCGACGCCGGCGTCCTCGTAGTGGACGTACAGCTGCTCGCCGAGCTGGTCCACGCCGAGCCCGATGCGGCGGCACAGCGCGTCACCGACGTCGGCGACCCCGCCGTGGAAGCGCGAGACGTCGCAGTACAGCTCGACGCGGTTGCACGTGGAGAGGACGAAGACCTCCTCGACGTGCGGGGACGCCGTCAGCTCCTCGACGACCCGGGCGGCGGCGGCCGCGTCGAAGCTGGCGCGTTCGAGGACGTCGAGGGAGGCCGTCCGGTGCGACAGGCCCACGACCATGAGCGCCACTCAGACCACCTCCCCGATCCGTTCGCCGACGGTGGCGGTGGGCGCGGGGACGCTGGAGCGCACGGCGCGGCGCTGGGCGTGGAAGGCGAGGATCTGGAGCTCCGAGGCGAGGTCGACCTTGCGCACGTCCACGTCGGCGGGGACGCGCAGCACGGTGGGGGCGAAGTTCAGGACGCTGGTCACACCGGCCGCGACGAGGCGGTCGCAGACGCCCTGGGCGTGCTCGACCGGGACGGCGAGCACGCCGATGGTGGGTTCCCCGGGGCGCACGACGGCTCCGAGGTCGGCCAGCGGACGCACCCGCAGGCCGTTGACGACCTCGCCGACCACCTGGGTCCCGTCGTCGAACAGACCGACGACGCGGAAGCCGCGGGAGGCGAACCCGCCGTAGCCGGCGAGGGCGTGGCCGAGGTTGCCGATGCCGACGATGACGACGTTCCAGGGCGTGGTCTGCCCGAGCCGGTCCGCGATCTGGCGGTGCAGGCCGGCGACGTCGTACCCGACGCCGCGGGTGCCGTAGCTGCCCAGGTGCGAGAGGTCCTTGCGGAGCTTGGCCGACCCGACGCCGACGGCCTCGGCGAGGGCCTCGGAGGACACCGTCCGCAGACCGGCGTCGGCCAGGGCGGCGAGGGCGCGCAGGTACTGCGGCAGTCGCGCCACGGTGGCCTCGGGGACGTCGACCGTCCCCACCTCGTCCTCGTCCACAGCGGTCAGACCGGCATCCTCGTACGCGTTGCTCAGGCTCCGGGCAGACCCCGGAACCACTGGTCGTGCCCCAGCAGCCTAGGCTCTTGTGAAGCCGCGCACAAAGTCGTGACGGGCCCGCGTGACGAGCGCCACGTCCACCCTGAGTCCCCCCTGAGCTGCGGCTTCGGAGGCAGGGAAGGCTCACCTGACCTCGCTCAGCGCCCCCGGCGCCGCCACCAGCGCCGTCCCGCCAGCGCCTGCTCCAGCCGTGCGGCGTCCAGCCGGCCGAAGTCGCGCTCGACACCGTCCACGAGCACCACGGGGACCTTGTCGGAGTACCGGCGCAACAGCTCCGGGTCGGCGTCCACGTCGACCTCCGACCACGTCACCCCGCGGGCCCCGGCGACCGCCCGGACCACCTCCCGGCCGTCGTCGCACAGGTGGCAGCCCACCCGCGAGACCAGCACCACCCGAGCCCGTTCCCCGTCCACGACCCCTCCTCCGCACCGACCCGGGCCTACGATGCCGCAGTGCCCCGGCCGACGACGCCCCCCGTGACGCCCCCCGTCCCGCCGGGGGTCGACGCGGCCTTCTTCGACCTGGACAACACCATGGTCCGCGGGGCCTCGATGTTCTACTTCGCCCGGGGGCTGGCCGCCCGCGGCTTCTTCTCCCGCCGCGAGCTGCAGCGCTTCGCCCGCCGCGCCCTGCACTTCACGCTGCGCGGCGAGAACCTCGGGCACCTCGGGGAGATCCGGGAACTGGCCCTGGCCTTCGTCGCCGGGCACTCCAGCGAGCAGATCCGGCAGATCGGCGAGGAGGTCTACGACGAGCACGTCGAGGCCAGGGTCAGCGCCGGCACCCGGGCCCTCGCCCGCCACCACCTGGCCGCCGGGGCCCCGGTCTGGCTCGTCACCGCCGCCCCCGTCGAGCTCGCCGACGTCGTCGCGCGCCGCCTGGGGCTCACCGGGGCGCTGGGGACGGTCGCCGAGACCGTCGACGGCACCTACACGGGCCGGCTGCGGGGCGAGCCGCTGCACGCGCAGGCCAAGGCCGACGCCGTGCGCGCGCTCGCGGCGCGCTCGGGGTTCGACCTCGCGCGCTGCGCGGCCTACTCCGACTCCGCCAACGACCTGCCGCTGCTGTCGATGGTCGGTTCGCCCGTCGTCGTGAACCCCGACCGGGTGCTGCGCCGGCACGCGGGCGCGCACGGCTGGCCCGTCCACGAGTTCCGGCAGTGGCAGCGCGCGGCCCGCTGGAGCGCGCGCGCCGGGGTCCTGGCCGTGGGGACGGTGGCCGTGGTGGGGCTGTGGCGGCGGCGCTGACGTGACGCAGGTGTGGTGCACGTCACACCCGAGAACGCTCAGGTCCCGTCCGCCGCGGGTCGAGGATGCGGCGTGCCCCGACTGAGCGCCCTCGCCCCCCGGATCGCCGCCGTGACCGCGGTCGCCGGCCTCGTCGCCGGCGCCGCCACCGCCGTCACGACCCTCGACACCCCCCGCGCGGCCGCGGCCGCCGCGATCTGCGACCAGTACGGCAAGGCGACGACCGCCGACGGCCGCTACGTCGTGCAGAACAACCGCTGGGGCACCTCCGCCGAGCAGTGCGTGGAGCCGACCGCCACCGGCTTCCGCCTGAGCAGGGCCGACGGCGCCGTGCCGACCTCCGGCGCACCCAAGAGCTACCCGTCGATCTACTGGGGCTGCCACTACGGGACCTGCACGCCCGGCTTCTCCCCCGTCCAGGCCTCCAGCAGCACCTTCGGCGACGTCCGCACGAGCGTGTCCATGACCTACCCGACCAGCGGCGAGTGGGACGCGGCCTACGACCTGTGGTTCGACCCGACCCCCCGCCTCGACGGCCAGAACACCGGCGCCGAGGTCATGGTGTGGCTCAACCACGCCGGCCGTCCCCAGCCCGTCGGGTCCAAGGTCGCCACCGTGACGCTGGCCGGCGCCACCTGGGACGTGTGGTTCGGCAACACGGGCTGGAACGTCGTGTCCTACGTGCGCACCAGCGCCACCGGCTCGGCCGACTTCGCCGTCCGCACGTTCTTCGACGACGCGCTGTCCCGTGGCTACGTGCAGCGCTCCTGGTACCTCACGAGCGTCCAGGCCGGGTTCGAGCCCTGGGTGGACGGCGCTGGCCTGGCGGTGACGTCGTTCTCCGCCGGCACCGGCTCGACGCCCACCCCGGCACCCACCGGCACGCCCACCCCGAGCCCCACCAGCCCGACGATCAGCCCCACCACCAGCCCCACGACCAGCCCCGTCCCGACGGTGACCCGCTCGCCGCGCCCGACGTCGGGCCGCCCCGTCTGCACCGCCACCGGGCGCACCGAGTCGGCCTGGGGCGCCGGCGCCGTCCAGACCGTCACCGTCACCAACGGCGCGCAGGCCCGCTCGGGCTGGACGGCCGTGGCGACCCTGCCCGCCGGGCAGACGGTGACGAACCTGTGGAACGGGACCTGGACGCAGACCGGCCGCACGCTGACCGTGCGCAACGCCTCCTACAACGGCACCCTCGCCGCGGGAGGCTCGGCGACGTTCGGCTACCAGCTCGCCGCGACCGGCAGCACCGCCACCCCCACGACGATCACCTGCACCTGAGCGCCGGGCGGGTCAGGACGCGAAGACCACGACGTTGTCCCGGTAGTGGCCCGTCGCCCGGTCGAACGAACCGCCGCAGGTGATCAGCCGCAGCACCGGGCCGGGCGCCGGGCCGTAGACGGCACCGGTCGGGAAGGCGTCCTTGGGGTACTGCTGGACACCGTCGACCGTGAAGGACCGGTCGGCACCGTCCGCCGCGGTGACGACGACCCGGGCCCCGACGGACAGGTCCCGCAGGCGGAAGAACGGGGCCGGGCCGTCCTTGCTGTCCACGTGCCCGGCGATGACGGAGGGGCCGGTGTCCCCGGGGGCGGCGCTCCCGGTGAACCACCCGACCTGCTGGTAGTCGGCCGGGACCTCGAGCGAACCGTCGGGGTTGGTGCCGAGCCGGATCAGCGGCACGTCGACCCCGATGGACGGGACCTGCAGGCGGACCGGGACCTTCGCCGGGTCCAGCGCCCGCACCGGGTCCCCGACCGCCGGCACGGCGCCGCCCCCGTCCGAGGACGACGGCGATGGTCCGGCGGGTCCCGACGGGGCCTCCGGGGGCCCCGCAGGCCTCGCGGACGGGGACGTGCTCTCCGTCGGTGGTGCGCCGGCCGACCGGCTCTCCGCGAGGGACGAGGAGCACCCCGCCGCCGCGCCCAGCACCCCCAGGCCCAGCAGGAGGACGGCGCGTCTGCCCGGGACGGACCGGCTCACGAGGCGTGCGACACCGTCGCCCGCCGGCGTGCGAGCAGCCCCAGACCGCCGACGACGAGGAACGCGGCGAGCCCCGCGGCGACCTCCCGTCCCGGCACCCACGAGGTGGAGCCGACACCCCCGGACGCGGTCCCGCCCCCGCCGGTCTGCGCACCGCCGACCGGCATGGTCGCAGCCCCCGCGGCATCGGTGACGACCTGGACGCCGAGCCCGCCGTCGCGGTCGACCACGGCCAGCGTGTAGATGCCGCCGGCGGTCAGGTCGACGTCCGTGCTCGCCGCGGCGAGACCCTCGGCGGAGGCCTGCAGGGTCCACTTCCCGGCCGGGACGGAGGCGTAGCGCGTGGGCTGGCCGAAGACGGCGTCCTGGGCGAGGACGGGCCCGTTCGCCGCCTGCACCGTCACCGCGGCGGCCGACGACGCGGCGGGCAGCAGCCGGACGCTCACGGTCCCGGGCGCGGGAGGGGTCAGGTCGTCCTGCAGCGTGGCCAGCCGCGGCGACTGCAGGGAGCCGAGCCCGGCGAGGGTGTACGCGGCGCCCGAGGTGGCGCTGAAGGTGCTCGACAGGACGGGCGTCGTCGTCAGGGCAGCACCGGCCGGACGCAGCTCGACGGTGTAGTCACCCGGGGTGAGGCGCTGGTAGGGGGCCACGTCACCGTAGGCCGCCGACGCGGCCAGGACCACCGGGTCACCGCCGGCGGCGGGACGGGCGGTGACCTCCATGGCCCCGAGCCCGGGCACCAGGTGCGCGGCCCGGACCCAGGCGTCACCGGGGACGGCGGCCGAGGCCGGACGGGCGCAGGACAGCGAGACCAGCAGCAGGGCCAGCACGGCGACGACCACCGCCCACGCACGGGACTGCGGGCGGGCGCGAGGGGGTGTGACCAGCACGACGGACTCCTCCGGTGGGACGGGTGCGTTCACGGGCACCCGGACTCGGACCAGCGCGAGCGCCTCCGAGGACCGCCCGGGTGCCGCGCGTGCCCCCAGTGTGCGCCAGACCGGGAGGCCTCGCACGCATGAGCGGCCGGCTCCGCACAGGTTGACTTCACGTGAGGCTCGAACTACTGGGAGTTCCCGGACGAGCCCCGGAACGGTCCTGGGAATTCACTCAGGGTGCATCTGATATCACACTGCGAAGTACTTTTCCAGAACCCCCATCCAACCGGGTGACTGGTCCGAACTCGCGGGGAAAAGGGACCTAGCGTTCGTCGACGAGGCCGCTCCACGGCCCGGGGAACCTCGACGGCGCGGACCCTGAAAACCCGTCGAGAGGTTCACCATGGTCTCCCCCGTCGCTGTCCGTCCTTCCCACCCGTCGGTGACGATCGTCGTGCCGGCGTGGAACGAGGCCCGCAACCTGGAGATCGTGCTCCCCAAGCTGCCGGACGTCCATGAGGTCATCGTCGTCGACGGGAACTCCACCGACGACTCGGCGGAGGTCGTCGCCCGCGTCCTGCCGCAGGCGAAGTTCCTGCAGCAGACCCGGCGCGGCAAGGGGAACGCCCTCGCGGTGGGGTTCGAGGCCGCGACCGGTGACGTCGTCGTCATGTTCGACGCCGACGGGTCCGCCGACGCCGCGGAGATCGCCGACTTCGTGGCCGCCCTCGTCGCGGGCGCGGACTTCGCCAAGGGCAGCCGGGTGCTCGCGGCCGGCGGCAGCGACGACATCACCCTGGTGCGCGACACCGGCAACCGGGTCCTGACGGCGATCACGAACGTGTTGTTCCGCACCAGGTACACCGACCTGTGCTACGGCTACAACGCGTTCTGGCGCGACGTGCTGCACCACATGTCGATCCCGTCGTCGCGCTACGACACCGCGCAGTGGGGCGACGGCTTCGAGATCGAGACGCTCATCAACTGCCGCGTCGCGGCCGCGGGCCTGCAGATCCACGAGGTGCCCAGCGTCGAGCTGCGACGCATCCACGGGGAGAGCAACCTGCACGCCGTGCGGGACGGCATCCGCGTCCTGCGCACCATCCTGACCGAGCGGTTCCAGCACGGGCGCAGCACCACCCCGACGCCCAGCGCCGACCTGCTCACCCACGCCCACGCCGACTCCGCCCACGCCGAGGCCACCGAGCGCGTGCTCGACGCCGTCGCGAACGGCTCGGCCGACGCGCCACTGCTGGCCGCCGACATGCCGATGGTCCAGGTCATCGACCTGCGCACCCCCGCGGAGCAGGTCGTGCTCCCCGAGCAGGGTCGCGACGTGCCTGCTCGGGAGAACGCGTGAGCCCCACCGCCGCGGCGGGCGGGAACCGCCGGACGCGGGTCCTGGTCGTCGGGTCGGGCTGGCGCTTCACCTCCGGCATCAGCTACTACACCTGCCGCCTGGCGAACGCCTTCGCCGAACGGACCCCCACCAGCGTCGTGCTCATGCGCCGGCTGGTGCCCCGGGCCCTGTACCCGGGCCGTTCACGGGTGGGCTCGGTCGTCAACGACATCGACTACTCCCCCGGGATCGACGTGTTCGACGGGGTCGACTGGTACTGGGGACCCAGCACCCGGGGGTTGCCGACGTTCCTGCGGCGCACGTCCCCCGACGTCGTCGTCCTGCAGTGGTGGACCGGCGCGGTGCTGCACTCCTACCTGCTGCTGACCCAGCTGGTGCGCCGGCGCGGCGCCAAGGTCGTCGTGGAGTGGCACGAGGTGCAGGACACCGGCGAGGCCCGCGTCCCCGGGGTCGTCCGCTACGTGCGGTCGGCGATGAAGACGATGCTGCGCCGGGTCGACGCCCACGTCGTGCACTCCGAGTACGACTCCGAACTCCTGCAGGGCGCCTACGGGCTGGATCCGGAGTCGATCACGGTCATCCCGCACGGGCCGTACGACCACGTCCTGGACACCACGGCGGAACGCACGGGGACGTCGACGGCGCAGACCCCGCTGCGGTTGCTCTTCTTCGGGACGATCCGCCCCTACAAGGGGCTCGAGGACCTCGTGGAGGCGTTCTCCTCGCTGCCGCGCGAGGTGGCCGAGGAGTTCCGGCTCACGATCGTCGGTGAGACCTGGGAGGGGTGGACCGGACCGCTGGACGCGGTGCGGGACAGTCCGCACCGCGACCGCATCGACCTCGTGAACCGGTACGTCACCGACGCGGAGGTCCGCACGCACTTCGCCGCGGCCGACGCCGTGGTGTTGCCCTACCGGCGGTCGTCCTCCTCCGGTCCGCTGCAGATGGCCATGAGCGCCGGGCTGCCCACCGTGGTGACCGCGGTCGGCGGTCTGGTCGAGGCCGCCCGGGAGTACGAGGGAGCTGTGTTCGTCCCCCCGGCGTCTCCCCGCGAACTCGCAGACGCCCTGCGCGGACTGCTCGAACGCCGGGGAGTCCGCTACGCGGACCCGCACTCGTGGGACACCTCGGTCAGCCGTTTCGCGCGCGTCTTCCGGGAACTCGGCGTGCCCGGGACCCTGGACGAACCCGGCGGGAACCGGGTCACGTCCCACGAGCAGAGCGACCGGCACGCCGAGGTCACCCGGGACGTCGTGGCCTGAGGGCCCGCGACAGGCCGCCCCGCGGAGCAGTCCACCGGTGCAGGGGCACGACCTCACTCCCCCGCGAACCCCCGGGCCAGCCGCGCGGTGACGTCGAACAAGGGGTCGCGGTCGGCCCGCACGACGTCGTAGCCGTCCGTTTCCGCCGTGCTGTAGTGCCACACCAGGTACCCGGAGGCTCCCGCGGCGAAGGCGGCCTCGGCCTTGGCCCGCAGGAGTTCCGCGCGCCGGCCGCGGCCGCCGGCGTCGTCCGCGGAGATGCCCGCCTCACCGACGACGATCGGTTTGCCGAGCTCTTCGGCGATGGCGAAGGAACACGCGACGGGTGCCGTCCGGGACCGGCAGGTCGACGAGTCCACCGCGGGCAGGGTCCCGTCGGAACCGGCTCCGGGCATCGCCTCGGTGTCCGACCCGTACCGGGCCCAGTCGTGGACCTCCACGAAGTCGAGGTCGGACTGGTTGTAGACCTCGCGCAGGTCCGCGCCGCTGGCCCCGGGAGCGCCGTTGCCCTGCGTCCCCAGGGTGACGAGGTGGTTCGGGTCGACCGAGTGCACCAACCCCGCGACGTCACCGGCGAAACTCACCAGGACCGATCGCCCGCGCTCGTCGCGGGCCGTGGTCTCCGCCTCGTTCACGAGCATCCACGCGACGATGGTCGGTTCGTCCCGGTAGTGCCGGGCCATGACCTCGGCGTACTCGCGGAACGACAACCGGGCGCTGCCGTACGGTTCGCGGTACCCCTGGGTGAACCAGGCCCCCTGGTCGGCCTCGGACAGCGGAACTCCCGGTTCGCCCGTGCTGCAGTCCCCCGGCCCGTCCTCCAGGACGGGGATCACCCGGATGCCGGTGGCCCGCGCGGCGGCCAGGACGGCGTCGACGGCGCTGAAGTCGCGGCCGGAGGCGGTGTACGTCTGGTAGGCCCAGAACCGGATGACGGTGACCCCCGCCTCGTCGTGCAGCCAGCGGAACTGCGCCTGCAGGTCCTCGGGTGGGATCCGGGAGGCGGGACGGCAGGAGTACCGGTCGCTGGCGGCGGCGTCGTACAGGTTGAAACCCACGAACCGGAACGGTTCACCGTCGACGGTGAACTCCCGCCCGTCCCGCTGCACGAACTCGTCGGCGCGGTCCGCGCAGGACGTCAGCCCGGCCCCGACCAGCGCGAGCAGGCTCAGCGCGGCGACGGGTCCGATCCCCGCCCGGCGACGGGACGGGCCAGCTCGTCCAGGACGGGAGCCATGCGGTCGACGACGCGTTCCCACGTGAACTCCTCCCGGACCCGCGCACGCGCCGTGGCGGCCATCGAGGAACTGCTGGCGGGGTCGGCCAAGGATCGCACGAGCGCTTCGGCGAGCGCCCGCGGGTCGTTCGGGGGGACGAGGCGGCCCTCGACCTGGTCGCGGACGACGTCCGGGATCCCGCACGACGCGGTCGTCACGATCGGCACCCCGCGGTCCATGGCCTCGAGCAGGACCAGCGGGAGGGGGTCGAAGATCGACGGCAGGACGAACACGTCGGCCTGGGCGTAGAGGCGGTCGACGTGCTCGCGGTCGTGGATGCGGCCGAGCACCTCGACGCCGGGTTGCGCCGGGACGTCGGGACGGGTCCCGACCAGGCGCAGCGTCGCGCCGGGGAACCGGCGGCGGACCTCGGCGAAGGCGACCAGCAGGTCCGGTCCCCCTTTGCGGGCGAAGTCGTTGCCGATGAACAGCAGGTTCGGCGCCGCTCCCGGCGCACGGTCCTCCCGGGCCGGTCCGCGGCCCGGGTCGCCGTTCGCCCCGGCCCACACGACGGTGACCCGGCCGGGTTCCACGCCGTACTCCCCCACGAGGGAGTCCCGCGTCGCGGAACTGAACGCGAAGATGTGCCGGGCGCTGCGGTAGGCCGCCGTCTCGCGGGCGTACCAGCGCTCGAGGGCTCTGCCCCGCAGGGGGTTCCAGGGCGCCCACCCGGCGGCCGACTGGCGGTGGGTGCAGTCGACGTACAGCAGGCTCCCGGCTCCGCCGGCCACGTCGAACAGGGCGTGGACCTGCAGGACCGGGGCGAGCGGGTCGGGCGAGCGTCGGCGCAGGGCCTCGGCGTTGCGCGACCGCAGGGCGTGACCCAGGCCGCTCTTGTAGAACTGCTCGGCCCACTGGACGCGGGAGGGCCGGAACGTCGCGGCGGCCACGGCGAGCCGCTGCCACTGCGTGAGGTCGGTCTGCAGAACCCCCGAGACGGGGTACCGACGGTGGATCTCGGCGAACAGGAACGGCGTCAGCGCGTCTCCCCGGGACGCGAGCAGCAGACCGCCCGGGGGTGCCACCCCGGTCGGGGCGGGACCGACTTCCACGACCACGGGCGCGACGCCCCCTCCTGCTCGACGATCGTCCGCCGCGCGACGGACGGACCCCTCCCCAGTTTCCCCCAGTTTCCCCGCCGTGCGGTCGCACAGCCAGACCCTGTCCGGGTGACGCCGGGTCGTGACGGTGCGTCGCGGGAAGGTCCCGGACCGTCCCGCGACCGGACACCTCGTGACCGCCCGTCGCGGACTCGTCGGGCGGCTCAGGCCGGGCACGTCCCGGTGACCCCCGGCCGGACGGCGCCGGACCACGCACCCTGGACGCCGCGGACCGAGATGCCGGCGACGCGGTACTCGAAGGACTTGCCCGCCGTGGCGGTGGTGTCGCTCCACAGCGCCCCGCCCGCGGGCAGGACCACCTGGTCGCGGGCCTGCGCGGTGAGCCCTTGCCACGAGGTCGTCGACCCGGCCGGCCGGCGCTGCACCGCGTAGCGGACCGCCGGGGCCGCACCCCGCCAGCGCAGACCGGTGCCGCCGGAGGCGGGGACCTGGGTCAGACCGCAGGGCGCGGGCGGCGCGACGTCGGTCGGCGCGGACCCCGACAGGGTCGTGGCGAAGGAGCGCAGCAGGTCCGTGCGGTTCCGTTCGTCGTCGTCACGACCGGGGAAGAAGAACTGGAAGCCGTCGTCGTGGTCCACGAACCCGGCGGTGTCCGCGTGCGGCACCACCGACCAGCTGAGCGCACCGACGGCACCCGACGTGCGGACGGCGTCGAGGAACTGGGTCAGGGGGACGCCGCCGCGGTGGTTGTTCCAGTCGTACTCCCCCACGAGGTAGGCCTTCTGGTGACGGGCGGCCGTCTGCGCGGCCGAGAGCACCCGGTCGGTCTGCATCGGGTAGAAGTGGTCGTCGACGACGTCGACGGACGCGATGTCCAGGCTGGGCTCGTGCAGGCACCCCGTCCGGCAGGACGGGTCGGTGCCGTGGCCGTCGATGACCAGCTGCTGGGGCGCCACCGATCGGACGTGGTCCGCCACCGCCCGGGTCCAGGAGCCGTCCCAGTAGTTCCCCGCGCACGTCTGGCACCACATCTCGTTGCCCGTCTCCCACGCCATGATGGTCGGGTCGTCGCGATAGGCGAGCTTCGTGTAGGGGTTCACGTGCTGCACGAAGTGGGTGATGTACGCCTGGTAGTCGGCGATGACGCCGGGGTCGGAGAAGAACGCCCACTCCGGCAGCCCGCGCCAGCCGGTGTAGGTGAGCTTGCTGCCGTGGTAGTAGTCCCAGTTGTCGACCAGGGTGATGACCAGCCGCTGGCCGTGGCGGGCGGCCGAGGCCACGGCGTAGTCGATGGAGTCGAACGCGGAGTCCTGGAACTGCCCCCGGTGCGGCTCGATGCACTTCGGGCACCCGACGAGACCGCCCCAGGTGCGGACGACCGTCCCCCCGGAGGCCTGCGCGGCCCGGAAGGCGTCGTCGATGCGGAAGCGGGTCGGGACCGTCGGCTGCCCCGCGGCGTCCCGCACGTTGTCGTCCAGGCCGAGCCAGTAGACGTTGGTCCCCGAGAAGCGGAAGGGCTTGCCGTCAAGCGTCAGCTGGGTGCCCGCGCGACGCACGAACGCACCCGTCGGGGGCACCGCGGCGACCGAGCGGGTCGTGGCGACCGAGCGCGTCGTGGCCCTGACGGTCGCCGGGCCGCTGAAGGCCTCCGCCGCGCTCGGCACCCCGGCAGCCGTCAGCACCCCCGCCAGCAGCGCCAGGCACACCGCGAGGACGGGGCTGCGCAGGGGGCCGGGAGCGGTGGAGGTCGATCGGCGACGACGCATCCCGTCCCATCGGCACCCGGCGCCCCACCCTTGACGGCCTCAGTGCGGGCGCCGGCGGGACGAGGTCAGGCGGGCGCCGGGCGCCCGCGACGGGACCGGGCCCGCTGCTCCTCGTAGACGGCGTCGACGGCCGCGGCGGTGCGCCGCGCGTCGTAGCGCTGCACCACGGCGGGCGGGACGGGACGACGGTGCAGCCCGCGGGCGGTGAGCAGGTCGAGCGCCCCGCGCAGCGCCTCCGGTCCCCCGCCGGCGGCCCGGACGACCCCGTCGGGCAGGTCCCCGAGCTCCTCCAGCGCGGGGCACTGCACGAACACGGCCGGCAACCCCCCGGCGACCGCCTCCAGGACCGCCAGGCCGAACGTCTCGTCGCGCGAGGCGCTGACGAGGACGTCCGCCGCGGCGAGCACCGCGGGGACGTCGTCGCGCGCCCCCAGCCAGCGCACGGACGCCGCGACCCCCAGCTCCTCGGCCCGGGCCGCCAACGCGACCCGCAGCCCGCCCGCACCGGCCACGAGCAGCACGTGGCCGCCGCCGCGCAGCCTCGGCGCGAGCGCCTCCAGGACCTCGTCGACGCGCTTGACCGGGTCCAGCCGTCCCACGACCACGTGGACCGTCACCCCGTCGTCCACCCCCAGCTCGGCCCGGACCCGGCGCCGGTCCTCCTCCCGGGGACGGGCGGCGTCCAGGTCGATCCCGTTGTCCACCACGGTGATGCGGTCCCGGGGGACGCCCCAGGCCACGAGCCGGTCCGCCGTCGTCGCCGAGACGGCCACGGTGTGGTCGGTCAGCGACTCCAGCCCCCGGTACAGGCGCCGCAGCCAGGGGGTCAGCGGCCGTCCCTCGATCGAGTCGGCCATCAGGGAGTGCTCGCTGGAGACGACGACCGGGACGCCGGCCAGTCGCGCGGCGGGTATCCCCCACAGCTGCGCGGCCAGCAGGTGGACGTGCACGACGTCGGGCCGCAGCCGCCGCAGCCGGCGGGCGAGGCGGGCGACGGCCAGGGGTTTGCGCCACCCCTCCATGCCCAGCACCTCGACCGGGTGCCCCCGCCGGCGCACGGCGTCGGCCACGGGCCCCCCCTCGTACAGGCACAGGGTCCGCGCCTGCGCCGCCGAGCGGTCGAGCAGGAGCTCCAGCTGCCGCTCGGCCCCCCCGGTGGTGAGCGTGGTGATGACGTGGACGACCCGGAGCGGGCGGTTCACCGGGTGCCCCCGCCCAGGACGGTCCGGTACACCGCAGCGGTGGCCTCGACGCTGGACTCCCACGTGGGCAGCGCCAGCGCCCGCGGGACGTGCGGCACGTCCCCGCGCGCGCGGGTCGCCGTCAGCTCCTCCACGAGCGCGGCGGCCACGGTGGCGGTGTCGGCACCGCGCACCACGCCCCGCACCAGCCCGTCCTCGACGAGGTCGCCGATGCCGGCCTCGTCGCTGCCCACCACCGGCAGCCCCAGGGTCAGCGCCTCCATGACGCCCACGGGGTGCGCCTCGTAGTCGGACAGGGCGGCCATCACGGCGGCGCGGGCGAGCTCGCCGGCCATGGCCGCGCGGTCCGCCGGGGGCAGCGCGCGGAACTGCACGTGGTCCGCGACCCCGCACCGGCGGGCGGTGTCCCGCAGCTCCTGCTCGTAGGGGCCGCTGCCGAGGACGACGACGTGCGCCTCCGGCACCCGGCGGCGCACCAGGGGCAGGGCCTCGACGACCCGCTGGTGCCCCTTGTAGCGCTCGAGGCGGCCGCTGGTCACGATCCGTCCCGGCACCGGCGGCACCGCGACGGGCGAGGGGGGCAGGGCACCGCCGTTGGGGATGACGCTGAAGCGGTCCTCGGGCAGGCCCGTCACCGCGGCGAAGGCCGACCGCTCGAAGCGGCTGACCGCGATGAGGCGGGCTGCGCGGCGCAGCAGCGGGGCGAGCACCCGGTACTGCACCCCGCGGCCCGCGGTCCGGACCGGGGAGGAGTGACCACCGCTGTGGAAGGTCAGCACGTACGGCGTGCGGGCCGCGAGCGCGGCGAGCATCCCCACCGGCGGGGTCAGCGTGTTGACGCCCTGGACGTGCACGAGGTCCCAAGCGCCGCGCAGCACCGGCACCGGCAGGCCGGGCGAGAGGTACAGGTCCCCCTCGCGGGGCCAGGAACGGCGGCGCAGCACCGGGATGCCGTTGACGACGTCGCGCCGGGCCAGGGCGCCGCTGCGGTCGGTGGCCAGCACGGTGACGTCGAACTCCCCGGTGGCCGCCAGCCGGCGGGTGATCTCGGCGACGTGCGTCTCCAGACCACCCATCTCGGGGAAGTAGCGCTGCACGACGTGCAGGACGCGGGGTCGACGGACGCTCACCGGTTCACCACCAGGGTTCGCAGGGGCTGGACCTGCCCGGGGTTGTTGACGGTCACCAGCACCCGCCCCCGGACGGGGACGACGACCGTGGTCCGCACGGTGCCGCCGGCGGGGACGCTCAGCAGGGGGTAGGTGACGACGGACCCGTCACCGGGGTCGGTGCGCAGCTCCAGGGGGCCGGTGGCGTCACCGCTCGACACCTCGACGACGGCCTCGGCGCCGTCGAGGGAGGCCAGCGACATCTGCAGCGGCGGGGTCGAGCTGTCCTGGACGCTGCGCACGGACACGACGAGCGCCGCCACCACGACCACGACCGCGGCGAGCGCCCACGGCGACGTGCGCAGCACCGCCCGGCGCACGGACCCCTCGGCCCGGGGCGCCGGCGGGGACGACGGCTCGTGGGCGCGGCCGGCACCGACGGCACGCACGCCGAGGGCGAGGAGAGCGGTCGCGCCCAGCCCGATCGCCCACGTGCGCGGCCGCAACCCGACACCGCTCACCCCCAGGGCGACCCCCACCAGGACGAGGGCCACCAGGACGCCGCCGACCCCGGCCAGCACGCGGTCCACGACGCTGCGCCGCCACCCCCACCCGGCCAGGGGCACGGCCGTGGCGACCGCGGCGAGCAGCACCAGCGGGGCACGCACCGCCACCGGCGCGTCCAGCAGCACGGCCGCGACGGCGGCGACGACCAGGACGCCCGCTGCGGCGAGCAGGGGCAGGCCGGTCCGGCGCCGGCCGGGGAGCGGAGGGGTCACCGGGACAGCTCCGAAAGGTCGTAGACGGCGATGGCGCCGTTGTCGTAGACGCGGTCGACGCCGGGGACGTCGTCGAACTTCTGCAGCGCGGCCGCCGGGACGGGCGCGGTCCGGTCCTGGCCCCCGAACTCACCGCTCTCGATGTAGACGCCCTGGTTGGGCAGCCCGTTGGCGTCCCGGCGGTCCACGACGAGGTAGCGGATGCCGGCCCGGCGGATGAGGTCGACGTCGTCCTGGCCGAACTCCGGGTCGAGGATCAGGCGGGAGGCGTCGATGCCGGTGCTGATGTGCCGGACCGTGAACATCCCGCCGTCGGCCGCCACGAGCAGGCCGCTGACGCGGTCGGCGTAGACCCGGGTCTCCGGCGGCAGGGTCCGGCCCATCCAGTCGGCGGCGGCGATGTTGTCCGCGTCGACGCTGCGGGCGTCGGCGGAGACGAGGAACGGACCGGGCAGCTGCGCGCTGACCGTCCCCGACCCCAGGACCACGCCCCCGAGGAACGCCACCGTGGCGGCCGCCCCGAACAGGCCCGCGGCCCGCCGGGACGCCGCGCGGCGCACCAGCCACCAGGCCACGACGAAGCCGACGCCGAGGAACACGAAGCCCGCGGCCCGGTCCCCGACCTCCGAGGTCGCCCGCGCGACGTGGCCGCCGGGCACGAGGGGCCACAGCACGGCCGTCAGCACCAGGACGACGGCCAGGGGGACGCGGACCCGGACCCACGCCCTGGCCGCCCAGAGGGAGGGGACGAGGGCCGCCGCGGTGATGACCAGCCCGCCGAGCAGCAGCCCCTGCTCCCACCAGGCCGGGCCGACGCCGGCGGTGTTCGCGAACAGCGCCTTGGTCTGGCGGCCCTCGAAGAAGGCGCCGAGGTCGCTGGAGGAGCTGGTGACGATGGAGCCGAGGTAGCTGCCCAGGGTGTTGCCGGGGTTGAGCAGCGTCGCGGCGAAGCAGACGGCACCGACGAGCGTCATGACCGCCAGGGCCCGCGCGTCGCTGCCCGGCGGCACGGCCACCACCCCCCCGACCTGCTCGGACCCGCCGGCCGCGCGGCGACGCACCCGGGCCAGGAGGGCGTCGACGACGGTCCAGACGGCCAGCGCGACGAGCAGCAGGACCGCGGTCACGTGGTGGGTGATGACGACCGCGCCGAGCGCGGCGAGCGGGAGCAGCAGACCCCGCAGCGATCCCCGCCGCCGCGAGGCGAAGAGCGCCACGGTCAGCACCGCCAGCGGCAGGGCCAGGGTCTGGTAGCTGAACTGGGAGTTGAAGAAGAGCATCTGCGGGTTGCAGGCGTAGACGACGACGGCCACGGCACCCGCCCGGTGCGAGCGGGTCAGCCGGGTCACGACCGCCACGATCGCCAGGCTCAGGACGACCCGGGCGGCCAGCAGCAGCAGCACGGCGCTGGTGTGCTGGGACAGGCCCGTCAGGTCGCCGACGCCGTCGGTGGCCACCTCCAGGCCGGGGTAGTAGGCCGTGATGGGCAGCAGGGGGTTGACCCCGAAGAGCT
The DNA here is from genome assembly GCF_003002055.1 of Kineococcus rhizosphaerae. Classification (NCBI taxonomy): domain Bacteria; kingdom Bacillati; phylum Actinomycetota; class Actinomycetes; order Kineosporiales; family Kineosporiaceae; genus Kineococcus; species Kineococcus rhizosphaerae. Next base: position 188,452 of record NZ_PVZF01000004.1, read on the forward strand.
GACCCGTGTCGGAGATCTGCCGCAGCAGGTTCGCGTGCAGCAGCTCGTCGTGGAACATGAAGCGCGTCGGGTACAGCACGACCCGGCTGAGCTGGAGCGCGACGGCCGCGGTCACCGCCGTCCAGACGCGCACGGTCCCACTGGTGCGCGGCCAGGTCGCCAAGAGGGCCGCGGGGGCGACGATCAGGACCAGCCCGGCCTCCCAGAGCAGCTGGGTGAGGCCGCCGTCGTCGCCCGTGGTGCGCGCCCGCCCGGCCGCCAGGGCCATGGCGAGCAGGCCCAGGGCGATCGCCAGCAGGGCCGGTCCCAGGCCCCGCGAACCGCGTCGCGACGGCGCCGGGTCGACGACGGAGGCGACCGCCGGCTCCTGCTCGAGCACGTCCACCACGTCGTCCCCCCCGCTCGTCCGCACCTGTCCGCCGTCGCCGCTCCGGTCGCCGTCCCCCGACCTCGTCCCGTCCCGAGCCCCGTCCTCGTCCGCTCGCGCGCCGGCGCCCTCGGGCCGGTGCTCGCGTCCGCCGCCGTCGGGACCGGCGAGCTCCTGCTCGCGGGTCCGGGTGACGAACCGGCGCCGCGCCCGCACGAGCGGGACCGCGAGCAGCACCGCCTCCAGGACCAGCACGAGGACCCAGGCGGCGCTCAGGCCCTCGACGCCGCCGAGGTGGGCCCCGATGAGTGCGGCCACCAGCTCGGCGGCGGTGCAGACGACCAGCACGAGCGTCGCGCTGCCGGTGCGGCCCTGCACCCGGCGCAACGCGACGAAGTGGTCCTTGACGACGAAGGGCAACCCGGCCAGGACGAGGATCCGCAGGACGTCGGCACCGTCCTCGGCGTAGGAGGCGCCGAACACCCGCAGCACGTACGGGGCCAGGGGCCACAACGCCAGGTTGGCGGCCAGGCTCACGCCGAGCCCCAGGGGCAGGGTCACCCGCATTCGCCGCAGGACCTCGCCGTCGTCGCCCTCGGCCGCGGCGAAGAGCCCCACGGACAGCGCGTAGGGCAGGGCGAAGACGAAACCGGTCAGCTGCAGCGCGGCACCGAACGGCGCGTTCGCCGCGGCGGACACCGTCGCGGTGACGATGACCGGCAGGAGCATCAACGGGCTCTGCAGCGTGGTGTTCAGCGCGTGGTGGCTCAGCGCCCGCCGGCCCAGGCCGCGCATCGAGGACAGGTCGACCAGGCGACGGTGGCGCTGCAGCGGGCGGCCCCCGCGGGTCCGGTGGGCCACGACGGGCAACGAGACCAGCGTCCCGACGGCCCAGGCGGCGAAGACGGCCATCCCGTCGGTGGCGCCGGCGGCCGCGAGCCCCAGCAGGACGACGACCTTCGTGGCGCTCGCCGTGACGTTGCGTTCCAGCTGCAGGTTGCCCGACCCGATGACCAACACGGCCTGGTCCAGCACCAGGGCCAGGGCGGCGAGGCCGGTGCCGACGGCGAACAGGGCCGCGTGCCCGGGTGAGCCCGCGATGGGACTCAGGTTGCCCAGCCCCAGGAGGTGCACGGCGACGAAGGGGACCACGACGGCCAGCAGCGTGCCGGCGACGCCGGACACGGCCAGCGCGGTGCGGACGGTCACGCGGCGCACCCCCTGCTCGGTGCCCGGCAGCAGGGAGATCAGCAGGGTGCCCAGCCCCAGCGTCCCGAGGGCCCCGAGCAGGCCCATCGCGGAGACGGCGGCGTTCGCGACCCCGAACTCCTCCCGGGTGAACCCGCGGGAGGCGATGGCCCAGAAGAGCAGGCCCAGGACGCTGGTGGCGGCCTGCGTGGTGACGAGGGAGGCCGAGATGCGCAGGATGCGCTGCAGGCCGGGCGGGATGCTGCGGTCGCGGGGCGGACCTGCCGTGCTCGGGGTGCTGGTCGCTCCCGGGGTCATCGGACTCCTCGAATCGGCGGCGGGTACCGCTGCTCCGCGGGCTCTCGAAGTCTAAGGAGCGCACGGGGCCCACCGGGACCGCCGAGGGGCCCGAGCGGGCATCCGGGCGGACCCTTCACCGGATCGGCCCGAACAGCTCATACGCAGCGCGAGGAACCGGGCACGGGCGGTGAGGACCCGGGACGCACGAAGGGCGGGCCCCCCGAGGGGGCCCGCCCTTCAGCGCATCACTTCTTGTTGCGACGCTGGTGACGCGTGCGGCGGAGCAGCTTGCGGTGCTTCTTCTTCGCCATGCGCTTGCGACGCTTCTTGATGACAGAGCCCAAGGGGTCCTCGCTCACTCGATACGGCTGGTTGCTGCCGGCCCACCGGCGGACCGGCGACCGACGTGCCGCTCCACGAGCGGCAGACCGTCGTCGAGTCTACCCGTCCCGCCCGACCCCCCGGACACCCGCAGTGTCGAGGAAGTTCACGGGCCGTGCGCTCAGGCGGTGTCGATGAAGGACTGGCGCAGGTACTCGTGCACCGCGTCCTCGGGCACCCGGAAGGAGCGACCGACGCGGACCGCGGGCAGCTCGCCGTTGTGCACGAGCCGGTACACGGTCATCTTGGACACGCGCATCATCGACGCGACCTCGGCCACGGTCAGGAACCGGACCTCCGACAGCGGGCGATCCTCAGGCATCCCCACAGCACCCTTCAGTTGGCGCGCCTTGATGCACCGTCCCCCGCGGACGGCCCGGTGGGGGCGCGTTCACAGACCACTGTAGGGGCACGTGTGACGTGCGTGGAAGATCTCCGTGTCCAAAAAGTCACGCTGCGTGATCTAAACAGCCCGTGACCAGCACTTACGCTCTGTAAATCCGCTGGGAGATCAGTCGAAGTCCGGGTCCAGACCGTGCAGCGGGAACGCCGCGCGACGGGTCGCGAGGATCGCGCGGTCCACGGCGTCGTCCGGGTCGTACCCGGACTCCCACCCCGCGAACGTCGCGGGTTCACCGTCCGTCATCGCCGACGGCGCGTCCCGGCCGAACGTCGCGCGCACGTGCTCGCGCCACGCCGCCGGCAGCGGCGTCGAGGGGTCCAGCGGCTGCTGCGACGCCTCCGCGACCAGGTGCGCCCACGTCCGCGGCACCACGTCGACGACCTCGTACCCGCCCCCGCCCAGGGCCAGCCACCGCCCGGCCGCCGCCTCGTGCGCCAGCGCGTGCATCGACGCCGCCGCCACCCGCTGCGCGTCGACGGAGACCTGCAGGTGCCCCAACGGGTCCAGGGCGTGGGTGTCGCACCCGTGCTGCGTCACCAGCACGTCGGGGGCGAAGGAGCGCACGAGCTGCGGGACGACGGCGTGCACCGCGCGCAGCCACCCCGCGTCGCCCGTGCGCGCCGGCAGCGCCAGGTTCACCGCACCGCCCAGGGCCCGCGGGCCGCCGAGCTCGTCGGCGAAGCCCGTCCCCGGGAACAGCGTCGTGCCCGACTCGTGGACGCTGACCGTCAGCACCCGCGGGTCGTCCCAGAACACCGCCTCCGTGCCGTCGCCGTGGTGGCAGTCCAGGTCCACGTACACGATCCGCTCCGCGCCGTCGCGCAGCATCGCCACGATGGCCGCGGCCGCGTCGTTGTAGACGCAGAACCCGCTCGCGCAGCCCGGCTTGGCGTGGTGCATCCCGCCGCAGAAGTTCACGCCGTGCTGCGCGCGGCCCGCCACGAGCGCGCGCCCCAGGTCCACCGAGCCGCCCACGATCCGGGCCGCGGCCTCGTGCATCCCCGGGAACGCCGGGTCGTCCTCGGTGCCGAGCCCGAAGACCGCCTGCGCCTGCCGCGGATCGGCCGAGGCCGCCTTGACGGCCTCCACGTACGCGCGGTCGTGGACGGTCGCCAGGAGCTCGTCGTCGGCCGGTTCGGCACCCACGACGCGCACCCCGGGGCGCTCGAACAGCCCGAGCTGCTCGCACAGCCGCGCCGTCAGGTCCAGCCGGACCGGGGCCATGGGGTGCCAGCGGCCGAAGTCGTAGCCCGTGAACGCCTGGTCCCAGACGACCTGCACGACGTCCGACTCCTCGGACTCCTCGCGGCGCTCGGGGTGGTGGTCGGACACCGCCGCCGGGCACGGCCCCGGTCCACCGCGTGGGGCACCCGCCGCCTCGTCCGGCGCCGCGCCCGGCGGCGTCGTCCGGCCGCCACCGCGCCGTTCGTCGTCCTCGTGACTCACCTCAGCCCCCCGAGAGCTGCTTCGAGCGGGCCGCAGCCGCTTCCACGGCCGAGACGAGCGCCGCCCGCACCCCGGAGTCGTCGAGCTGGCGCAGCGCGGCCGCCGTCGTCCCCGCCGGGGACGTGACCTGCTCGCGCAGGACCGTCGGGTGCTGGCCCGTCTCGCGCAGCATCGCGCCCGCGCCCACGACGGTCTGCACGACCAGCTCGGTCGCCGTCGCCCGCGGCAGGCCCAGCAGCACCCCCGCCTCGACCATGGCCTCCACGACGTAGAACACGTACGCGGGACCGGACCCGCTCAGCGCCGTTACCGCGTCGAGGTGCTTCTCGGCGAGCACGACGGCCTTGCCGCACGAGCGCATCAGGTCCTCGGCCTCGGCGAGCTGGGAGTCCGCGCACGCGGACCCGGCGGCCAGCCCGGCCATCCCCTCGTCGACCAGGGACGGCGTGTTCGGCATGACGCGCACCACCGCCGTCCCGGCGGGGACCCGGGCCTCGATGGCGGCCGTGGTGACCCCCGCGGCCAGCGAGACGAGCAGCACGTCGGGGGCCAGGTGCGCGGCGATGGAGTCCAGCAGCGCCGGCAGGTCCTGGGGCTTGACCGCGAGCAGCACGGTCTTCGCCGACGCGACGGCGGTGACGTCCTCCACGACGCGGACGCCGAACCGCTCGTGCAGTTCCTGGCCCCGGCCCGCGCGGCGGTCCACGACGAGGACGTCGGCGGCGTCGCGGCCGGCGCGCAGCAGACCGCCGAGCAGCGTCTGCCCCATCACCCCGGCACCGATGAGCGCGAGCGTCACGACGTCACCCCCGTCGTCCCCGTCGTCTCGGTGACCGCCAGGTGGGTGCGGGCGAACTCGAGCGTGCGGGCCAGCGCGACCTCGCGCGCGCGTCGGCCCTTCGCCTTGCGGGTGTTCACCTCGGCCACCACCGTCCCTCGGAATCCGTTGCGGGCCAACTCGTTCAACGCCTCGGCGACGGGCTGGGAACCGTCACCGGGCACCAGGTGCTCGTCCTTGGCCGACCCCGTCCCGTCGCACAGGTGCACGTGCGCGAGCCGGTCGCCGAAGGCCCGGGTGAGCTCCGCGCAGTCCTGCCCGGACGTCGCCGCGTGCGAGTAGTCGAGGGTGAGGTTGCGGTACCCCAGGTGGGTCGGGTCCCAGCCCGGCGCGTACATGACCAGCTCCCGCCCGCGGGCGCGCCACGGGAACATGTTCTCCACCGCCATCGTGACGCCCGTGCGGTCCTCCAGGGCCTCGATGCCGGCGACGAAACCCGCCGCGTACTCGCGCTGCCAGCGGAACGGCGGGTGCACGACGACGGTGCCCGCCCCCAGCGACGCCGCGAGCTCGGCGGACTTCTCGAGCTTGCCCCACGGGTCGCGGCCCCAGGTGCCCTGCGTCAGCAGCAGCGTCGGGGCGTGGACCGACAGCACGGGGACGCCGTAGTGGTCCACGAGCCGGTGCAGCGCCGCCGCGTCCTGGCTGACGGGGTCGGTCCACACGAGGACCTCCACGCCGTCGTAGCCGAGCCGCGAGGCGATCTCGAAGGCGGCCGTCGTCGACTCCGGGTAGGAGCACGACGTCGACAGGCCGACCGGGATCCCGCTCTCGACGGCGCCCACGTCAGCTCGCCACCCGGACGTCGGCGCCCTGGACGGTGATGGCGTCCAGGCGGCGCAGGATGAGGCCCTCGCGCAGCGCCCACGGGCCCACGAGGGCCTCCTCGACGCCCAGCAGCTCGAACGCGGCCTCGGCGACCAGCGCCCCGGCCAGCAGCTGCGGCGCCCGCTCGGCGCTGACCCCGGGCAGGCCCGCGCGCTGCTCGCACGTCATCCCCGCCAGTCGCGGCACCCACGGCGACAGGTCCTCGCGGCGCAGGACCCGGCGCACGGCCGGCCCGGCCTCGGCGGGGGCCGCACCCGTCAGCCGGGCCAGGCTGCGGAACGTCTTGGACGTCACGACGACCCGGTCCGGCGTCCCGGCGCGCGTCACGTCGCGGACGCGGGAGGCGATCTGCTGGCGCACGTGGCGGCGCACCTCGCGCACCGCGTCGGCGGCCGGCGGGTCCCCCGCCAGCCGGTCCCGGGTCAGCCGACCGGCGCCCAGCGGCAGGGAGAACGAGACGTCGGGGGTCTCGTCGAGCCCGGCGGCGACCTCCAGGGACCCGCCGCCGATGTCGAGCACGAGGAGGCGACCGGCCGACCAGCCGAACCAGCGCCGGACGGCCAGGAAGGTCAGGTCGGCCTCGGCCGTGCCCGGCAGCACCTGCAGCCGGACGCCGGTGCGCTCCTCGACGTGGTCGAGCACGTCCTCGCCGTTGACGGCCTCGCGCACGGCGGACGTCGCGAAGGCCAGCAGCTCCTCGACCCCGGCGTCCTCGGCGGCGGCGGCCGCGGCCGTGACGGCGTCGGTCAGGGCGGCGACTCCCGCCGCGTCGACGGCCCCGTCGGGGGTGAGGTGCTCGGCGAGCCGCAGCAGCCGGCGCGTCGAGTGGGCCGCCAGGGGCTGGGCCCCCGGGTGGGCGTCGACGACGAGCAGGTGGACAGTGTTGCTGCCCACGTCCAGGACACCCAAGCGCACCCCGCGACCCTACTGTCCGCGCCGAGGTGCTCCGGCACGTGCTTACCCTTCACCGGTGAGCGTCGAGACCCCGCTGGACACCGCCCGCCTGTGGCTGGAGTTCCCCGACCCGACCGACGTCGCGGACGCGATCGACCCCGAGCACCAGCCGGAGACGGTCTACCGCGTCGACCTGACCTGGCTCACGAGCGACTACACCTGCATCTTCGGCAACGGCTGCCCGGGCATCTACGCCGACCGGCCCGACGTCGGCTGCTGCGCCCTGGGGGCCCACTTCACCGAGAAGGCCGACCAGAAGCGCGTCGCGAAGGTCGTCGCGCGCCTGACGCCGGAGGTGTGGCAGTTCCACGCCGAGGGTCACGCCGGCGGCTGGACCGAGCTGGAGGACGGCGCCCGCAAGACCCGCGTGCACGAGGGCGGCTGCATCCTGGCCAACCGCCCGGGGTTCCCCGCCGGCGCGGGCTGCGCGCTGCACCTGCAGGCCCTGCGCGACGGCGTCGACCCGCTGACCTACAAGCCCGACGTGTGCTGGCAGCTGCCGCTCAAGCGCTCCTACCGCACGGTCACGCGCGGCGACGGCTCGACGTACCTGGAGGTCAGCATCGGCGAGTACGACCGCCGCGGCTGGGGCGAGGGCGGCCACGACCTGGACTGGTACTGCACGGGCAACCCCGCCGCCCACGTCGGCGAGCGCCCGGTGTTCCGCAGCTGCGAGAACGAGCTGCGGGAGATGATCGGCGACGCCCCCTACGAGGAGCTCGCGCGGCACTGCGAAGCGCTGGTGGCGAGGACGCGCGGGGGGTCGGCGCACCGGCGCCTGCTGCCGCTGACCGTCCACCCCGCCGACCGCACCCGCGCGGGCCTGTGACGACGCGCACGACGATCGGCGCGGTGGGGGTCCGGGGACGGCGACGCGCCGACGGAGTCGCTGCGCGGGGCCGGCCCCGGGCCGCCACCCCGGGCGCCGTGAGGAGTGCGCGCAGGTGGGTGACGCGCACGACGATCGGCGCGGTGGGGGTCCGGGGGCGGCGACGCGCCGACGCAGTCGCTGCGCGGGGCCGGCCCCGGGCCGCCACCCCGGGCGCCGTGAGGAGTGCGTGCCGGTGAGCACCGTGATCCCGAGCCCGAACGTCTGGGACTCCCCCGACGTCTACGAGCTGGAGAACCTCGCCGTCGACCGCGGGCAGCAGATCGAGGCGCGCGTGCGCGAGGTCCACGACTGGGCCGGGCTGGACGTCCTCGACGTCGGCTGCGGCACGGGGTTCCACCTCCCCCGGTTCGCGGTGGACGCCCGCTCGGTGACCGGGGTCGAACCGCACCCGCCGCTGCTGCGAAGGGCGCTGCGACGGGTCGCGGGGCTGGGCAACGTCCGCGTCCTGCACGGCGAGGCGGGGGCGCTGCCGCTGCCGCCGGCGAGCGTCGACGTCGTCCACGCCCGCTGGGCGTACTTCTTCGGGCCCGGCTGCGAACCCGGCCTGGCCGAGCTGGACCGCGTCGTGCGCCGCGGCGGGACGGCGTTCGTGGTCGACAACGACGCGACGCGCTCGACGTTCGGCCGGTGGTTCGCCCGGTCGCTGCCGGCGTACGACCCCGTCGCGGTCGACCGGTTCTTCGCCCGCCGCGGCTGGACGACGGACCGGCTCGAGGTGGCGTGGGAGTTCGACGCCCGGGCCGACCTCGAGGCCGTCGTGCGGATCGAGTTCACGCCCCGGCAGGCCGAGGCGATCCTCGCCGAGCACGCCGGGACGGTCGTCGACTACGCCGTCGTGCTGCGCCACCGCACGTTCTGACGCAGGTGCTCGTGCGCCGCGTCCTCGCTGAGCGGTCGCGCGAAGTGGTACCCCTGCCCCCACGTGCAGCCGGCCCGGGCGACGAGCTCGCGGACGCGGTCGGTCTCGATGCCCTCGGCCACCGTGAGGAGCCCGAGGGCGCCGGCGAGGGAGGCGATGCCGGCCAGCACCGCGACGCCGTGGCCCCCGCCGGCCCCGCCCCGCTCGTCGGCCAGGTCGTCGAGGAACGACTTGTCGATCTTGAGGATGTCGACGGGAAGCCGCCGCAGGTACGACAGCGAGGAGTACCCCGTCCCGAAGTCGTCCAGGGCGGTGCGCACGCCGAGGGAGCGCAACCCCTGCAACGTGTCCCGGGCCGCGGACAGGTCGGCGACGGCCGCGCTCTCGGTCACCTCCAGGCACAGCCGGGCCGGGTCGACGTCGTGCCGGCGCAGGGCGCGCGCGACGAGGTCCTCGATGCCCGGTTGCTGCAGCTGGTGGCCGGACAGGTTGACGCTGACCTCGGGGGACGTCCCGGCCGTGGTGCGGAAGCGGGCCGCGGCGGCGAGGGCGGAGTCCAGCACGAACTCACCGAGCTGCAGGATCGTCTCGGACTCCTCGGCCAGCGGCACGAACACGGCCGGCGGGACGTTCCCGCGCTGCGGGTGCTGCCAGCGCACGAGGGCCTCGAAGCCGACGGTGCCGCCGCGGGCGAGGTCGACGAGGGGCTGGTAGGCGACGTGCAGCTCCCCGGCGGCGACGGCCTGGCGCAGGTCGGCGGCGAGTTCGGCGCGTTCGTGCGCGGCGTCGAGCAGCGCCCGGGAGAACGGGACGCAGCGGTCGCGGCCGCGGGCCTTCGCCGCGCCGAGGGCGGTGTCGGCGCGCCGGAACACCTCGCGCGGGTCCTCGTGCCCCGCAGCCGGTTCCCGGACGGCCGACCCCGCGCTGAGCGTCACGCGGACCGAGCGGCCGGCCACCGTCACGGGGTCGCGGGCGATCCGCAGGACGCGGTCGGCCAGGACCGCCAGGGAACGGCCGACGGCCGCCTCCTCGCCCTGGACGAGCACCGCGAACTCGTCGCCGTCGAGGCGGGCCACCACGCCGTCGGACCCCACGACGTCGGTGAGCCGCCCGGCGAGCCGGCGCACGACCTCGTCGCCGGCGTCGTGGCCGAGCCGGTCGTTGACGGCCTTCAGCCCGTCGAGGTCCAGCAGCAGGAGCCCGCAGCCGGTCCCGGCGGCGGGGAAGGCGTCGAAGAGGCGGCGCCGGTTGGGCAGCCCGGTGAGGGAGTCGTGGGTGGCGCTGTGGCGCAGCGCCTCCAGGGCGCGACGCTCCTCGGTGGTGTCGCGGCAGTTCCAGACGACCCCGCGCACCCCGGCCACCGCGCGGGCGTCGCTGAAGCGGGCCCGGCACCAGCGCACCTCGCCCGTGGCGCGCACGAGGTAGCGGTGGTCGCTGTCGACGGGGACGGCACCGGGGGCGCACGCCCGGGCCAGGAGGGCGCGGGCGCCGGCGCGGTCGTCGGGGTGGACCCAGTCGAACGCGTCGCGCCCGACCAGGGCCCACCGGTCGAGGTTCCAGCGGCGGCTGAAGGACGGGCTGAGGAAGCGGACGCGGCCGTGCTCGTCGGTGACGAGCACCTCGTCGCTGGCCTCGCGGGCCAGGGCCTCGTAGCTCGGGGAGACGGCCGGCAGGCCCAGCCCGCGCAGCTGCTCGCCGAGCCGCGTCCACCGGGCGCGGCTCACGTCGCCGCTCCCGGCGCGCTCGCCTGCAGCACGCGGTCGCGGCCCGACGCCTTGGCCGCGTAGACGGCCCCGTCGGCCTGCGCGAACGCGGCCTCCCACGGGCCGACGGCGGCCCCGGCGCTGACCGTGACGACACCCCCGTCGGGGTGGGGCAGCCCCAGGGCGCGCACGGCGGCGCGCAGCCGCTCCCCGGCGGCGCCGACACCGCCGAGCCCGTCCGCGCCCCCGTCCCCGTCCCCGTCCCCGTCCCCGTCCCCGTCCCCGTCCCCGAACACGTCGTCGAACACGTCGTCGAACAGCACCACGACGAACTCCTCTCCGCCGAGGCGGGCCACCACGTCGTCCGGGCGCGCGTGCGCGGCGAGCGCTCCCGCCACCAGCGTGAGGCACCGGTCCCCCTCGAGGTGGCCGAACCGGTCGTTGTAGTGCTTGAAGTGGTCGACGTCGAGCACGAGGACGCCCACGGACCGGCCCGCCGGGGCGCGGGCGGCGAGGCGCTCGAACAGGCCGCGCCGGTTGAGCAGACCCGTGAGCTCGTCGCGGACGGCGGTCTCGGCGAGCGCGGCGATGAGCCGTTCCCGCTCGGCGGCCAGGACGCGCTCGCGGCGCTCGGCGGCGAAGCGGGCGCGGTCGCCGAGCTCGACGCTGCGGGCCATGACGAGCCCGAAGAACCCGGCGACGGCGACGGCGAGCAGGGCCGCCACCCCCAGGGCCCCGGCGTCGGCGTCGACGAGGGCCTGCCCCCAGGCGAAGCCGGCGAGCATCGCCGTCAGCACGGCCGCCGCGCCCCGCACGTCGGAGCGCAGCAGGGTCACGAAGAACACCACGACGACGAAGGCGCCCGCGAAGTAGGCCCCGCCGAGGGCGTCGGGCGCGCTGCGCTGGACGAGGGCCAGGACCACGACCACGAGGAGGGCGGCCGCCCCGGTGAGGAACCCGTCGAGGTCGCCGGCGGGGTCGCGGCGCAGCCGGCGCGAGCGCAGGACCAGCCCGGCCGCGACCAGGGGCGTGACGAGGCCGAGGCGCAGCAGCAGGGACAGCACGAGCACCTGCGGGGCCAGGGCGAGGTCGACGAGGACGTAGGCGTCGAAGAAGGCCAGACCGAGCACGGCGGTGGGTGTGAACCAGCGCGAGCGCGCGGCGGTGCGGGCGACCCGGTACTCCCGCTCGACGCCGGCGTCGAAGAGGGCGGGGAAGACCGGCTGCAGGGTCGGTCGCCGGGCCGGTCGAGGGGTCACCCCCTGCGTGTCGGCGGGCCGGGCGGCGGCCAGGAGGGTGCGTCACCCGCGTGGCGCAGGTGCCCGGCCCCGCCCGGGCCGCCACCCGGCTCACCACCCGGCTCGCCACCTGGGTCGCCGCGGGGGGGCCGGAGCGTGGATGATGGGGGCATGAGCGCGCACACCACCCCGGCCCGACACGAGGAACAGCGGGCGATCGCCCCGATCCGCTGGCCCCGCCCCAGCAGCGGCACCGTCGTCGCGCTGGTCATCTGGCTCGTGGGCGTGCTCGTCTCGGCGATCGTGCCGCTGGCGCTGCTCGGCGCCGACCCGTACTCGGCGGCCCCGGGCGGGCGGATCGCGGTGGGCCTGACGTTCACCCTCGTCGGCGCGCTGATCATGGTCTTCTCCGCCTACCTGCTGTACCGCAAGAGCGGCAGCATCGGTGCGGCGATCCTGGCCTTCGTGCCGAGCTTCGTCATGGCCGTCCTCGGCATCCTCATGGCGACCATGAAGGTCCTGTACGGCGTCTGACCCCCTCCCGCTCCGCCACGACCCCCGCACCGGCCCCGGTGCGGGGGTCGTGTCGTACCCGGCGCCTACGGTGTCGTGGTGCCTGCCAAGACCACCGGTCGTTCCCGTCCCGCCTACAAGTGCTCCGAGTGCGGGTGGACGACGGCCAAGTGGGTCGGCCGCTGCGGGGAGTGCCAGGCCTGGGGCACGGTCGACGAGGTCGCGGGGGCGACCAAGGTCGTGGGGCTGAAGTCGTCCTCGACGGGCACGGCCCCCGTGCGTCCCGCCCGGCGCATCTCGGAGATCTCGCGCACGCAGGTGGGCAACCGGCTGAGCACGGGGCTGGCGGAGTTCGACCGAGTCCTGGGCGGCGGGCTGGTCGCCGGTCAGGTGCTGCTGCTGTCCGGGGAGCCCGGGGCCGGCAAGAGCACGCTGCTGCTGACGACGGCGAACAGCGTCGCCGCCTCGACCCGCCGGCCGGTGCTGTACGTCTCCGGGGAGGAGTCCGTCGAGCAGATCGCGACCCGCGCCCACCGCATCGGCGCGACGTCCGAGCACCTGTTCCTGGCCGACACGAACGACCTGGCCGAGGCCATCGGGCACCTCGACGCCCTCGGGGACGACGTGGCGCTGGTCATCGTGGACTCGGTGCAGACCATGGCCTCGGCGGACGTCGAGGGCCGCGCGGGAGGCGTCTCGCAGGTCATGGAGGTCGCGGGGACGCTGACCCGCCTGGCCAAGGCGCGCGGCGTCGCGCACTGCCTCGTGGGGCAGGTCACCAAGGAGTCGACGGTCGCCGGCCCGCGCGCGCTCGAGCACGTCGTGGACACGACGCTGGCCCTGGAGGGCGACCGGCACACGACGCTGCGGCTGCTGCGGGCGGTCAAGAACCGCTACGGCGCGGCGGAGGAGATCGCCTGCTTCGAGCAGACCGACGCCGGGATGGTGGAGGTCCCCGACCCCAGCGTGCTCTTCCGCGCCTCCCGGGAGGCGCCCATCCCGGGGACGTGCCTGGCGGTGACGATCGAGGGCCGGCGGCCGCTGATCACCGAGATGCAGGCCCTCGTCTCGCACACCAAGGCCCCCAACCCGCGCCGGGGCGTCACGGGCCTGGACTCGGCCCGGGTGAACATGCTCGTCGCGGTCACCGACAACCAGTCCGGGCTGAAGCTGTGGGAGCAGGACGTCTACGCCGCGACCGTGGGCGGGTTGCGCTCCACCGACCCCGGCGGGGACCTCGCGGTGTGCCTGGCGATCGCGTCCGCCTCGGCGGGTTTCCCCGTGCCGCTGGACGTCGCGGCCATCGGGGAGGTGTCGCTGTCCGGGGACATCCGGCGCGTGACGATGCTGGGGCAGCGCATCGCCGAGGCGGCGCGGCTGGGGCAGCGCCGGATCCTGGCCCCGCCCGGGGCCCGCGACGCCGTCTCGCACGAGAAGGTGAAGGCCGAGATCGTCGAGGTCGCGACGCTCCTCGACGCCGTCCGCGCCGTCCGGAAGTGGGCTCCGCGCGAGCCGGCGGACGGGCGCTGACCCGGGGCCGACCCCTGCGAACCACGCGTCCCACCGGTACCCCGCTAGACTCCGCGCCAGGATCAGGTCGCGACGCAGAGTTCTCGGAGGTGCCCGGTGGTCGATCGGAGCCCCGAGGAGGTCCTCCGGGCGACCCTGGCGACGGTCGCCCCCGGCACGGAACTGCGCGACGGTCTCGAGCGCATCCTGCGCGGGCGCACCGGCGCCCTCATCGTCCTCGGTTTCGACCGGGTGGTGGACTCGTTGTCCACCGGGGGTTTCGCCCTCGACGTGGAGTTCTCCGCGACCCGCCTGCGGGAGCTGGCGAAGATGGACGGCGCGATCGTCCTGGACCGCGACGTCTCGCGGATCGTGCGGGCCGCCGTGCAGCTCGTGCCCGACTCCTCCATCGAGACCAGCGAGTCCGGGACCCGGCACCGCACGGCCGAACGCGTCGCCAAGCAGACCGGTTTCCCCGTCATCTCGGTGTCGCAGTCGATGCGGATCGTCGCCGTCTACACGGGCAACCGCCGCTACGTGCTGGAGGGCTCGGACGCGATCCTGGGCCGGGCCAACCAGGCCCTGCAGACGCTGGAGCGCTACCGCGCGCGCCTCGACGAGGTGACCGGCACGTTGTCGGCCCTGGAGATCGAGGACCTGGTGACCGTCCGCGACGTCTGCTCGGTCGTGCAGCGCATCGAGATGGTCTCCCGCATCGCCGACGAGATCTCCGGGTACGTCGTGGAACTCGGCGTCGACGGCCGCCTGCTGTCGCTGCAGCTCGACGAGCTCGTCGGGGGCGTGGGCCCGGACCGCGAACTCGTCGTGCGCGACTACCTGGAGGCCTCCCGCCACGAGGGGCCGCTGGAGGTCGTGCTGGAGAACCTGGCCGGGCTGCACTCGGCGGACCTGGTGGACCTGGCGTCCGTGGCCCGGGTCCTGGGTTTCTCCGTGGGCGGCGACTCCCTCGACTCCGCCGTGTCCCCCAAGGGTTTCCGGCTGCTGAACCGCGTCCCCCGGCTGCCGGGGGCCATCGTCGAGCGCCTCGTGGACCAGTTCGGGGACCTGCAGAAACTCCTCGCGGCGAGCATCGACGACCTCATGACGGTCGACGGCGTCGGCGAGCAGCGCGCCCGCGCCGTGCGCGAGGGGCTGTCCCGGCTGGCCGAGAGCTCGATCCTCGAACGCTACGTCTGACGGTCCGCCGGGTCAGCGCGGCAGCCGGACCTCGTCCCGGCGACGGCGCGATGCGCAGCCGGCCGAGGCGCCCCGAGCGGTCCTCGGAGCCCAGGAACCGCTCCACCGGGGCCGTGGTGGTCACCACCGACGCCAGGCCCCAGGTCAGCGGCTGGCCCGTGACCCCGGCCCGGGAGCACCGAGCCAGCCGCAGGCCAGCCAGGCGCCCGCGATCCCGGCGATGCAGGTGACGGCGACGACGGTCCGGACCGCCTCGCGGTGCCGTCCGCCGTCCCTGTCGTGCACGGCCCTCCATCGACCGGCGACGCGGGCGGCTGCGGCGCCGGACGGCCGTGCCGTCCGGTCGGGTGAGAGCAGCCGGGTCAGCTCGTCAGCGTGATGGTGACGGGCTGGGCGTCCATCCCGTTCCAGGAACCGCCGATCGTGTAGTTCCCGGCCGCGACGGCCTCCTGGCCCGTGGGGCAGCCCGGCGCGGAACGCTGCCGGGACCAGACCGTCGACATGGACCGGGTCCCGCCGGGGTCGAGCTGATAGGTCTGCGAGGCGGTCTGGCTCTGGCAGTCGGCGCTGGACCACACCTGGGTCCCGCCGCTGCTCGCGGTGAACGTGCGCACGGCCGTGCCGATCTCCACCGAGCACGCCGCCTGCGACGTGTTCTTCACCGTCAGGACCAGCTTGGGGGTCTTGCCCGGGCCGTAGGCGGAGTACTCCGACGTCAGGGTCAGGTTCAGCGACTGCGTGGAGCACGCCGCGCCGGCGGCCTGGGTGCCGGTCTGGGTGCCGGTCGCCGTGGCGGTGCCCGTCGCCGTGTCCGTCCCCGAGGCGGTGGGGGTCCCCGTGGGGGTCCCGGCCGGGGTCGTCGTGGGGCTGGGGGTGGTGGCGACCGTGCTGGGGTCGAGCTTCGTCGGCTGCTGGGCGTTGGCGTCCGGGCTGGCCAGCGCGCGGACCCCGAGGGCCACCAGGACCACGACGACCACGAGCGCGAGCACCACGACCAGGCGACGTCGCCAGTAGGTGCCCTTGTCCTCCGGTCCGACGGGGTGCAGGACGCTGCTCACCGTCGCGAAGGTAGGCGTCCGGCCGGAGTCGGCGGTGGAGGCGCGCCGTGCGACGATCCTGCGCGATGAACGCCCCGTTCCCCCCCGACCTGCGCCCGGAGCTGCACCGGCGGGTGCTCGACTGGTACGCCGACCACGCCCGCGTCCTGCCCTGGCGCGAGCCCGGCTGCTCCCCGTGGGGGGTGCTGGTCAGCGAGGTCATGCTGCAGCAGACCCCCGTCGCGCGGGTGCTGCCGCAGTGGGAGGCGTGGACGGCCCGCTGGCCGACCCCCTCCGACCTCGCCGCCGACGCACCGGGTGAGGCGGTGCGGATGTGGAACCGGCTGGGCTACCCACGCCGGGCCCTGCGCCTGCACGCGGCGGCCGTCGCGATCCGCGACGAGCACGGCGGGCAGGTCCCCGACGACCACGCGGCGCTGCTGGCGCTGCCCGGCATCGGCGCCTACACCGCGGCGGCCGTCGCCTCGTTCGCCTTCGGGCAGCGGCACGCCGTCGTCGACACCAACGTGCGCCGCGTCCACGCCCGCGCGGTGACCGGCGACGCCGAGCCCGCCGCGGCGCTGACGGCGGCGGAGAACCGGCTGGCCGTCGCGCTGCTGCCCGACGACGAGGCCACCGCGGCGCGGTGGGCGGTGGCCGTCATGGAGCTCGGCGCGCTCGTCTGCACGGCCCGCGCGCCGCGCTGCGACGACTGCCCGCTGCTGGAGCGCTGCGCCTGGGTCCTGGCCGGCCGCCCCCCGCACACGGGCCCCGCCCGGCGCGGGCAGGCCTGGGCCGGGACCGACCGGCAGGTGCGGGGCAGGCTGCTCGCTGTGCTGCGCGAGAGCCCCGACCCGGTGACGGCCGAGGGGCTGGCGGCGTGCTGGGCCGACGCGGGGCAGCGGGACCGGTGCCTGGACGGCCTCGTCGCCGACGGCCTCGTCGAGCCCCTCGACGACGGGCGGTTCGCCCTCCCGCGCACCTGACCCGTCCCGCGATCGAGGGAGTCCCCACCGCGATCGAGGAATCTCACGGCGCGGCCGGATCCTCGATCGCGGTGGGGACTCCCTCGATCGCGGTGGGGACTTCCTCGATCGCGGGGTCAGTCCTCGGTGCTGCGGCGCAGCCGCTTCGTCTGGCCCCGGCGGCTCTTGGCCTCCAGGCGGCGGCGCTGCGAACCCCGTGTGGGCCGGGTCGGGCGGCGGGCGGCCGGCCCGGGGGCGAAGGCCTCGGCCAGCAGGACCCGCAGGCGCTCGGCGGCGGTGGCGCGGTTGCGCAGCTGGGCGCGGTGCTCGGAGGCGACCACCGTGACGACACCGTCGACGAGCCGGCCCCGCAGCCGCTCCAGCGCCCGCTCACGCAAGTCGTCGGGCACCGACGGCGAACGCTGCAGGTCGAAGAGGAGCTCGACGCGGGAGTCGGTCGTGTTGACGCCCTGGCCGCCCGGCCCGCTCGACCGGGAGAACCGCTCGAACAGCTCGGCCTCGGGGATCGTCACCCGGCGGTTCACGACGAGGTCCACGACCCGCCCCTCACACGACCACGCTCAGCAACAGCACCCCCAGCAGACCGCACACCGAGATGACGGTCTCCATGACCGACCAGCTCTTCAGCGTCTGCCCCACGGTCAGCCCGAAGTACTGCTTCACGAGCCAGAACCCGACGTCGTTGACGTGGGAGAAGAACAGCGACCCGGCGCCGATCGAGAGCGCCAGGAGCGCGAGGTGGTTGGCGCTGAGGTCCCCGGCGAGGGGGGCGACGATGCCGGCCGCGGTGATGGTGGCGACGGTCGCGGACCCGGTCGCGAGCCGGATGAAGACGGCGACGAGCCAGCCGAGGACGAGCGGCGACAGGGCGAGCGCGGCCGCCTGCGCACCCACGAGCTGACCGACGCCGGCGTCGATGAGGACCTGCTTGAACCCGCCGCCGGCGGCGATGATGAGCAGCGTCGAGGCGATCGGCGGCAGCGAGGCGTCGATGGTGGCGCCGATCGTGCGGCGGTCCATGCCGACGCCCGCCCCCAGCAGCACGATCGCGACCAGCGCGCCGATGAGCAGCGCCACCAGCGGGGTCCCCAGCGCGTACAGCAGGTCGTGGACCGCGTTGCCCTTCTCCGAGACGATCTCGGCGACGGCGCGGGCCAGCATGAGGACGACGGGCAGCAGCACGACGGTGAGCACCGCGATCAGCTTCGGGCGGCGGGCGTGCTCCTGGTCCCCGCCGAGGTCTCCGCCGGACGTCGGCAGGTGCTCGGCGTCCTGCGGGCCGAAGCGGGAGACCAGCGGCGCCAGCAGCGGCCCGGCGATGACCACCGTCGGGATCGCCAGCAGCAGCCCGAACCCGAGCGTGAGGCCCAGGTCGGCCTTGAGGCTCGCGATGGCCACCAGCGGGCCGGGGTGCGGGGGCACGAACCCGTGCAGGACGGACAGCCCGGCCAGGGCGGGGATGCCGAGCGCCAGGACGGGCCGGCCCGTCCGCTTGACGACGAGCAGCACGATCGGGACGAGCAGGACCAGCCCGATCTCGAAGAACATCGGCAGCCCGACGAGGGCGGCGGCCCCGGCCAGCGCCCACGGCAGCGCCTTGCCGTGGACGCGGTCGACGATCCGGTCGACGATCTCGTTCGCCCCGCCGGAGTCGGCGAGGAACCGGCCGAGGACCGCGCCGAGGGCGACGAGGATCCCGACGTCCGCGAACGTCTTGCCCGCACCGCCCGCGGCCCCGTCGGCGTCACCGAGCCCGATGGAGAACGAGGTGACGATGTCGCTGACCGACAGCCCGCCCACCAGGCCGAGGACGGCCGAGCCGAGCAGCAGGGCGATGAACGCGTTGAGCTTGGCCCAGGAGACGGTGACGACGACGACGGCGATGCCGAGCAGCGCCGCGACCACCAGCCGCGTGTCGTGACCGGTCCAGGCGGCGGCCTGGGCCGCGGCCGGGACGACCCCCGGCACGGACAGGGGGACGGACACGGGCATGGGCGGCTACCTCCGGGTCAGAGGTGGCGCAGCACCTCGTCGAGAACTTGGGCGGGTCCACCCTGCACCCGGACCCGGAAGCCCCGCTCGTCGGGGTGCAGGTCCTCGAGGGTGTCGAGCTGGCTGCGCAGCAGCGAGGCGGGCATGTAGTGGCCCTCGCGGTGGGCGAGCCGGTCCTCGAGCACCTCGTCGGGCACCTTCAGCTCGCAGAAGACGACGGAGGGGTTGTCCTGCGCGAGCAGGTCCCGGTAGGCGCGCTTGAGCGCGGAGCACGTGACGACGGCCGACTCCCCCGCCTCCTCGCGCTCGCCGATCCACGCGGCGATGGAGCGCAGCCAGGGCCAGCGGTCGGAGTCGGTCAAGGGGTGCCCGGAGCGCATCTTCTCGACGTTGGCCGCGCTGTGGAAGTCGTCGCCCTCGGCGTACGTCCACCCCTTGGCCTTCGACAGGTCCTGGGCGAGCGTCGTCTTCCCGCTGCCCGAGACGCCCATGACGATGACGGTGGTGGTGCTCACGCGTTTCCTCCTGTGAGCCGCAGCATGCGGCTGTTGCCCAACGTGTTCGGTTTGACGCGGGCGAGGTCGAGGAACTCGGCGACCCCCTCGTCGTGGCTGCGCAGCATCTCGGCGTAGACCTCCGGCTCGACCGGGGTCCCCTCGATCTCGACGAACCCGTGCCGTTCGAAGAACGCCGTCTCGAAGGTGAGGCAGAACAGCCGGGTGACGCCGAGGTCGTCGGCCCGGCGCAGCAGCGCGGACAGGATGAGGTGCCCCGTCCCCGTCCCGCGCACGCTCGGGTCGACGGCGAGGGTGCGCACCTCGGCGAGGTCCTCCCAGAGCACGTGCAGCGCACCGCACCCCACGACGTGGCCCTCGAACTCGGCGACGACGAACTCCTGCACGGCCTCGTAGAGGGTGATGAGCTCCTTGCCCAGCAGGATGCGCTGCCGCGCGTACTCCTCCACGAGGCTGCGGACGGCGCGGACGTCGCCCGTGCGGGCGGGACGGACCGTGATGTCGGGGCGCGGCATCCCGTGATCCTCCCAGACCCGTACCGGCACGTTGCCTCCCCGGTCGCTTTCATCGGGACCGGGGAGGCAACGTGCCCGAACGCGCCCACGGCCCCGGGACGCAGAACGGCCCGGCCCCCGCGAACGGGAGCCGGGCCGTGGGGCCTGCGAGGTCAGTCCTCGGTGGGCACGTCCCCGACGGGGACGGTCACCGGGAGGTCCTCCTTCGAGGTGCCCTCGAAGGTGAACGTCTGCTCCGAGCCCTCGCCGACGGTGTCGACGGAGACGATCTGGCCGGCGCGCAGGTCGCCGAACAGGATCTTCTCGGACAGGACGTCCTCGATGTCGCGCTGGATGGTGCGGCGCAACGGGCGGGCGCCCAGGACCGGGTCGTAGCCCTTGGTCGCCAGCAGCACCTTGGCCGAGGGCGTGAGCTCGATGCCCATGTCCTTGTCCTTGAGGCGGTCGTCGAGGCGCTTGAGGAACAGGTCGACGATCTGGATGATCTCGTCCTGCGTCAGCTGCGGGAACACGACGATGTCGTCGACGCGGTTGAGGAACTCGGGCCGGAAGTGCTGCTTGAGCTCCTCGTTGACCTTCGACTTCATCCGCTCGTAGTTCGTCAGCGCGGTCTGCGACCCCGCGGCGAACCCGGTGCCGACGCCCTTGGAGATGTCCCGGGTGCCGAGGTTCGTGGTCATGATGATCACGGTGTTCTTGAAGTCGACCATGCGGCCCTGGGAGTCGGTCAAGCGACCGTCCTCCAGGATCTGCAGGAGCGAGTTGAAGATGTCCGGGTGGGCCTTCTCGACCTCGTCGAACAGGACGACCGAGAACGGCTTGCGGCGCACCTTCTCCGTCAGCTGGCCGCCCTCCTCGTACCCGACGTAGCCGGGGGGCGAGCCGAACAGCCGCGAGACGGTGTGCTTCTCGGAGAACTCGCTCATGTCGAGCTGGATGAGCGCGTCCTCCTCGCCGAAGAGGAACTCCGCGAGCGCCTTGGCGAGCTCGGTCTTCCCGACGCCGGTGGGGCCGGCGAAGATGAACGACCCGCCCGGGCGCTTGGGGTCCTTCAGACCCGCACGCGTGCGCCGGATGGCCTGCGACAGCGCCTTGATGGCGTCGTTCTGGCCGATGACGCGCTTGTGCAGCTCGTCCTCCATGTGGAGCAGCCGGGTGGACTCCTCCTCGGTCAGCCGGACGACCGGGATGCCCGTGGCCGTGGCCAGGACCTCCGCGATCAGCTCCTCGTCGACCTCGGCGACGACGTCCATGTCACCGGACTTCCACTGCTTCTCGCGCTCGCCCTTCTGCGCCAGGAGCTTCTTCTCCTTGTCGCGCAGGGAGGCCGCCTTCTCGAAGTCCTGCGCGTCGATCGCGCTCTCCTTCTCGCGGCGGACGTCGGCGATGCGCTCGTCGAACTCGCGCAGGTCCGGCGGTGCGGTCATGCGGCGGATGCGCAGTCGCGCGCCCGCCTCGTCGATGAGGTCGATCGCCTTGTCCGGCAGGTACCGGTCGTTGACGTAGCGGTCGGCCAGCGTCGCGGCGGCCACCAGCGCGGCGTCGGTGATCGAGACGCGGTGGTGCGCCTCGTACCGGTCGCGCAGACCCTTGAGGATCTCGATGGCGTGGGCGAGGGTGGGCTCGGGGACCTGGATCGGCTGGAAGCGCCGTTCGAGGGCCGGGTCCTTCTCGATGTGCTTGCGGAACTCGTCCAGGGTGGTGGCCCCGACGGTCTGCAGCTCCCCGCGGGCCAGCATGGGCTTGAGGATGCTGGCGGCGTCGATCGCGCCCTCGGCGGCACCGGCCCCGACGAGCGTGTGGATCTCGTCGATGAACAGGATGATGTCGCCGCGGGTGCGGATCTCCTTGAGGACCTTGCGCAGCCGCTCCTCGAAGTCACCGCGGTAGCGGGAACCGGCGACGAGGGCGCCGAGGTCGAGGGTGTAGATCTGCTTGTCCTTGAGCGTCTCGGGCACCTCGCCGCGCACGACGGCCTGCGCGAGGCCCTCGACGACGGCGGTCTTCCCGACGCCCGGTTCACCGATGAGGATCGGGTTGTTCTTGGTGCGCCGCGACAGGACCTGCATGACGCGCTCGATCTGCGGGTCGCGGCCGATGACCGGGTCCAGCTTGCCCTCGCGGGCGGCCTGGGTGAGGTTGCGGCCGAACTGGTCGAGCACGAGCGAGCCGGAGGGGGTGCCCTCCTGGGGGCCGCCGGCGGTCGCGGGCTCCTTGCCCTGGTAGCCGGACAGCAGCTGGATGACCTGCTGACGGACCCGGTTCAGGTCGGCGCCGAGCTTGACGAGCACCTGCGCGGCGACGCCTTCACCCTCGCGGATGAGGCCGAGCAGGATGTGCTCGGTCCCGATGTAGTTGTGTCCGAGCTGCAGCGCTTCGCGCAGCGACAGCTCCAGGACCTTCTTGGCGCGGGGGGTGAAGGGGATGTGACCGGACGGGGCCTGCTGGCCCTGACCGATGATCTCCTGGACCTGCTCGCGGACGGCGTCCAAGGAGATGCCCAGCGACTCGAGGGCCTTGGCGGCGACGCCTTCCCCCTCGTGGATCAGGCCGAGCAGGATGTGCTCGGTCCCGATGTAGTTGTGGTTGAGCATCCGGGCCTCTTCTTGGGCCAGGACGACGACCCGTCGGGCGCGGTCGGTGAACCTCTCGAACATGCGGCGCTCCTCGCGGGTGGTCGGGCCCGGACTGCACGGGGGGCAATCCCCCGACCGGACCATTCCGATGCTAGTCCCGAGCCCCGACACTCTCACTCCCACCAGCGTCGCCGCAGTGGTCGTGAGCCGATCGTGACCCGGTTGTCCTGACCAACCTGCGCCCAGGACGGGGTGTTCCGCCAGTTCGTTCGCCGTCGGCGCAACGGCTCAGGTCCGGCCCCGCCCTGCCGCGCCCACCCGCTCGCAGCCCGCTCACCGCCCGCTCACCGCCCGCTCAACGGCGGGGTTCGGGCCCCACGTACCGCGCCGAGGGCCGGATGATCCGCGGGTCGGTGGCCTGCTCGAGGACGTTGGCGGTCCAGCCCACGACGCGGCTCGTGGCGAAGGTCGGCGTGAACAGGGACGGCTCCAGCCCGCACAGCGACATGACGACGCCCGCGTAGTACTCGACGTTGGCGTGCAGCCGGCGCCCCGGCTTCAGCTCCGTGAGCGTCTGGACCACCCGCTGCTCGACGTCGACGGCGAGCTCGACGAGCGGGCCGCCGAGGGCGAGCGCCGTCTCGCGCAGCAGCACCGAGCGCGGGTCCTCGGTCCGGTAGACGGCGTGCCCGAAGCCCATGACCCGCCCGCCCGCCGCGAGCTGGGCGCGCACCCACGCCGGGGCCCGCTCGGGCGTGCCGATCTCCTCCAGCGCGGCCAGCGCCCGGTCCGGGGCCCCGCCGTGCAGCGGGCCGGAGAAGGCGCCGAGGGCCGCGACGACGGCCGAGACCACGTCGGCGCCGGTGGAGGCGACGACGCGGGCGGTGAACGTGGAGGCGTTGAAGCCGTGGTCGACGGTGGCGACGAGGTAGCGGCGCAGCGCCGCGACGTGCTCGTCGTCGGGCAGCCGCCCGTGCAGCACCCACAGCCAGTTCGCGGCGGCGTCGAGGTCGTCGCGCGGGGCGAGGGGGTCGAGCCCGGAGCGGACCCGGTGCAGGGCCGCGAGGACCGTGGGGGTCAGCGCGCACACCCGCAGGGCGTCGGCGGCCCGCTCCTCGACGGACGCGTCGTAGACGGGCCGGCCGCCGAGGAGCGACAGGGCGGTGCGCAGCCCGGCCAGCGGCGGGAGCCCGGCCAGGGCCGGCAGCAGGTCGACGACGGCCGTCGGCAGCGCCCGGGCCGCCGCGACCTCGGCCCGGAACGCGTCGAGCTCGGCGGGCGAGGGCAGCCGGCCGCGGTGCAGGAGGAACCAGACGTCCTCCAGCGAGCGGGTCCGGGCCAGCTCGACGGCGGAGTGCTGGCGGTAGTGGAAGAACCCCTCCTCGCCGCGGACGTCGCCGAGCTCGGTCGTCGTGACGACCACGCCCTTCAGGCCCGGGGGAACCATCGTCTCGGTCATGCCCGCAGCGTCAGCGGGTTGACGGGCCCGGTCAACGTTGATCGGATCAACCGTGGACGAGTCGAGCACCCCGGGGACGAGCGCCCGGGAGATCGGCGCCCGGGAGATCGGCGCCCGGGAGATCGGCGCCCGGGAGATCGGCGCCCGGGAGATCGGCGCCCGGGAGATCGGCGCCCGGGAGATCGGCGCCCGGGAGATCGGCGCCCGGGAGATCGGCGCCCGGGAGATCGGCGCCCGGGAGATCGGCACCCGGGAGATCGGCACCCGGGAGGCCGCCCACCGGCTGGGGGTGAAGACGGCGACCCTGTACGCGTACGTGAGCCGGGGCCTGATCACCGCGCGGCGCACCCCCGGGGGCAGCCGCTTCGACGCGGCCCAGGTCGCGGCGCTCGCCGCGCGCGGGCGCAGCCGTCCGGCCGGCGCGGTCGAGACGGTCGCGAGCGAGCTCACGTCGCTCGACGGGGACCGCCTGCGCTACCGCGGGCGGGACGCGGTGGAGCTGTCGCGGACGACGTCGTTCGAGGAGGTCGCCCGCCTGCTGTGGTCGGGGACGGCGACGGCGGGGCCGTTGCGCCGCGACGAGGACCTGACCCGGCGGGTGGGGGACGTGCTGGCCGGGCTGCCCGCGGCCACGCGCCCCCCGGCCCGGCTGCGGGTGGCGGTCGCGGTCGCGGGGGCGCTGGCCCCGGCCGCTCCCGAGGCCGGTCCCGAGGCCGGTGCCGATCCCGAGCCCCTGCTGGCCGCGGTCCTGGGCGTGCGGACCTCGGTGGCCGAGGCCGTCGACGAGGCGCTGGGGGCGCCGGGCCGCTGGGGCCCGGCGCTGGTCCTGCTGGCCGACCACGGCCTGGCCGTCTCGACGGTCGCGGCGCGCGTGGCGGCCAGCGCCCGCGCTCCCCTGCCGTCGGCGCTGTCGGCGGCCCTGGGCGCGGCGGGCGGTCCGCTGCACGCCGGCGCCGCCGCGGCCGCGCACCGCTTCCTGGAGCAGGTCCTCACGGACGGGCCGGCGCGGGCGGTTGCCGCGCGCCGCCTGTCGCAGGACGGCGTGCCGGGTTTCGGTCACGTCGTGCACACCGCACGCGACCCGCGCGCCGAGGAGCTGCTGGACGCGCTGCCGCCCGGGCCGGTGGCCGACGTCGTCGGGCCCCTCGTCGAGCAGGTGGTCCGCGCGCACGGGGCGCGGGCGTTCCCGAACGTCGACCTGGCCCTGGCCGCGCACGCCCTGGCCCACGGCCTGCCCGCCGACGCCGGGGAGTTCGTGTTCGAGGTGGCCCGCACGGCGGGGTGGATCGCGCACGCCCTGGAGGAGTACCACGCCCCGGGTCTGCGCTTCCGCGTCCGGGGACTGCAGCAGACCTCCCACGGGACGTGAAGGTGCTGGACGCTCCGAGCCACCTCACCGGGTGGTTCCGGTGAGCGTCGAGGGTGAGCGTCGAGGTCGAGGACGGCCGCGCGGCGCTCGGGCCGCTGACGTCGCTGCGCCGACCGTCCGGGGAGCCGGGACGGTCCGGCTCCCGCTGGACCCGCACGACCCCGGAACGACGGCGACCCGCCGGTCGCACCTCGCGACCGGCGGGTCGTCCACCTGCCCGGACCCGTCGTCCGGGCCTCGTCGGGCCGAGCGCCGCCTCAGACGTCCCGCGACTTCAGCGTCAGGACCGCCAGCGCGCCCAGGAGCACGATCCAGCCGGCGAAGGCCGCGATCCCCGGGCCGATCTCGAGGTAGGCCGGCGAAGCGGTCAGGGTGCCGAAGTTGGCGACCGTGTTCGTCAGGAAGAACTCGTTGATCTTGTCCCCGCCCCAGGAGTCGGGGACGAGCCCCAGCAGCGGTGGCACGACGAACAGGGCGGCGACCACCGTGACGATCGCCCCGGCGGAGTTGCGCAGCAGCGCCCCGACGGCCAGCCCGATGAGGGCGACGCCGACGATCGTGACGATGGTGCCGACGAGGGCCCGCAGGACGTGGTCGTCACCGATCGAGACGCCGAGGTCGCGGGTGTTCAGGACGGCCTGCCCCAGGAAGAACGAGACGAACACCGCCAGCCCCTGCAGCACCAGCACGTTGGCCGCCAGGACCACGGCCTTGGCGGCCAGGACGCCGACCCGGCCCGGGGCGGTGACGAACGATGTGCGGACCATGCCCGTCGAGAACTCACCGGCGATGATGATCACGCCGAGCGCGGCGACGACGAGGGACGCGAACTGGGCGCCCATCATGTTGAAGGCGAACCCGTTCACCCCGGCCTGCGCCTCGGGCGGGCCCGAGGTCAGGGCCGTGCGCGCGGCGAGGGAGAACAGCACGCCGATCCCGACCGTGGCGACCACGGACGCGAGCATCGTGACGACGACGGAGCGCACGCTCCAGAACTTGATCCACTCGGAGCGGACGAGCCCGCCGAACGTCACCCGGTGCTGCACCGGCCGGAACTGCTGGACCTCGACGGTCGTCGCGCTCATCGCGCGACCTCCTCTCGCACGGGGGATCCCGGGACGCCGGGTTCGGGGACGACCACCGCGGCGGCACCGGCGCTCTGCGCCTGGTACTCCACGGCGTTGGCGGTGAGCTCCATGAAGGCCTCCTCCAGGGACGCCTTGACGGTGGTGAGCTCGTGCAGGGCGACCCCGCGGCGGGCCGCCGCGTCGCCGATGCGCTCGGCGGACAGGTCGCGGACGTCGAAGCTGCCGTCGTCCATCACGGCCAGCGAGCCGCCCTCGGCGGCGACGATCTCCCGCAGCTCCGCCGGCTGCGGTGAGCGCACCGTCACCCCGCGCGGCTGGACGCGGTCGACGAACGCCGCGACGCTCTCGTCGGCGATGAGCCGGCCCTTGCCGATGACGACGAGGTGCTCGGCGGTCAGCGCCATCTCGCTCATGAGGTGCGAGGACACGAACACCGCCCGCCCCTGACGGGCCAGTTCCTTCATGAGGTTGCGGATCCACAGGATGCCGTCGGGGTCCAGGCCGTTGACGGGTTCGTCGAACATCACGGTCGACGGGTCGCCCAGCAGGGCCGAGGCGATGCCGAGGCGCTGCCCCATGCCCAGGGAGAACCCGCCGGCCCGCTTGCGGGCGACCTCGCCGAGGCCGACGAGGTCGATGACCTCGTCCACCCGGGAGTTCGGGATGCCGGCCGTGGCGGCCATGGCCTGCAGGTGCTTGTACGCCGAGCGGCCCGTGTGGACCGCCTTGGCGTCCAGCAGCGCGCCGACGGTCGACAGCGGGGCGCGGTGCGCCGTGAACGGCCGGCCGTCGACGAGCACCTGACCGGCGGTGGGCCGGTCGAGCCCGACGATCATCCGCATGGTCGTGGACTTGCCGGACCCGTTGGGTCCGAGGAACCCGGTGACGATGCCCGGGCGCACGGTGAAGCTGAGGTCGTGCACGGCCACCTTCTTGCCGTAGACCTTGCGCAGGCCGACCGCCTCGATCATGAGGAGCCCTTCGGTGAGTGGTGGGTCGAACGGGGACGAGGACGCCGGGGGCCCTCGGACGGGGCCCCGCAGCGGAACGTCCCGATCGTCACGCACCGTGCCCGGCGGCCGCATCCGTCGTTGGGCGCACCCGCCGTCGGAAGGAGGGATGGTCCCCTCCCCCCTGCGGTGCCCCCGCGGGCCACCCCCCGCACGACGAACGGCACGACGAACGGCACGACGGACGAGGCGGGAACGACGAAGGGCCCGACCACCGGGTGGTGGTCGGGCCCTGCGTGGGTGGGGTCAGTGCGCGGCGTCGAACGCCTGCAGCACCTCGGCGGAGATCCGGCCGCGGTCGGAGACCGTGTAGCCGTTCTCGCGGGCCCAGGTGCGGACCTCGGTGGTGTCCCGCTCCGGACCGCCGGCGGCGCGGGCGGCCGGCTTCGGGGCCGCGGCGGCGGTCTTGCGGCTCGCACCGGTGCGGCCGCCGACGCGGCGGGCGTGCCCGACCCACGGGGCGAAGGCCTCGCGCAGGGCGGCGGCGTGCTCGTCGGAGAGGTCGATCTCGTAGTTGACCCCGTCGAGGGAGAAGGTCAGCGTCTCCGTCGCCTCACCGGCGTCGATGTCGTCGACGAGGAGGACCTGCACCTTCTGCGCCATCAGGGTCTTTCCTTTCACAAAAGTGGACGACCGGCGTGGGTGCACCGGGCGAAGAACACTCTGGCGCATTCGTGAGCGCGGGGTCAAATCACCCGGGAAAGGAAAAGCCGTGTCGCGACTTCAGGAAGGGCCGTCGGTCGGGGCGCTTTCGGCGGAAGCGCGTCGTTCGGCGCGCACGCGGGCCGCGGCGGCCCGTTCCCGGCGGTCGGCGTGCAGGATGGAACGCATCAGGAGGACGAACAGCACGGCCAGTCCCGCGGAGGGCAGGAGAGCGGCGAGGTATTCCACCCGACCAGGGTACGTCGCCGCCGTCCTGCTCCCGCGGTGAGCGGCTCAGCGGGGCTTGACCAGCGGGAACGTGATGGTCTCGCGGATCCCGAGCCCCGTCAGGGCCATGAGCAGGCGGTCGATCCCCATCCCCATGCCCCCCGTGGGCGGCATCCCGTGCTCCTGGGCGCGCAGGAAGTCCTCGTCGATGCGCATGGCCTCGTCGTCGCCGAGGTCGGCCAGCTTCGCCTGCTCCACGAAGCGCTGGCGCTGCACGACGGGGTCGACGAGCTCGGAGTACCCGGTGGCGAGCTCGAATCCGCGCACGTACAGGTCCCACTTCTCCACCACACCCGGCACGGAACGGTGCGCCCGCACCAGCGGGGACGTTTCCACGGGGAAGTCGCGCACGAAGGTCGGGGAATCCAGGGAATCGCCCAGCCGGTGTTCCCAGAGTTCTTCCACGAGCTTGCCGCCGGTCCAGCGCACCTCGTCGACGCCGATGTCCAGCTTCTTCGCGATCTCCAGCAGGTGGGCCCGCGGGGTTTCCGGTGTGATCTCCTCGCCGAGGGATTCCGACAGCGACGGGTACATGGAGATCTGCTTCCACTCCCCGCCGAGGTCGTACTCGGTCCCGTCGGCCCACGTGACCACGTGGGAGCCGAAGGCGGCCTGCGCGGCCTCCTGGACGATCGTCCTCGTCAGGTCGGCGATGGTGTCGTAGTCGCCCCAGGCCTGGTACGCCTCGAGCATGGCGAACTCGGGCGAGTGGGTGGAGTCGGCGCCCTCGTTGCGGAAGTTCCGGTTGATCTCGAAGACGCGCTCCATGCCGCCGACGACGAGCCGCTTGAGGAACAGCTCGGGCGCGATGCGCAGGTACAGGTCGGTGTCGAAGGCGTTCGAGTGCGTCACGAACGGGCGCGCGCTGGCTCCGCCGTGCAGGGTCTGCAGCATCGGCGTCTCGACCTCGAGGAACCCGCGGTCCTCCAGGGTGCGGCGCACCTGGCGCACGACGGTCGAGCGGGCGCGCACGTTCGACCGGGCCGCCTCGCGCACGATGAGGTCGACGTAGCGCTGCCGGACGCGCGTCTCCTCGGACAGTTCCTTGTGCAGGACGGGCAACGGGCGCAACGACTTCGACGCCATCCGCCAGCTGTCGGCGAGCACCGACAGCTCACCGCGCTTGGAGGAGATCACGGTCCCGTGGACGAACACGACGTCGCCGAGGTCGACGTCGGACTTCCAGCCCGCGAGGGCCTCCTCGCCGACGCCGTCGCGCGAGACCATGGCCTGCAGCCGGGTCCCGTCGCCCTCCTGCAGGGTCGCGAACACCAGTTTCCCGGTGCCGCGCAGGAACACGACGCGCCCCGTGACGCCGACCTCGTCGGTCGTCTCCTCCCCGGCCTCCAGGTGCGCGTACGCCGTGCGCAGGTCGGCCAGCGAGGTCGTGCGCGGGACCGAGACCGGGTACGCCTCGCCGCCGGAGGCGAGGATCCGGTCGCGCTTCTCCCGGCGGACCCGGACCTGCTCGGGCAGGTCCTCGAACTCGTCCTCGGGCAGGTCGGGCGTCTGTTCACTCACCCGGTAGAGGTTAGTGGGGTCAGTCGACGCCCCGCCCCACCACGAGGGGGACGTTGTCGATCAGCCGGGTCGAGCCGACCCTGGCCGCGACCGCCAGCAGCGCCTCGCCGTGGTGGTGCTCGGGGACGTCGGCCAGGTCGTGGGGGTCGACGAGGGCGAGGTAGTCGACGCGGGCGGCGGGTTCGGCGACCAGGACGTCGCGCGCGGCGCGGCGCACGGCCGACGGCCCCTCCGAGGCGGCCCGGCGCCCGGCCTCCAGGGCGCGCTGCAGGACGAGGGCGACCTCGCGGTCGAACGGCGTGAGGTAGCGGTTGCGGCTGGACATCGCCAGGCCGTCGTCCTCGCGGACCGTCGGCACGGCGACGACCTCCACGCCGAGGTCGAGGTCGCGGACCATGCGGCGCACGAGCAGCAGCTGCTGGGCGTCCTTCTGCCCGAAGAACGCCAGGTCGGCGCGGGTGAGGTGCAGCAGCTTGGCGACGACCGTCAGGACGCCGTCGAAGTGCCCGGGCCGGCTCGCGCCCTCGAGGACCTGCCCGAGCGGGCCGGCCGCGATCCGCACCCCGGGGTCGCCGTCGGGGTAGACGACGTCCGGCCCGGGGGCGAAGACGACGTCGGCGCCGTGCCCGGCGGCGAGGGCGAGGTCGTCGTCGAGGGTGCGGGGGTAGCGGGCGAGGTCCTCGTTCGGCCCGAACTGCAGGGGGTTGAGGAAGATCGTCACGAGCACGGAGGCGGCGCGGCGGCGGGCCTCGCGGATGAGCTCGGCGTGCCCGGCGTGCAGGGCGCCCATCGTCATGACGACGGCGACGGGACCGGTCAGGCCGGCGCGCGCGGCGGCGAGCTCGGTGCGGGTGCGGGTGACGACGAGGGCTGCGGACTCGGGGGCGGACGGGCTCACGGTTCTCCTGCGGTGGGGGCGGCGAGGGCGGCGCGGACGGCCTGCGCCGCGGGGTCGGTCAGGCGGCCGGTGCCGGACGCGCGGTCGACGGCGACGGCGGCGAGCTGGGCGTAGGTCCGCGCCGTGGCGGGGTCCTGCCCGGCCAGGACGCGCAGGTGGGTGGCGACGGTCCCGGCGTCACCGCGGGCGACGGGACCGGTCAGCGCCGCGTCCCCGTCGCGCAGGGCGTTGTCGAGCGCGGCCTGCAGCAGCGGTCGCAGCACCCGCTCGGCGTCCTCGCCCACCGCGGCGCGCGCGGCGTCGAGGGCCTGGGCGACGAGCGTGACGAGGTGGTTCGAGCCGTGGGCCAGGGCCGCGTGGTAGAGCGGGCGGTCGGCGTCGGCGACGACGACGGGCGTCGCGCCCCACTCGCGGACGAGGGCGTCGGCGACGGGGGCCAGCACGGGCGGGCTCGTGACCGCGACCGCCGCCCCGAGCAGGCGCTGCAGGTCCAGCGACGTGCCGGTGAACGTCATGGCCGGGTGCAGCGCCAGCGGCAGGGCGCCGCGCGCGGCGGCGGGGTCCAGGACCCCGAGGCCGTGCAGGCCGCAGGTGTGGACGACGAGCTGGCCGGCCCGCACGTTCGGGGCGAGGTCGGCCACGAGGGGGCCGAGGACGTCGTCGGGCACGGCGAGCAGGACGAGGTCGGCGGCGAAGGCGTCGGCCGCCTCGACCCAGGGCACGTCGGGCAGGAGGGCCTCGACGCGTTCGGCGTCCTGCCGGGACCGCGCGGCGATCCCGGTGAGGCGGTGCCCCGCGGCCCGCAACGCGGCCCCCAGGACCGGGCCGACGCGCCCGGCTCCGACGACCGCCACGTCGAGCCTGCCCGCGGAGTTCACGTCCGGAACCCTAACCCGAACGCGCAAAGCACACTCCGGACCCCTCCTCCGGGCCGCTGAGGGCTCGAAGTGTGCGCCGGACCCTCGGGAGGGGCCGTGCGGGGCGCGAAGTGTGCTTTGCGCGGTGGTGCGGTGGAGCGGGGTTGTCTCAGCGCGCGAGGAGCGCGGCCTGCTCGGCGCGCAGGGCGTCGATGAGCCGGCCCTCGGGCAGGATCACGTCGTCGTACGTCAGGACCTGGTCCTTCTGCACGGCGTGCTTGAGGACGCAGCCCTCGGCGACGCCCATCGGCAGCAGGTTCTGCGCCTTCGTGGCCGCGTACGTCTCGGCCACGCCGTAGGAGTCGTACCCGCCGAGGCGGTCGATCTCCTTGCCCGCGGCGAGGTCGGTCTTGGCCGTCGTGACGACCTCCACCTTCACCTCGTCCCCGGGCACGATCGCGGCGTCGCCGAAGATCACCGCGCGGGCGACGGTCAGCGGCACCTCGAAGTGGCACAGGTGGTACGGCGTGTAGAACGAGTACAGCGGCCCGGTGCCGAGCTTGTACAGGTTCAGGTAGTGCTGCTGCTTGGGGTCGTCGTGGGTGCCGAGCACGTAGACGCCCGGGCCCGGCTTGGACCCGACGACGTAGTCCACGACGCCACCGAGTTCCTTGAGCTGGTCCACGTCGTACATCGTCGTCAGCTCGTCGACGTGACCGCGGTGGTCGGCGCCGCGCATGCCGCGCTTCTCCACGCTGAAGCCCGCCGCGTTGGCGACGAGGGCCTGCTCGAACGACACCTTCGTGCCGTCGGCGAAGCTCGTCACCATGTAAGGGTCCTGCCCCCACTGCTTGGCGAAACCCTCCTGGGTGGTGGGGTTGCGGTACTCGTCCTGCAGGCCCTTGATGTTCCCCGAGACCAGCGGCGTGACGCCGATGGAGCGCACGAAGCGGATGAGGTTCATCTGCACGCCGGGCTGGTCGCCGTCGCAGCCGGTGTAGATCACACCGGCCTTCTCGGCGCGCGTGCGCAGCGCCAGGCCGGCGGTGCCGTCGACCTCGGCGTTGAGCAGGACGATGTGCTTGCCCTGCTCGATGGCCCGGACGACGACGTGGGCGCCGTACTCGGTGTTGCCCGTCGCCTCGACGACGGCCTCGACCTGGCCCGCGTCGACGACGGCCTCGTAGGAGGCCGACACGACCGGCTTGCCCTGCGCGATGGCCTTGTCGACCGCCGCCGCGGAGTCGGCCTCGACGACGCCGGTGAGCCCGGCCTGCTCGTAGGCGTCGACCGCCTTGGAGACGGTCCGGTTGGCGATGGCGACGAGCTCCATGCCGGGCACGGAGTTCACGACCTGGTTGACGAAGCCGCGGCCCATGAACCCCGCGCCCACGAGCGCGACGCGGATCGGGCGACCCTCGGCCTGACGCTGCTGCAGCGCCTTGTCGACGATGATCACGACAGGTCGGCCCCGTCCGCCAGGAGGGTCCAGCTCTTGTCCTTGTCGCTGATGACCGCGACCTCGCGCGCCCAGGGCAGGGCGAGGTCGGGGTCGTCGTGGCGCAGGCCGCGCTCGGTGCCCGGGGTGTAGCTCTGGGACACCTGGTAGACGACCTCGGCGCCGTCGGTCAGCGTCAGGTAGCCGTGCGCGAAGTACTCCGGCACGTACAGCGCCGTGCGGTTCTCGGCGGTCAGCTCCACCGCGACGTGCTGGAACCGCGTGGGCGAGTCCGGGCGCAGGTCGACGATGATGTCCTGGATCGCACCGGCGGTGCAGCGCACCAGCTTGGCCTCGGGCGCGGGGTCGACCTGCGTGTGCATGCCGCGCAGCGTCCCGGCCTTGTGGTTGTAGGACAGGTTGCACTGCTCGACGGCCGGGTTCAGGCCGGCGGCCAGGAACTCGTCGCGGCAGAACGTGCGGGCGAAGAAGCCGCGGTCGTCCGCGCGCTCCTCGAGCTCGACGATGGCGACGCCCTCGATGTGGGTCGTGGTGATCTTCACTTGGCGATCCCACTGGTCGGCGGGACCGTCCAGAACAGCTCCTTGTCGAGCTGACCGGTGCGGATGAGGTGCTCGAGCTGCTTGAGGCGGGTGTGCCCGCGGCCCGTGAACGTCGCCTCGTCGAGGTCGATGTTCTTGAAGACGTCGACGAGCTGCTGGGCGCCCTTGTCGGCGTTCCAGTCGCAGCGGAACCCCTCCAGCGTGGAGTGGATCTTGTCGAAGTTCACCTTGTACGAGCGGTTGTCGCCGTTGTTGGACTCGCCGAAGGTGATCTCGGCCTCGGGCAGCGCCCGGCCGACGGCCTCGGCGATCTCGCGGACGCGGTAGACCTGCTCGGAGTCGCCCACGTTGAAGATCTGGTTGTGGACGGCCTCGCGCGGGGCGTCGAGGACGGCGCGGATCGACTTGGCGATGTCCAGGCCGTGGACCAGCGGGCGCCAGGGCGACCCGTCGGAGGTCATGGCGATCTTGCCGGTGGTCCAGGCCACGCCCGCGAGGTTGTTCAGCACGATGTCGAAGCGCTGGCGCGGCGAGGCGCCGTACGCGGTGGCGTTGCGCATGAACGTCGGGGAGAAGTCGTCGTCGGCCAGCAGCGCGACGTCGCGCTCGACGAGCGCCTTGCACTCGGCGTAGGCGGTCTGCGGGTTCACCGCCGACGTCTCGTCGACGGTGTCCTCGGCCACGCCGTAGACCGAGCAGCTCGACATGTAGACGAACTTCTGCACGCCGGCCTGCTTGGCGACCTCGGCGAGGCGCACCGAGCCCTTGTGGTTCACGACGTAGGTGACGTCGGGGATGAGCTCGCCCAGCGGGTCGTTGGACAGCTCGGCCATGTGCACGACGGCGTCGGCCCCGGCGAGGTCCTCGGCGGTCACGTGGCGGATGTCCTTGGCCAGCGTCTCGACGGAGGCGGTGACACCGTTGTAGAGCCAGCCCTGCTTGTAGTAGCCGGTGTCGATGCCCAGCACCGAGTGGCCGGACTCGAGCAGGGTGGGGGCGAGCAGGGCACCGAGGTAACCCTCGGTCCCGGTGACGACGATCTTCACAGCTGTTCTCCGGTTCTCGGGGGGTCTCAGTCTTCCCAGGTCTTCCACGGGGCCTTGCCGGAGTCCCAGAGCTTGTTGAACTCGGTCCACTCCCGGAAGGTGTCCATGCCCAGCCAGTAGCCCTCGTGCTGCGAGACGGTCAGCTGGCCGTCGCGCGCCACCGTCTGCAGCGGCTTCTGCTCGAGCATCATGTCGGGGTCGTCCTCGAGGTACTTGTCCGCGAAGGCGCGGTCGAAGACGAAGAACCCGCCGTTGACCCAGCCGTCGGCCAGGGTCGGCTTCTCGTTGAACTCGGTGACGGTGTCGCCCGTGACGTGCATCTCGCCGTAGCGGGAGCTGGGGTGCACGGCGGTGACGGTGGCCAGGCGGCCGCCGGCCTCGTGGTCGCGCAGCGTCTTGAGGATGTCGACGTCGCCGAGCCCGTCGCCGTAGGTCAGCACGAACTTGTCGGCGGTCAGGTGCTGCTCGACGCGCTTGATGCGGGCCGCGGTCGCGGTCGTCAGGCCGGTCTCGACGAAGGTCACGTCCCAGTCCTCCTGCACACCGTTGGTGTGGAAGGTCGGGGCGTCCTGGGTCGACAGGTTCAGCGTGAAGTCGCCGGCGTTGATCCGGTAGTCGAGGAAGTAGCGCTTGATGAGGTCGCTCTTGTACCCCAGGCACAGGACGAACTTGCGGAAGCCGTACGAGCTGTAGAGCTTCATGATGTGCCACAGGATGGGACGGCCCCCGATGTCGACGAGCGGCTTGGGCAGCTTCTCGCTGGCCTCGCGCAGTCGGGTCCCCATGCCACCGCAGAGGATGACGACGGGGATCTCGGAGACGGGCGTCCCGCCGGGAGCAACGGACTCGGTCATGTCTTCCCTCACTCGAACCTGGATCGGTCGGATCTCGTCGGCCCGGACGGGGAACCCGGCCAGGACCACACGTGGGGGAACGCAGCACCCGTCGATGACCGGGCGATCTCACCGGTGGCGGTCCGAACCCCCCACGAATCCGAGCCACCGGTTTCCCCGTCGAGGTGCTGCCGCGAGGCTACTACAGCGGCACGATCACGGAGCGTGAGGTTGGGCAGAGCGGGTGAAAAGGAACCCCACTCCACCCAATTAGCTACGGATGGTGAACAACAGGTCGCGCAACGGAGTCATCGCGGACTCCCACGAGAAACCGCGACCGACCTCGGCCCCCGCCGCGGCGAGCGCGCGGACCTGCGCGGGGTTCTGCAGCAGGTCCACGAGCGCGTCCGCGAAGGGTTCGGCGCCGTCGGCCGTGCGCACCGCGGCCGCGTGCTCCTCCAGGCCCTCCAGCCCCAGGGACGTGCTGACGACGGCACGACCCCGCGACAGGGCCTCCACGAGCTTGATCTTCGTGCCGCCGCCGGACAGCAGCGGGACGACGCAGATGTCGGCCGCGTCGTAGAAGGGGTCGACCGCGGCGACGTCGGAGTGGAACTCGACCCCCGCCGGCTCCCCCGCCGGGCGCGGGTGCGAGGCGGCCAGGCCGCGGCCCACGACGTCGAACCGGGCGTCCGGGACGCGGCGCAGCACCAGCGGCCACACCTCGTCGAGGAACCAGCGCAGCGACGCCTTGTTCGGGCCGTAGTCCATCGCGCCCACGAACAGCACCCGCCCTTCGCCCCGCAGGGGCACCGGGTCGGCGCTCGCGCCGGTCAGCACGCCGTTCGGCACGAACGTGCTGTCGACGCCGGCGGCGGCCAGCACCTCCTGGTCGCGCCGCGAGCAGGCCGTGACCCGGCGCGCCCGGCGGGCCTGGGCGAACTCGAACCGGCGGAACCGGGCGACCTCCAGCGCCAGCGCGGGACGCAACCGCGGGTGCTCCGAGCGCAGCCGGCGTTCCAGCAGGTCGGACTCGATGTTGTGCAGGTCCAGGACGTCGACCTGGACGTCGGCCGGGACGTTCACCGCCATCTGCGGGAAGTCGACGTGCACCACGTCGCCGGCCCGGACACCGACCGAGAGCATCCGCTGGATCTGCGGGGAGAACCACTTCCCCGCGAACACCGAACCGCGCAGGACCGCGCCGGGCCGCGGGGCGGGCGAGGCCACCTCGTGCACCCGCACGTGCGCCGGCAGCTGGGTGTCCCGCTGCGGCCAGGCGCCGAACCCGACGACGTGGACCTCGTCGAACACCGCCGCGTACGCGTCGATCACCGCGCGGGTGCGCTGGCGCCCCCCGGAGTCCGTCGTCGCCGGGAGCTGCTTGGCGACCACCCACGCCGTCGTCCGCTGCCCGCTGCTCACGTCGCCCACGTTCCCCCCGTCAACCGTCCGACCAGCCACCACCCGTCCAGCATGGACCACGGCCGCAGCGGCGCGACACCTCCGGGGGGACCGAGCGCCCGGGAAGCCTCACCCGGGTGCACCCGTACGTGTGGGTTCCGTCGCCGCACCGCGGAGAACCACTCGCACAGCAGTCTGGCAGGTCGCGTTCCATGTTCACCACGGTTCCACGCGGGTAACCTTGTGCCGTGCGCGACGTCGAACTCGTCCTGGTCAGCTACAAGAGCGCCCACCAGATCTCCGGACTGCTCGCCGGACTGCCCGCCGACCTGCCCGTTGTCGTCGTCGACAACGCCCGGAACTCCGACGGGGTCCGCGAGGTCGTCGAGGCACGCCCGCTGGGCCGGTACGTCGACTCCGGCGGCGGCAAGGGTTTCGCGAAGGCGGCGAACATGGGTGCCCGCAGCTCCACCCACGAGTTCGTGGTGTTCGGCAACCCCGACTCGCGGCCGACCCTCGACGTCCTGTCCGCGCTCGTCGAGGACGTCGCCACGGACGCCGACTGCGCCGCCAGCGCCGCCACCATGGTCGGCGTGGACGGGCACGTCGAACTGGGCGTCGGAGGCTGGGAACCGACCGTCACCCGGGCCCTCGTGCACTCGAGCGGGCTGCACAAGATCCTGCCCAGGGCGGGGGTGTACGCCAAGCCCCGGCCGCACGAGGACATCGACGTCGACTGGACGACGGGGGCCTGCATGGCGGTGCGCCGCAGCACGTTCCTCGAACTGGGCGGTTTCGACGAGGACTTCTACGTCTACAACGAGGACATGGCGTTCGGCCGCGCCGCCCGCGAGCGCGGGATGCACGAACGGCTGCGCACCGACCTGCTCGTCCCCCACTCCGCGGGCGGTTCGGGGGCTCCCTCGCTGGAGATGCTGCAGCTGCGCGGGGCGGCCATGTCGCGCTACCTCTCCCGGCACCACTCCCCCGCGACGCACAAGCTCCTGACGCTGGCCCTGGCCAGCGGTTACGCGGTGCGCACGGTGCAGCGCCGGGCGTTGAAGCAGACCGACCGGGCCGAGCAGCACTGGGCCTACGTGCGCGGGGTGCTGACCGGGACGGCGACCGTGGCCGGCCAGGTGGTCATGTCGCGCTGAGGACGCGTGCGGGTACGCGGACGTCGAAGGGCCCCGGGGGAAACCCCGGGGCCCTTCGACGTGGACGGGTCGTCAGCGCTCGGGTTTGTCCCACCGCAGCACGCGGTCACCGCGCAGGTACCGGCGCATGCCGCCGAAGGCCACGAGCTGCAGGTACAGGACCTGGGCGACGACGCGACCGGGCAGGGGGACGCGCACCCCCTTCTCCTGGGCCACGAGGGCGGCAGCGCCGACGGCGTGACCGGCCAGGAACAGGCGGGCGGTGCGACTGCGACGGACCGAGGCCGTCGCGACGCCGAGCAGGGCGAGGTGGGAGACCGGACCGAGGGTCGAGCGCCACAGCTTGTGGCCCCACAGTTCGGCGCTGACCAGACCGCGTCGCGGGTCCAGGAGGTGACGCTTGCGCGACATGACGTGCAGGCCCCCGCCCAGGACGCGCGTCTTGCGTTCCCAGGACAGGTTGAACGCCCCGATGGACGGTTCGGTCATGAGGGCGCGCGGTTCGTAGGCGACGGCCCACCCGCGGTCCATCTGGTCGAGCGCGATCCAGAAGTCGTCGTTGGAGATGTCCTGCGGGATCGGCTGCCAGGCTTCGCGACGGACGGCGCACAGGCCCCCGTCCAGGCCCAGGGTCGTGCCGAGCCGGGCCTCGTTGCGCTTGATCCAGGACTCGAAGCGCCAGTAGGCGAGTTCGCCCCCGGTCCCTTCGAGCTTCTCGCCCGCGACGGCTCCGGTCCCCTCGACGACGAGGCGCGACACGAGGTAGGCGAGGGCGTCGTACTCCAGCTCGGAGTTCGCGTCGGAGATGACGACGAGGTCGTGCGAGGCGGCGGCCATCCCCTTGTTGAGGGCCTGGGACTTGCCGTGGCGTTCCTCCAGCAGCAGGACCCGGGCGCCGGCCTCGCGGGCGACGGCGGCCGTCCGCGGGTCCCCGTCGGCCACGACGAGGATCTCGAGCTCGCCCTGGTAGCCGTTCTTCTCGACGTTGGCGATCTTGGCGGCGATGACCCCGGCCTCGAGGTAGGCGGGCACGAGCACCGTGACCGCGGGCCACTGCTCGGGCGCGGGCACGGGCTCGTCCGTGCGCCGACGGGCGGCTGCGGCCACCGCGAGCGGGTAGACGACGTGGCCGACGGCGGCCGACAGGCCCAGCGCGACGGCCAGCACGGATCGTTTGGTCGCCATGCGACTCCCCCCAACATCGACGGACGGTGACCGTCCGGCTCGTTCCCCCGGACCGTCGATCTCCCCACCGGGCCCCCGCCCGACATCGCAGTCCGTGGTCAGGGTAGCGGCGCAGAGCACTGCGGGGAAGCGCAGGTGGACCCAGGTGGCGCAACGATTTCGGAGAGATCACACGTCATCACTCTGAGTGAGAAAAGGGGGCGGGAGTCACCCCACGACGACGAACGGGCCAGGACCCGCAGGTCCTGACCCGTTCCACCGTTCAGCTCACAGGGGGTGCGCCGCTCAGAAGACCTCGCGGTACTTCGCCGCCGAGTTCGGCATCTTGGTGCCGTCGGTGATCAGCCAGCGGTGGTTGTCGATGTCCACGTTGAAGTAGACCTCGTACGCCACCTTGCCCGGGGCGTTGCCCGCGTTGGCCTGGAAGAAATCGTGCATGCCCTGGATGAAGGCCGGCGAGTCGCCGTTCTCCGCGTGACCGGCCCACTCGGAGACGACCAGCGGCAGACCGACGCTCTTGGCGTACGCCAGGTGGGTGGCCAGGCCCTTGGGGGCGCCGTACCCGTCGGTCTCCTGGATGGAGGAGTTGAAGACGGCCGCGGTGCCCGCGTACGGGTACTGGTTGTAGTAGTCGACCCCCATGGCGTCGACGTACTGCGCACCCGGGAAGGTCTGGCGCCAGTCCATGCCGTTGCCGACCGACTCGCGGTTGACGCTGAAGACCAGCTTGGAGGCCGGGAAGATCTGCTGCTGCAACGCGCGGTAGCGCTTCCAGCCGGCGATGAAGTCCGCCGAGTTCGACTTGTTGACCGACCAGGCGTACCAGTTGCCGTTCATCTCGTGCGCGAACCGGATGTACGGAGTGCCGGAGCGGTTGCCCCACTTGGCCTTCAGCGTGGTCAGGGACGCGGCCCAGCGGGCGTCGTACGCACCCTTGGCGGCGTTCGACCAGGACTCCCCGGAGCCGAGGGCGCCGACGGCGATGTCCAGGTCCTGGTTCCAGCTGCCGAACTCCGCACCCTTGTCGAGCTGCCAGAAGTTCGCCGCCGCGGTCGGGTTGTCGGCCCAGGTCGAGGAGACCTGCAGGGCCTGGCCGCGCCAGCTGCCGGCCTGGCCGCTGGTCGCACCGACGCCGGACATGCCGGACTTCCAGGTGCCGGCCGTGGCGGGGGTGCTGGGCGCGGGCGCCGGGGTCGTGGGCGCAGGGGTCGTGGGGGCCGGGGCCGGGGTGGTCGGCGCCGGGACGCTCGGGGTCGGCGTCGGCTGCGTCGGACGCGGGTTCGGCGTCACGACCGGGGTGCTGCCCGTGGAACCGACCGACTGCACGAGGATCCCGTCGACCTTGGCGTTGTTCTTCGTGGCGGAGAAACCGAGGTCGATCGACCCGTCGGTGACCTTGACCTGGAACTTCTTGTCCACCGCGGCGTTCTTGCCGGCCGCGGCGAACAGGTCGAGGTCGCCGACGACCCTCTGCCCCTCGGCGGTCACGGAGAAGACGCGGATGTTCTTGCCGGAGAAGTAGGTCTCGGCCATCTTCAGCGTGACGTCGTAGGTGCCGTTCGGGACCTGCGCGCTCCACTTCGACATGCCCCAGTGCTCGTTCTGGTAGAGCGGGGAGGCGTCGGTGCCGGCGATGCCCGCGGACGTGACGTTCGACACCTGGTAGCCGCCGACGAAGCCGCTGTCCTTCTTCCAGACGTTGCCGGCCGGGTCGGTGTAGTCGGCCTTGGCGGTGCCCTGGCGGATCGTGACGCCGCCCTCGGCCGAGGCGGAGGAGACGCCGGCCGTGGTGAGGCCGGCGGCGACGGTGGCGACGGCGGCGGCGGAGAGGAGGAACTTCGAAACCTTGGACATGGGGGTGGATCAACCTCGCTGTGGTCAGGGTCCCAGCCGCAGGAGGGGGGCGGCGGAACCGGTAAGGCCCGTTCGGGGTGACACAGGAGTCATCGGGCCCGGGCCGCGAGGCCTTGAGGAAAAAGTTCCGGCGAACCTGTAACGCGGGGTCCTCACCCAGCGATAGGTGTGCCCTCCGTGATCACTTCACCCCTCCGGGTGACCGGCGGTCGCTACGATCGGGGGGTGAGAATCCACGTCGTCTACCGCTCGCACGGCGGGGAGAACAGCAAGGCCCGGCCGGACTGGTACTCCAAGCTCGTGGGTCTGCAGTCGTTCTGCCGCGCGGTGGAGACGCTGGCGTCCCAGCGACCCGCCGCCGGCCCCGAGGTCGTCTTCCTCAACGACGGGCCGATCCCCCGGGACCGGGCGCAGCTCATGGCGGCCTGGGGCGACCCGGTGACCATCTCGGCCGGCTCCAACCGCAGGAGCTACCTCACGGGACTGTCCCTGGCTCGGCGGCGGGGGTGGGACGTCCACGACCTCGTGCTGCTGGCCGAGGACGACTACCTCTGGCGGCCCGAGACCCTCGTCAGCCTCCTCGACGCCGCCTGCGACCCGCGCTCGGCCCGCGCGGACTACTTCGCCCCCTACGCCGAGCCCGTCCCCGACGACGGCCGGCCCGCCCGGTGGGGGCCCGTGGAGTCCACGACCAGCACCTTCGCCGTCCGGGTGGGGGCCCTCCTGCAGGACGAGCGGTTGCTGCAGCTGTGCGCCTACTCCGGCGGGGACTTCGACTACGCCAGCTGCCTGACGCTGCAGGGCCGGCGACGCTTCAGCCTGCGCGAACTCGTCTCCCACCACGCCGAGGACGGCGGCTCCTCGCCGCTGCGCGCCCTCGCGCGCGGCGCGTACCTCACGGGGATGCGCTCGGCGGTGAACCTGC
Source organism: Kineococcus rhizosphaerae (assembly GCF_003002055.1). Taxonomy (NCBI): domain Bacteria; kingdom Bacillati; phylum Actinomycetota; class Actinomycetes; order Kineosporiales; family Kineosporiaceae; genus Kineococcus; species Kineococcus rhizosphaerae. The sequence continues at coordinate 230,226 of NZ_PVZF01000004.1, forward strand.
GCTCGCTGCGGCGGCCGTCGCGCCGGCGCGTGCTGCTGGGCGCGCAGCCGGCGCTGGCCACGCACATGGAGGAGGGCTGGATCTCCCCCGGCCCCTGGGAGCGGATCGCGCGGGACGCGGCCGACGTCTGAGCCGCGGGGCGGGCCGGGGTCCGGCTCGTGGACGCATCGCGCCAAACCTATTGGCGCGATGCGTCCACGAGCCCGGACCCCGAGCCACCCCCGGACGCACGAGGAGGGGCACCCCGCAGCTGCGGGGTGCCCCTCCTCGTGCGTGTCGGGTGCGTCAGCCTCGGCGGCCGGCCACCTCGGGGGACGGCTGCGGGGTGCCGCCGGCCGGACGCGACCGCTGCTCGAGGCGGTGGTTCTCCCCGCCCCCCGAGCTGGACGTGTCACCGACGACGACCTGCGCCACGACGTCCGGTGCGGCGATGGACAGCTGCGCGAGCGTCTTGCTGACGACCTCGGCGCGCGGGTCGGCCTCGACCTGGACGAGCACGGCGTCGACCTCACCGGCGACCGCGAAGGCCACCGGGCTGGAGACGACCGAGCCACCCACGAAGATCACCAGGTACCCGGCCTCGACGAGGTGGCGGACACCGGAGCCGACGGCGTGCGGCTGCAGCGCCCGGGCGTCCAGCGGCAGGACGCCGACGACGGCACCGCCCCCGACGACCCACGGGCGGATCTCCTCGCTCCAGCGGCCCTGCGGGACGCTGGCGGCGGCCTCGGCGACCGGGGCGCCGAACATCGCCAGCCGGCTGCCCGACTCGTCGGCGTCGACCATCACGACGCGACGGCCGGAGCGGGCCGCGGAGGCGGCAAGGCCCAGGGCGAGCGCACCGGCGTTGCCCGACGCGGCGGTGACCAGCACGGAGCTGACCTCCAGCCGCGGCGTGCGCAGGTGACCCAGGTGCTGCAGACCGACGAGCACGACGCCCGTCGACCGGCTCGGCTCGCTCAGCGGGTCGCTCAGGGAGCGGAACGACGGCAGCGTGTTCCAGCGGGCCAGCTCCGCGACGCCCCCCAGCGGCGGAGCCGTGACGCGCTGCTTGAGGTGCGCGGCCCACGCGACGGCACCGGCGGCCGCCAGCAGGCCGACGATCCCGGCGACCAGGGCGATCTGCCACGGGTACGGGGCGGCGGCCGTGGTCGGGACGAACGCCGCGTCGATGCTCGCCACCCCCGAGCCGTAGGTCGTGGCCGCGAGGTTGATCTGCTGGATCGTCGCGGTGTCGGTGCGCTCGACGTTCGCCAGGGCGGCGTCGCGGGCCGCCGTGACGCCCTGGGCCGCGAGAGCGCGGTAGGCGTACGCGACGGCGTCGGCGGTGTCCGCCGCGTCCTGCGCGCGGGAGGCCGAGCTGGTCACCGTGATCTGGTTGGTGTCCGTCTTGGCCGTGACCGTCAGGCCGTCGCGGAAGGTGTCGGCGTCGGCGGCCGGGACCTGCACCGTGCCCGTGCCCGTGCCCGTCGCCACCGGGGCGGTGGCCGCCTCGAGGACGGCGCTGGACTGCACGACCGCGGCCTGCAGGGCCGCCCACTGCGTGGGGTCACCGAGCTGGGCGCCGTTGTTGCCCGTCGCGGTCGCGTCGAACGGGCGGTCCTTGGACAGCGTGATCGTCGTCGTCGCCGTGTAGACCGGCGGGATGAGGTTCGCGGCTCCGAGGTAGCCGGCCACCGCCATGACGACGGCGACCACGAGCACCTTCCAGCGGTGCCGGAACACGGCCGCCCAGGCCCCCGGGCCGCTCCGTTCCGTCGTCCCCATCGTCGTCGCCGCCACTCGAGTCCCTCCTGGTTTCCTCGGATGTCCCCCACCCGGCCCGGCCGTCCGTCGACGAACCGTCGCGTCACTATCCCACCCGCCCACCGGTCCGGGCTCCCTCGCGGAGGGCGCGGAGCGCGGTGCAACCCGTCCGGAGCAGCAGTTCGTCACTCCGATCGGGTGAAGCGGTCACCCAGCGCGCACGATGTGGGGATCCGCCGCTGATCCGGCCCCCCGACCGACGCACCGCGACCTACCATTGCACGCACGGCGCCGTCCTCGACCGCCGTTCACAGATCCCCTACCTCCGACTCCGGGAGCGGCCGCGTGACGACGACCACCGACGTACCGACGCCGGGTGGGCCCGCGCGCCCGGGCCGCACCGCGGCCGGGGCGAGCACCGTCGCCGACCGGCGCGTGCTCGCGGTGGTGACGGTCGTCATCGTCTCCATCACGCTCCTGCAGCGCATCGGGCTCCCCCTCGGCGGGACCCAGCTGTCGGTCAGCGTCCCCGTCGCGATCGGCGGCCTCGCCTACCTGCTCTACCACGGCGACGCCGTGGAGAACCCGCGCGCGACCCGCGTCTTCGTCGTCGCGATGGCCGTGGCGTTCCTCGTCGCCGGCATCGCCCTGTGGCGCGACGGGACCGGGGCGCTGACGTCCCTGATCTACCTCCCGCTCATCTGGGGGGTGTTCTGCTTCCGGCTGCACCCGGCCCGTCACCACTTGTACGAACGCGTCGTCGACCGGTTCGAGACCCTGATGGCCGTCCTCGGCGGCATCGGCGTCCTGCAGACCGCGACCCAGGCCGTGGGCCTGTGGTCCTACGTCGACGTCGTCAAGCAGGTCGTCCCCAGCACGTTCCTGTTCCTGGGGTACAACACCTCCTACCCCATCCAGTACGGCTCCCCGATCATCAAGGCCAACGGGTTCGTGTTCGTGGAGCCCTCGGTCTACGCGCAGTTCCTGGCCCTGGCGATCCTGTCGACGCTGGTCCGCCGGGCGGGCACGTTCCGCGCGATCGTCATGGCGATCGCCCTGGTGTGCACCATCTCCGGGACCGGGATCCTGTTCCTGGCCTTCGGGATCGCGGTCCTGGCCGTGCGCCGCGGTGGGCGCTGGACGGCCCGCATCGTCGCCTTCGTCGTCGTCATCGGCGGCGGTGCGCTGCTCACGCCGTTCGGCAAGATCATCCTCAGCCGCACGACCGAGACGTCGGAGACGAACTCCTCCGGCAGCCTGCGCTTCGTGCAGCCGTACGAACGGATCGTGGAGCAGTGGGGGAACGATCCCCTCAGCGTGCTCATCGGCCGGGGCGCCGGTTCCGCGGACCGGCTGGCCGACCAGATCTTCAAGGCCACCGGTCTGCCCATCAACTTCTCGGGCCTGGCCAAGCTCCTCATGGAGTACGGCATCCCGGCCACGGTCCTGTTCTGCGTGTTCGTGGCGTTCGCCGTCACCACGCGCTCCCCGTCGCCCACGCTGGCCCTGGCGTCGGTGTTCGCCAGCGCGTTCCTCACCGGGTCCCTGCTGCAGCCGCAGGTCCTGTACGTGATGCTGCCGCTGTGCTCGCTGTTCCTCGGGTACCGGTTCGAGGCCGAACGCGACCGCGAGCGCCGCACGTACCGGCTGGAGCACCAGCACCACCGGGAAGCCCGGCCGGTGACGGGTCCGGTGCCCGTCACCGTGCCGCCCGCCTCGCCGGACGGCGGTCTGCGCCGCCGCTGAGCCCGGCCGTCAGGTCTCGAGGGGTCCCGCCCGCAGGCGGGGCCCCTCGTCGCGTTCCGGGGCCCCGGCGCGCGTTCGGGCACGTTGTCCGGCGCTGGGCGCCGGCTCCATCCACGGTCGCTCTCATTGGGACCGGGGAGGCAGCGTGCTCGAACGCGTGCGAGCGGGGGTACCGGCACGTTGACTCACCGGTCGCTTTCATCGCGACCGCGGAGTCAACGTGCCGATACCCCGCCCCCGATGCGCTGGGCCCGGGACGCAGGACGGGCCGGCCCCGCGAGGGGACCGGGCCGTGGCGGGGCGGACGTCAGGCGTGCGGAGCGGCGGGTTCGCCCACCTCGTCGGGGCGGGGGGCGACGGCCTCGGCGGACCGGCGCACGTGGCGGCGGGCGGCCAGGAACCACCACGGGACGGTGAACCAGAACGCGCCGGCCATCCCCCAGGCCGTCCCGACCGCGCCCCAGAGCACGGCGCCCAGGGTCGACAGGCCGATGAGCAGGATCGCGTAGACCGTGTGCAGCCGGATGGTGACCTTGGCCCCCTCGCTGGCGTAGAGCACGGCGGCGGGGCCGACGGACAACGCCGACCCGGCCTGCCCGACGATGATCGGGACCAGCACCTCCCGGGTGCCGGCCCAGGAGTCGCCCAGGACGTACAGCCCCACGGAGTCGGGCAGCATCAGGAACAGCGAACCCCACACCACGCCGGTGGTGGCGACGAGCCCGGAGATGACCCAGGCCGCCACCGTCCACTGCCGCAGCGAGGTGCGTGCGCGCCGGCGGGCGAGCTCGGGGACGGCGAACGACATGAGCCCGGTGGACAGGATGGTCGCCGGGACGGTCAGCATGTTCGCGCCGCGCAGCGAGCCGGCGGCGGCGGTGCCCGCGACGGCGGCGACCACGAGGATCGCGATCTGGGCCCCGGACTGCAGCAGGACGTACTCGGGGACGAGGTAGCGCGTGAGCGAGGACTGCTCCCGCAGCCACGTCAGCGCGGCGGCGGGCCGGGGCCGGGTGCGCATCGAGGCGAACCCGACGAAGGAGGCCGCGAGCGCGGCCCCGCCCCAGGCCACGACGTACGCCGACACCGAGCTGACCCCCTGGGCGAACAGCAGCAGGACGGCGACGAGCTGGAGGACGCCCCAGGTGCCGTCGAGCAGGCAGGCCGCGGCCGGGCGCAGCCGGGCGAACAGGACCTGGCGCCAGGCGTCCTGCAGCAGCAGGCCGGGCAGGATGACGCCGAGGGCGATGAGCGAGTGCCCCAGGACGGTCGGGAACGGGTAGAGGAGCCCAGCGGCGACGAGGACCAGGCCGAGCAGGACGCTGCCCGTGAAGGTCAGGCCCACCGAGGCGGACGTGACGCGGCCGAACTCACGGTCGTCGGCGTCGGCGAACCGCATCCCGAGGGGTGTCGTCGACAGTGCGCGGAAGAACCCGATGGCGACGGAGAAGATCGAGAAGACGATGGCGAAGGTGCCGAAGTCGTCGTCGCTCACGGACTTCGCGATGACGATCTGCACCAGGAAGTTGTTGCCGCTGGAGATCAGCTGGTCGCCGATGTTCCAGAGGCTGCGGGTCATGCCCCCGCTGCGCAGTTTGGCGAGCAGCCCCACCGTCGTTCCCCCTCCGATCCGCCGGTGCGACCAGCAGGCACCCGGCGTCCCCCTCGACGTTACCCTGCGTCAGGAACCGTCCGGGACCACGTCACCCGATGCGCCGAAGCGCTTCAGGAACGCCTCGGACCCGTTCGGGGCGTCGGCCAGGGTCATGCCCACACCGCCGTCGGGGGTGTTGAAGTAGGCCTGGTAGCGCAGGTTCGCGGCCTTCATGACGTCGGCCATCTGGTTGACGAACTCGGGGCTGTCCCCGCCGCCCTGGGTGCTGCCGGAGGCGACCATGGCCCACTCGGGGAAGCTCACGGGCTTGTCGCGGCTGGCCGCGAAGTCGACGACGGCCGAGATGCTGTTGACCTTCTCGTCCTTGGCCTGCCAGCGGGCGGTGGGGTCGATCGGGGAGATGTAGGAGTCGTAGACGTCGACGCCGATGACGTCGACGTAGTCGTCCCCCGGGTAGAGGTCCTCGATGGAGACGGAGTTCTGCGGGCCCTCGGCGATGTTGAAGTCGACCTCGAAGTTCGACCCCTCGACCTCCATGGCCTTGACGATGCGGCGGAAGTACTCCTTCCACTGCTCGCGCTTGTCGGCCGTGTCGCCGACGTAGTGCGTGGCGTACCACTTGCCGTTGAGCTCCCACCCGATGCGCACGATCGAGGAGCCGAGGCCGGCGTCGACGAGGTTCTGGCCGAACTTCACCCAGTGCTCGTCGTACTCCCCCGCCGCGCCACGGGCGCGCCAGTCGTCGTCGGGGTTCTTGGGGACCATGGCGGTGGAGATCACCAGGGTGTGGTTGTCGGGGTCGTCGCGGACCCACTGCGCCCAGTCCTGGCCCTGCGGGGCGTCGATGGCGAACCAGGGCCCTTCGATGGCGGGCCAGTCGGTCTCGGCGCCGAAGACGACGACGCAGTTCAGCGGGCGTCCGAGGTAGTCCTCGAACTGCTGGGCGACGGCGACGTCGTGGGTCTGCACGCCGATCCACTTGGAGTCCAGGTCCGCGGCGGGCACGTGGGCCCGGGGCTGCCAGGTGTGCGGGGTGGGCTGCGGCGCGGCGGGCGTGGCGGGCCCGGACGTGTCGCGCGTGCCCCACCAGACGCCGGCTCCCGCCGCCGCGGCGGCGAGCACGCCGACGCCCGCGCCGATGACCTTGCGCCGGCCGTGCTTGCGCGGCGGCTTCGGCCCACCGGTCGCGGGGCTCTCCTGGTGCGTCGTGTCCACCACTGCGCGAGTCCGCCTTCCCCCTCGGACAGGGGTGACCGGTCGCGTCGACCCCCGTCACCCTCGACCGCACCGCCCCCCGGCCGTGCGAGCCCCTCGTCACGAGGCGCTGGGCACGACTGTAGGTGAGATCCGCCAACTTTGACGCAACGTGAGAGTGGCCGTTCACGGAATCTTCGACCGCGTGGGCGAGCGTCGTGACCCACCGTCTCGCAACCAGTACCGCCAGTGAGGGAAGTGGTGGCGGGCGCGGTGTTCACCGTGATCGTAGGCTGCCGCCGTGGGTCGATTCGAGAACGTCGCGAACCTCGCCGCCATCGCGGAGGGGTCGACCGCCCTCGACCTGGCGTGCGGGGCGGGCCGCACCACCCGGGCCCTGCTGGCGGCCGGGCCGCGCCTCGTGCACGCCGTCGACGTCGGCGCGACCCTCGACGACGACCTGCTGCTCGACCCCCGCGTCCGCACGCACATCGCCGAGCTCGACAGCCTGCCGCTCGAGGACGGCAGCGTCGACCACGCCGTGACCCTCAACGCCGTCGAGCACCTCGCCGACGTCGGCGCCCACCTGCACGAGGTGCACCGCGTCCTGCGCCCCGGGGGCACCGCCGTCCTCGCGCACTCGGACTGGGACACCGCCCTGTTCACCAGCGACGACGACGAGCTGACGCGCGAGCTGCTCGACCGGTTCGTCGCGCACGTGCCCGCCGAGGGCGCCCGCACCGACGGGTTCGCGGGGCGCAAGCTCCTGCGGCACGCCGCGGCGAGCCCCTTCACCGTCGAGTCGGTGCACTCCTGGGCCGACCCGCACCGCCGCTTCGACGAGACGTCGGTCGCGTGGAAGGTCGCGGCGGGCGTCCTCGCCGCCGTCGGCGACGACCCCGACCTCGCCGCCCGGGCCGCGGGCTGGGTCGAGGGGCTGCGCCGGCACGCGCGGGCCGGGACGTTCCTGTTCGCCGTCACCGACGTCGCGGTCGTCCTGCGCAAGTAGTGCGAAACCCCCGCGGCCGGTGCACCGTTGGACCCCACGAGGACGAACGTGCACGACGAGACCGAGGAGGCAGACGTGGCAGGGCTGGTCGGCAAGCTGGGAGCGTTCCTGAAGTCCCCCGAGGGCAAGCGGCTGAGCCAGCAGGTGCAGCGCGCGGCCAAGGACCCCGCGACGCGCAGGAAGCTGACGGACGCCGTCGCGCAGCTGCGGGGCAAGGGCACCACCGGCCGCTCCCCGCGGTGACCGGGTGCTGACCGGGTGCTGACCGGGTGAGTCCCGCGCCCGCGGGAGCGGGCGCGGTCCTCCGTGGGCACCACGCACTCTGACGCTTGGTTAGAGTTCGCCGGTGACCTCCGCCCTCCCGCTGCCCGGTGCTGCCCTGCGCCGGCCGCCGTGGCTGCGGTCCTTCACCGTCCTGCGCACCGAGGTCCTCGCCGGTCTCGTCGTCGCGCTGGCCCTGGTGCCCGAGGCCATCTCGTTCTCGATCGTCGCGGGCGTCGACCCCCGCGTCGGCCTCATCTCCTCCTTCGTCATGGGGGTCACCACCTCGTTCGTCGGGGGCCGGCCCGCGATGATCTCGGCCGCCACCGGGGCCGTCGCCCTCGTCGTGGCCCCCCTCTCGCACGCCCACGGGGTCGGGTACCTCATCGCCGCGATCCTGCTGGCCGGGCTGCTGCAGATCGCGCTCGGCCTGCTCGGGGTCGCGCGGCTCATGCGGTTCGTCCCGCGCAGCGTCACGACGGGCTTCGTCAACGCGCTCGCCATCTCGATCTTCCTGGCCCAGCTGCCCAACCTGCGCGGCGCCGGGCCCACCGGGTACGCCGTGCTGGCGGCGGGGCTCGTGCTGCTCGTCGTGCTGCCGCGCTTCGTGAAGTCGATCCCGGCGCCGCTGATCACCGTCGCGCTCCTGACGGTCGTGACCGTGCTCACCCACGCGGGCGTCCGCACCGTCGGCGACGACGGCGCCCTGCCGCACACGCTGCCCTCCCTCGGGCTGCCCGACGTGCCGCTCACCCTCGACACGCTGCGGACCATCGCGCCGTTCTCCGTCGGGGTCGCGCTCGTGGGGCTCATGGAATCGCTCATGACGGCCCAGCTTGTCGACGAGCTCACCGACACCCGCTCCAGCAAGACCCGCGAGTGCGTCGGGCAGGGCACCGCGCAGATCGTCACCGGCCTGTTCGGCGGGATGGGCGGCTGCGCCGTCATCGGCCAGACGATGATCAACGTCAAGGTCTCCGGCGCCCGCACCCGCCTGTCGACGTTCCTCGCCGGGGCGCTGCTGCTCGTGCTCGTCGTCGGGTTCGGCGACGTCGTCGCGCAGATCCCGATGGCCGCGCTCGTCGCCGTCATGTTCATCGTCTGCCACGGCGCCTTCGACTGGCACAGCATCCGCCCCGCGACGCTGAAGGCCATGCCGCGCAGCGAGACCGCCGTCATGGTCGTCACCGTCGTCATCGTCCTGCTGACCCACAACCTGGCCTACGGCGTCCTCGGCGGGACCCTCCTGGCGTGCGTGCTGTTCGCCCGCCGCGTCGCCCACCTCGTCGAGGTCCGCGGGAGCGGCGGGGCCTACACCGTCCACGGGCAGGTGTTCTTCGCCTCCTCCGGGGACCTCGTCACGCAGTTCGACTACGCGGGCGACCCGGCCGAGGTGAGCATCGACTTCAGCGACGCGCACGTGTGGGACGCCAGCTCCGTCGCCGCCCTGGACGCCGTGAGCCGCAAGTACGCCGAGCACGGCAAGCACGCCGAGATCGTCGGGATGAACCCGACCACCGCGGCGTTCTACGACCGGCTCGCCGGGCGGGTCAGCGCGGACTGACCCCGGCAGGTCCGCGCGCCGGGTCAACCCGGCCCCGCGGTGTGCCGATGAGCTCCGGGGGGGACCGACCCGCCCGCTCCTCCTGCGAGGGGCACCACCGCTCGTGAGGAGCAGCCGTGCCGCGACGACGCACGACCCCGTTCTCGGTGGCGCTCACCGCCGGCGCGGCCACCGGTGCCCTGCTCCTGGGCGGCTGCGGGGGCGACGCGACCGCGGACCCGGCCCCCGCCCCGACCCCGCCGGCCACCTCCGCCTACCACCTGCTCACCCCGGGCACGCTCACGTTCGCCCTGGACGTGAGCTACCCGCCGTTCGAGTACGTGGAGAACGGCCGGCCGACCGGGGTCGACGTCGAGCTGGACACCGACCTCGCCCACCGCCTCGGGCTCGAGCCGGTCTTCGTGAACACGCCCTTCGACGACCTCATCGCGACGGTCGACGCCGGGAAGGCGGACGTCATCTCCTCGACCATGACCGACCGCGCGGGGCGGCAGGAGAAGGTCGACTTCGTCGACTACTTCATCGCCGGCACCCAGGCGATGGTCGCCGGGGGCAACCCGCTGGGCATCGCCGGCGCCTCGACCTGGTGCGGGCACCGGATCGCCACCCACGCCGGGACCACGAACGGGGACCTGGTGACGGCCCAGTCCGCGGCGTGCGTCGCCGCCGGACAGGCCCCGGTGACCCTGGTGGACACGGCCAACGGCCAGAGCCAGGACGCCGTCCTGTCCGGTGCGGCCGACATCGGCCTGGAGGACTACCCGTCGGCGGTGCTGACCGCCGCGCAGTCGTCGGGGAAGGTGGCCACCGCCGGCGACCAGCTCCAGCCCGCCCCCTACGGGTACGGCCTGGCCAAGCGGAACACCGCGCTGCGCGACGCGCTGCAGCGGGCGCTGCAGGAGTCCATCGCGGACGGCACCTACGACGCGATCTTGAAGAAGTACGACGTCGAGGCCGGGGCGCTGAGGACGACGGCCCTCAACGGCGGGGCCTGAGCAGGACCCGTCCCCGGCCCGGACCTCAGCGGCCGGTCATCCACCGCTCGGGGCCGGACCCGGCGCGGGCGGCGCGGGCCCGGGCGGTCTGCTCGCGCAGCAGCAGCGCCGCGACGTGCTCGTCGAGGTGGTCGACGCGGGGCGAGACCTTGCCCGGCGTGGAGTGCAGGCGCACGCTCGCCAGCCCGAGCCGACGCTGCCACGGCCCCTGCGTCAGCCCCAGCGACTGGGTGCGGGCGTGCGGGACGACGTCCAGGCCCCGCACGACCCGCCCGTTGCGCGAGAGGAACGCGTGGTCGGTGACGAGGTAGCCGCGGCGGCGCCAGCTGATCCAGTCCAGCCAGCGCGCCTGCCGCGGGACCGGGGTGAACCCCCCGTCCGTGCCCGACCCCGTGAGCCCGGCGCGCACGACGTCCAGCGGCGACGCCTCGGAGGTCCCCAGGTCCGGCAGCACGATGGCCAGGACGTGGCCGAGCTCGTCGACGGTGCCCACGGGCAGCAGCGTCGTGCTCTGCTCCGCCCCCTTGCCGCTCTCCCCGGAGTACCCGGCGACGTTGACCTCGACCTTCCACCACCCCTTGCCGCGCCACAGCAGCGGCTGGGTGATCCGCAACGCCTGCACCCGGCCCGGAGGGACCGTCTGGGCGCGCTGCTCGAGCAGGCCGTGGGTCATCCGCAGCCCGTCCGGGGAGTCGCCGACGGTGAAGTTGAACCCCGTGTTGAACCGCTGCCACACGGCCGAGACGCCCCCCAGGACCGCTGCGGCGGAGCCGAACAGCGGGGCGAAGCTCTTGGCGAACCAGCACCCGACGCCGATCCCGACGACGGCCAGGACGACCCAGATCGTCAGCCCCGAGCGCAGCGTCGAGACGATCAGCCGCGTCGCGGGGACCTGGACGACCTCGCGCTCGGGGGCCTCCGGAGCGTCCTCGCCCTCGGCGACGACGACGCCCGCGGACGCCGCGAGGAGGGCGTTGCGCACCCGCTGCGCCTCCTCCTCCTTCAAGTACGCCAGGGACACCCGCGACCCCGACCCGCCGGCGACCTCCAGCCGCAGCTCGGCCAGGCCGAACAACCGCCCCAGCAGCGGGCGCACCACGTCGACGGCCTGCAGCCGGTCCAGCTGCGCGCGCCGCTGCTGGCGCCACAGGATGCCGCGTTCGACGTGGACGGCCTCGGCGTCGATCCGGTACCGCATCCTGCGCCAGGCCAGCGCGCTGTAGACCGCGCCGACGAGCGCCAGCGCGAGCAGCCCGCCGAGGACGCTCAGCGTCAGCACCCACCCCGGCAGCTCCAGGCGCAGGATGTCGTCGACGTTCTGCCCCACCACGACGGCCACGACCGCGGCGACGACCTTCCACGCCCGCAGGACCGGGGTGACCGGGTGCAGCTTGCGCCAGCCCGGGTCCGCCAGGACCGCGCGGGTCGGGGCGTCGAGCCGGACCGCGACCTCGTCGGGGACCGCCTCGACCGCCGGTTCCTCGCTCACAGCCCCGCCAGCCGGGCCTCGCCCCGGGCGGCCAGCCGGTCGCGCAACCGGGCCGCCTCCTCCGGGCGCAGCCCGGGGATCGCGGCGTCGGTGTCCGAGCTCGCCGTGTGCAGCTGGACGGTGGCCAGCCCGAACCTGCGGTCGACCGGACCGGCCTCGACGTCGACGTACTGCAGGCGCCCGTAGGGAACGACGACGAGCGAGCGGAACATGATCCCCTTGACCACGAGCAGGTCGTCGTCGCGCTCGGCGTAGCCCCACGCCTTCACGCGCCGGCCGTCCCAGACGAAGTCCCACAGCCACAGCGGGACGACCACGACCAGCGCCGTCCAGACCCACGGGGTCACCAGGACCGCGAGCACGACCGCGACCACGACGAGGACCGCCGCGACGATCGCGCCCACCAGGCGCTGGGCGGTGGCCCACTTCGGGTCGATCCGCTGCCAGACGACGTCGGCGGGCGCGAAGGGTTCGTCGAGAGCCGTGGGCTGGGGGTCGACGCTGGCCATGTGCTCCACCTTGTCAGACCGGCCCCGCCGGCACCGTCCGACGAACGTCTCGGACGACCCGCGTTGCCGATCCCCGCCGCCGTCGGCGAGGCTGGCGAGGTGATCACCGACAGCGAGGAGCTGGACACCGGCATCGACGACGTCATCCGCTTCGAGAACGTCGTCAAGCGCTACGGCCGCCGCGACGCCCCCGCCGTCACCGACCTCACGTTCTCCGTGCGCCGCGGCGAGCTCGTCGCCCTCGTCGGCCCGTCCGGCTGCGGGAAGTCGACGATCCTGCGGATGGTCAACCGCCTCGTCGAACCCACCGGCGGCCGCGTCGTCGTCGACGGCCGCGACACCTCCCACGTCGACGTCGTCGACCTGCGCCGCGGCATCGGCTACGTCATCCAGGCCGGCGGCCTGCTGCCGCACCGCACGATCCGGCAGAACGTCGCCACCGTCCCCCGGCTGCTCGGCTGGGACGCCTCCGCCCAGCAGCGCCGCGTCGACGAACTGCTCGACCTCGTCGGCCTGGACCCCGCGACCTACGGGGACCGCTACCCCGCGCAGCTGTCCGGCGGCCAGCAGCAACGCGTCGGCGTCGCCCGCGCCCTGGCCGCCGACCCGCCCGTCCTGCTCATGGACGAACCGTTCGGGGCCGTCGACCCCGTCGTGCGCGACCGGCTGCAGACGCAGTTCCGCCGCATCCAGACCGACCTGCGCAAGACCGTCCTGTTCGTCACCCACGACCTCGACGAAGCCGTCCGGATCGCCGACCGCATCGCGCTGTTCTCCGCCGGCGGCGTCCTGGAGCAGTTCGCCGACCCCCGCACGCTGCTGTCCGCGCCCGCCACGGAGTTCGTCGTCGAGTTCACCGGCTCCGACCGCGGGCTGCGCCGGCTGGCCGTCACCCCCCTGCACGTGGAGGACCTCGCCAAACCCCTCGTGCTCGCCCCCGGCGACGGCGCCGCGTACGCCGCGACCGCCCTCGACGTCGACCGCGGGGACGTGGCCGTCGTGGTCTCGGACGGGCGGGTGCTGGGCTGGGTCGCCCGCGGCCGGCTGCGCGAGGCGGCCCGTTCGCGCGACGCCCGCGTGCGCGACGTCGTCCAGCCCTTCACCGCCACCGTCTCGGTGCGCGACGGCCTGCGGGGCGCGTTCTCGGCGCTGCTCGCCCAGGACGCCCCGCTGCTGCCCGTCCTGGACGGCGACCGGTACGTCGGGGCCCTGACCCCCGACGTCGTGCACGACGCGCTGCGCCGCGACGTCGACGCCTGACCCCGCACCCCGCACCCCGCCGCGATCGAGGAAACCCCCACCGCGATCGAGGACGACTGGGTCCTCGATCGACATGGCCGTTTCCTTGATCGCGGTGGGTGTCCTTGATCGCGGTGGGTGTCCTTGATCGCGGTGGGTGTCCTTGATCGCGGTGGGTGTCCTTGATCGCGGTGGGTGTCCTTGATCGCGGTGCGGGTTTCCTCGACCGCGGTGGGGTGGGGACCCTACGCCGGGGGTACGCACCACGGGACCGGCGTCCCGTCGTGAACGGTTCCCCGGGCCGATGCCCCGGACCCCCTCGCGGCGGTTCGATCGCAGCATGCGAATCCTCCTCGGAGCCGACACCTACGCCCCCGACGTCAACGGTGCCTCGACGTTCGCGCAACGTCTCGCCGCCGGCCTGGCCGCCCGCCACGAGGTGCACGTCGTGGCCCCCGGCCGCGGGCTGCGCCCCACGACGGAACGCCTCGCCTCCGGCGTCACCGAGCACCGCCTGCCCGCCGTCCCCGTCGTCGTCGGCGGCACGGGGTTGCGGTTCTGCCCGCCCGTCGGGCTCGTCCGGCGGGCCACCGCGCTGCTGCGCGCCGTCCGCCCGGACGTCGTGCACGTCCAGAGCCACTTCCTCGTCGGGCGCGCGCTCGTCACCGCCGCGAACCGGCTGCGGATCCCCGTCGTCGCCACCAACCACTTCATGCCCGAGAACCTCACCCACCACGTCCCGCTCGGGCCGGGCGTGCAGCGCCGGCTGCACGCCTGGGCGTGGGCCGACGCGGCCGGGGTGTTCACCCGCGCCGACGTCGTCACCGCCCCCACCCCCTACGCCGCGGCCCTGGCCGAACGCGCCGGGATCCCCGGCCCCGTCCTGCCGATCTCCTGCGGCATGGACCTGCGCCGGTTCGCCCCCGACCCCGGCGGCACGCTGCGCCGGGGTTTCCGCGCCCGCTACGGCGTCCCGGACCGGCCCACGATCGGGTACGTCGGCCGGCTGGCCCCGGAGAAGAACGTCTCCGAGCTCGTCGACGCCCTCGCCCTCGTCCACCGGCTGCGCCCCGAGCTCGACGCCCAGCTGCTGCTCGTCGGCGACGGCGCGCTGCGCCCCGCGCTGCTGGCGCAGGCCGCCCGGCTCGGGATCGCCGACCGCGTGGTGTCCACCGGTTTCGTCCCCGAGGAGGACCTGCCCGCCGCCTACCTGGCCTGCGACGTGTTCGCCAACGCCGGCACCGCGGAACTGCAGTCCCTCGTCGTGCTGGAGGCCATGGCCTGCGGGCTGCCCGTCCTCGGCGTCGACGCCTGCGCCCTGCCCCACCTGGTCCGCGACGGCGAGAACGGGTTCCTCTTCCCCCACGCCCGGCCCGCGGCGCTCGCGGCCCGCCTCGCGCTCCTGCTGGCCGACCCCGGACTGCGCGCGCGGATGGGGTCGCGCAGCAGCCGGATCGCCGCCGAGCACGACGAACGCACGACGCTGGCCCGGTTCGAGGAGCTGTACGCGCTGCGGACCCCGTCGCGGCCTACGACGGCCCCGGCCCTCACCGCCGGCGCCCTGTAGCAGAATGCGGGCGTGCCCCCGACGCCGAGCCGGCGCCCGGGGTGGCGCCGTCCGCTGCGCGACCTCGCGACGGGGTACGGCGTCCTCGCCACCGTCGCCCTGCTCGTCGTCCTGGTGGTCTCCGACGGGCACACCGTCAGCTACGTGCTGGGCCTGTTCGCCGTGTGGTGGCTGGCCCCCGCGCTGGTGCTCGTCCCCCTCGCGACGGCGTTCCGGTCCTGGCGGACCCTGGCCGCGGCCCTGGTCCCGGCCGTCGCCGCCGGTGGCCTGCTCGGCCCCTACGCCCTGCACCGCCTCACCTCCGCCCTCGACGCCGACCGGGAACGGCCCGACCTGCGGATCGCGACGTTCAACACCTCCACCTGGAAGGGGACGGCCGGTCTGGAACAGCTCGTGCGCGAGCACCACCCCGACGTCCTGGCCCTGCAGGAGATCGCGCCGCGGCAGCGGACCGGGTACGACCGGGAGTTCGCCGCGCAGTACCCGTACCGCAGCTACACCCCGGCCAGCAGCCAGGGCGACGGCGACGCGGTGTGGTCGAGGTACCCGATCGTGTCCGTGCAGCCCGTGACGGGACTGCCCGCCGGAGCCCGCCCCAGCGACGTCGTGGTCCTCGACGTCGACGGCCGCCGCCTCGCCGTGGTCTCGGTGCACCTGGCCTCGCCGTGCCTGTTCTGCTCGCCGAGGGCCGCCGCGAACAGCCCCGCGGGGACGACGGGCGAGGCCGCCCGGGTCCGGGTCGGGGAGGCCCGCCGGTTCGCCGACCTGGCCTCGGGGTTGCGCTCGGCCGGGGACGCCGTCGTCGTGGCCGGTGACCTGAACTCCGCCGAGCTCAACGAGCCGCTGCGCGAACTGCGCTCGCACGGCCTCGTCGACGCCCACTGGGCGGTGGGCACCCAGCCCGGGCTGACGCGCGGGTCGTCACCGGGTTTCGCGCGCGTCGACGTGGTGCTGCTGTCCAGACTGGACCCCGTCGACACGTTCGAGGGGGCACCGGGCGGCAGCACCCACTCCCCCGTCGTCGCCGACGTCGCCTGGCCGCGCTGAAAACTCCTGGCCCCGCACCCGGCGGCGGTCCTAGCGTGGTCGGCCGTGAGCGGGGACGTGTGGGGCGAGGACGTCGCCCGGACCTACGACGAGGACTCGGCGTGGATGTCCACCCCCGAGGTGCTCGGGCCGACGCTGGACGTGCTGGCCGACCTCGCCGGGTCGGACCGGGCGCTGGAGTTCGCGGTCGGGACGGGGCGCGTCGCGCTGCCGCTGGCCGCCCGCGGCATCCCCGTCAGCGGGGTCGAACTGTCGGTCCCGATGCTGGACCGGTTGCGCGCCAAGGACGGTGCCGACGCGCTGGACCTCGTCGAGGGTGACATGGCCCGGACCCGCGTCGACGGGGAGTTCACCCTCGTGTACCTGGTCTACAACACGATCACGAACCTGCTGGAGCAGGACGAGCAGGTCGCGTGCTTCGTCAACGCCGCCCGCCACCTGGTGCCCGGCGGGTTCTTCCTGATCGAGGTGTTCGTCCCTGACCTGCAGCGCCTGCCGCCCGGGGAGACCGCCCGGCCCTTCCACCTCAGCGCCGACCACCTCGGGTTCGACAGCTACGACCTGGTGAACTCGCGCCTCACGTCCCACCACTACCGGCCCGGGCGCGGGACCGTGGTCGAGTCCCACCACCGCTACGCGTGGCCCGCCGAGTACGACCTCATGGCCCGCATCGCCGGACTCGAACCGCACGCCCGGTGGGCCGGGTGGGACCGCTCGGAGTTCACGGCCGACTCGCGCTCGCACGTGTCGGTGTGGCGGCGACCGACGTGAGGAACGCGCCGATCCGCCGCAACCCCTCGGTCAGCTCCTCCCTCGACGCGGCGTACGACAGCCGGACGTGGGTACCGGCCATCGTGGCCGAGAAGTCGCGCCCGGGCGTCAGCGCGACGTGCTGCTCGGCCAGGGCCCGTTCGCAGAACTCCCACGCGTCCAGGCCCGTGGAGCTCACGTCGACGTAGACGTAGAAGGCGCCGTCGGGTTCGACGGGGACGGGCAGCCCGAGGGCGGCGAGCCCGTCGAGGACGAGGCGGCGGCGGGCGACGAACTCGCGCCGGCGTTCGGCGCACAACGCCAGCGACGCGGGCGTGAAGCAGGCCAGCGCGGCGTGCTGCACGGGAGTCGAGGCCGCGATGAAGTAGTTCTGCGCCAGACGTTCCACCGGGGCGACGAGGGCTTCCGGCAGCACCGCCCAGCCCAGCCGCCAGCCCGTCATGCCGAAGAACTTCGAGAAGCTGTTCACGACGATCGCGTCGGGGTCGGACGCCAGGACCGTGCGCGCGGGCGTCCCGTCGGCGGCGGGGTCGGACAGGTCGAGGTAGATCTCGTCCACGAGGCGCCACGCGCCGCGCTCGCGGGCCTGCTCGCAGATCCGGGCGAGCTCGCCGGGCGGCACCGAGGTCCCCGTCGGGTTCGACGGGGACGCGACCATGACGACGCCCGTCCGGTCCGTCCACGCGTCCCGGACGGCGTCGGCGGTGAGCTGGTACCGCTGGGCGGGCGTCGTCGGCACCGTCAGCGCCCGGCCCCCGAAGGTCGAGATCAGCTGGCGGTTGCACGGGTACGACGGGTCGGCCAGCAGCACGTCGTCGCCCGGGTCGACGGTCGCGGCCAGCACCAGCAGCAGCGCGGCCGAGGCGCCCGAGGTCACGATCACGCGCGCGGGGTCGACGTCGACGCCGTGGCGGTCGCGGTAGTCCGCGGCGATGGCCGCGCGCAGCGCCGGCAGGCCCAGCGCCACCGTGTACGGCAGCTCCCGGCCGTCCATCGCGTCCCGCATCGCGGCCCGCACGTCGGGCGGCGCCCCGAAGTCGGGTTCGCCGATGGACAGCCGCACGACGTGGTGCCCCCGGGCCTGCAGCGCGGCGGCCTGCGCCCCGAAGGCGAGCGCGTGGAACGGTTCGGTCGTGGCGGCGCGGGTCGACACCTTCACGCGCGGGCTCCCGTCTGCTCGTCCTCGTCCGGGGGCACCCGGCACCAGCGTTCGACGAGCAGCCCGGCGACGAGCAGCAGCACCGACACGACGACGTCGGCGACCGCCACGACCGTCTCGCTGCGGCGCGCCGCGATGTGCAGGGTCGGCAGGTAGTGCACGGTCCAGCCGAGGAAGACACCCACCAGCAGGGCCCCGGCGACCGAGGCCGCCTTGGCCAGGGCGGCGGTGCGCGCCGCGCGCAGGGCGTCGATGCGGCGGGCCTTGTCGCCGTCGACCCACTGCTTCACGGGCCAGCCGACGCCGAAGACCGCGACGGCGAGCAGGCCGATGGTCAACGTGGTGCGCCACATCAGGTCCGGTTCGGCGTGGCCCGAGGAGACCCACACCTGCAGCCCCGACCAGGCCAGGACGGCGGCGAGGAACCCCAGCCCGGTGAGCAGCCCGGGACGCGAGGGCCTCACCGCGCGGTCCGGGCGAGCAGGTCCGCGACCCGGCCCTGCGGCAGCTCCGCGTCGGGGTCGAGCTCGAGCCAGGGCCCCAGGACGAACGCCCGTTCGTGGGCGCGCGGGTGGGGCAGGACGAGACCGTCCTCGTCGAGCTCGACGTCGCCCCCGGAGTCCCGGTAGGCGATGACGTCGACGTCGATGGGCCGGGGCCCGTCGACGACCTTCGTCGCGCGGTCCAGGCCGAGGGACGCCTCGACGGCGTGGGCCGCGGCGAGCAGGTCGTGGGGCCCGAGGCTCGTCGTCACGAGGACGACGGCGTTGAGGAAGTCGGGCTGGTCGGGGACGGCGCCGACGGGCGCGGTCTCCACGATCGTCGAGACCGCGTCGACGCTGATCCCCTCGCTCGCGCGCAGGGCGTCCACCGCGGCGTGCAGCGTCGCGGCGCGGTGCCCGACGTTGGCGCCCAGGGCCAGCACGGCCCTCACGAGCGGGTCCTGCGGATCACCAGTTCCACGTCGTCGAACGGGACGGGGACCGGGGCCTGCGGCTTGTGGACGACGACGTCGACCGCCTCGACGCGCCCGGAGGCGGCCAGGCAGGTGTCGGCGACGCGCTGCGCCAGCGTCTCCAGCAGGTCCACCGGGTCGCCGGCGAGGACCTGCTCGAGCTGCTGGGCGAGGGTGCCGTAGTTCACCGTGGCGGTCAGGTCGTCGCCCGCGGCGGCCTCACGGGTGTCCAGGTGCAGCGCGACGTCGAGACCGAACCGCTGCCCCAGCGCGCGCTCGGGGTCGAGGACGCCGTGGCGGCCGCGGGCGGACAGACCGCGCAGGACGATGCGGTCCAGGGCGCGGCCGCGGGCGTCGAGGACGGGACCGGCGGTGTCGAGGGAGCTCACGCGGCGCTCCCCCGTCCGGCGGCCGACCACGCGGCGGCGACCTTCACCGCGGCGACGGTGGAGGGGACGTCGTGCACCCGGACCCCCCAGACCCCCCGCGCCGCGGCCAGGGCGGAGACGGCGGCCGTCGCGGCGTCCCGGTCCGCGGGGGCGGGGACCTCGCCGCCGGCCGCCAGCAGGGACCCGAGGAAGCGCTTGCGGGAGGCGCCGACGAGCAGCGGGCAGCCCAGCGCGGCGAGCTCGTCGAGACCGGCGAGCAGCGACCAGTCGTGCTCGGCGGTCTTGGCGAAGCCCAGCCCGGGGTCCAGCACGACCCGGTCGCGGGCGACCCCGGCGGCCGTCACGGCGGCCAGGCGCCCGGCCAGCTCGGCCCGCACCTCGGCGACCGGGTCGGCGTACACGGCCAGGGAGTTCATGACGTCGGAGAACCCGCGCCAGTGGCTCAGCACGTACACGCAGTCCAGCCCGGCGACCGTGGCCGCCATGTCCTCGTCGGCCAGGCCGCCGGAGACGTCGTTGACGACGAGCGCGCCCGCCGCGACGACCGCGCGGGCCGTGGCGGCGCGCATGGTGTCGACGCTGACGGGGACCCCCGCCGCGACCAGGCCCTCGACGACGGGCAGGACGCGGCGCAGCTCCTCGGCCGCCTCCACGCGCGTCGCGCCGGGGCGGGTGGACTCCCCGCCGACGTCGACGAGGTCGGCGCCCGCGGCGTGCAGCGCGACCCCGCGGGCCACCGCGTCCGGGTGGGCCAGGTGCCGGCCGCCGTCGGAGAACGAGTCGGGCGTGACGTTGAGGACACCCAGCACCCGCGTCGGGCCCGGGGTGAGCAGAGGGTTCACCGGTGCCCCGCGACGATGAGGCTCATCGCCTCGGCGCGGGTGGCGGCGTTGCGCAGCGCCCCCCGCACCGCGGACGTCACGGTCTTCGCGCCGGGTTTGCGGACACCGCGGTACGTCATGCACGAGTGCTCGGCCTCGACGACGACGATCGCCCCGCGCGGGCGCAGGTGGTCCACGAGGGCGTCGGCGACCTGCGTCGTCAGCCGCTCCTGCAGCTGCGGGCGGCGCGCGTACACGTCGACGAGCCGCGCCAGCTTCGACAGTCCCGTCACGCGGCCGTGCTCACCCGGGATGTACCCGACGTGCGCTACCCCGTGGAAGGGCAGCAGGTGGTGCTCGCAGGTCGACTGGACCTCGATGTCCTTCACCAGCACGAGCTCGTCGTGCTCGAGGCCGAAGTCGGTGACGAGGACGTCGGCCGGTTCCAGCCAGAGCCCGGCGAACAGTTCCGTCGCGGCCTTGGCGACCCGCTGCGGGGTGTCGCGCAGGCCCTCGCGGTCCGGGTCCTCCCCGATGGCGAGGAGGAACTCCCGGACCGCGTTCTCGGCCCGCGCCCGGTCGAACGTCCCCGGGACGGGGGGAGCATCGCTCACGGCTGCTCGTTCGACCCGTTCTCGTAGGTCACCGGGGTCTGGAAACCCCCGGCGTGACCGTTGAGCGAGCCCTCGTTGGGGCCCTTCACCGGCGGGATGTCGGAGACGTGCCGGCGTTCGGACGACAGCCACACCGGCCGCTGCGGGCGCTTCACCACGGGGGCGAAGATCTCCGCGAGCTCGGCCTGGTTCAGCGTCTCCTTGTCCAGCAGCGCGACGACCAGGGCGTCGAGGACGGGGCGGTGCTCGACGAGGATCTCCCACGCCTCGTCGTGCGCGGCCTCGATGAGCCGGCGCACCTCCTCGTCGACGATCCCGGCGACGCCCTCGGAGTAGTCGCGCTCGTGCCCCATGTCGCGGCCGAGGAAGACCTCGCCCCCGCCGTTGCCGAGCTTGATCGCGCCGACGCGCTCGGACATGCCGTACTGGGTGACCATCTTGCGGGCCATCCCGGTGGCCTTCTCGATGTCGTTCGAGGCGCCCGTCGTCGGGTCGTGGAAGACGAGCTCCTCGGCGACGCGGCCGCCGAGGGCGTACGCGAGCTGGTCGAGGATCTCGTTGCGCGACGTCGAGTACTTGTCCTCGGTCGGCAGGACCATCGTGTAGCCCAGCGCGCGACCGCGCGGCAGGATCGTCACCTTGGTCACCGGGTCGGTGTTCGGCAGGGCCGCGGCCACCAGAGCGTGCCCACCCTCGTGGTACGCGGTGACCTTCAGCTCCTTCTCGCTCATCCGCCGGGTCTTCTTCTGCGGACCGGCCATGACGCGGTCGATGGCCTCGTCCACGGCCGCGTCGTCGATGACCTTCGCGTCCGCGCGGGCCGTCAGCAGCGCGGCCTCGTTGAGCACGTTGGCCAGGTCGGCGCCGGAGAAGCCGGGCGTGCGGCGGGCCACGGAGAGCAGGTCCGTGCCGGGCGCCATGGGCTTGCCCTTGGCGTGGACCTGCAGGATCTTGTGCCGGCCCTCCATGTCGGGGGCCTCGACGGCGATCTGGCGGTCGAAGCGGCCCGGGCGCAGCAGCGCCGGGTCGAGGATGTCGGGACGGTTCGTCGCCGCGATCATGATGACGTTCGTCTTGACGTCGAAGCCGTCCATCTCGACGAGGAGCTGGTTCAGGGTCTGCTCGCGCTCGTCGTGACCGCCGCCCAGACCGGCGCCGCGGTGACGGCCGACGGCGTCGATCTCGTCGACGAAGATGATCGCGGGCGAGTTCGCCTTGGCCTGCTCGAACAGGTCGCGGACGCGGGAGGCGCCGACACCGACGAACATCTCGACGAAGTCCGACCCGGAGATCGAGTAGAACGGCACCCCGGCCTCACCGGCGACGGCGCGCGCCAGCAGCGTCTTGCCGGTGCCGGGCGGGCCGTAGAGCAGGACACCCTTGGGGATCTTGGCCCCGACGGCCTGGAACTTCTCGCGGTCGGAGAGGAACTCCTTGATCTCGTAGAGCTCCTCGACGGCCTCGTCGGCCCCGGCGACGTCGGCGAACGTCGTCTTCGGGGTGTCCTTGGTCATCATCTTGGCCTTGGACTTGCCGAAGTTCATGACCCGGCTGCCGCCGCCCTGCATCTGCGAGATGAGGAACCAGAACAGGACCAGCATCAGCAGGATCGGACCGACCGTGAACAGCAGCGACTGCAGGATCCCGGTGCTGGGCACCTCGTCGGTGACGCCGTCCGGCGGCGGGTTCTCGTTGAGCGCCTGCACGACCAGGCTGCCGCGCTGGGCGATGTAGTAGGAGCGCACGGTGGTGGCACCGTCGACCTTCTCGCCGGACTTCAGCTTCAGGTCGATGCGCTGGTTGCCGTCGGTGAGCGTGGCGCTCTGGACCTTCTCCTCCTGGATCAGCTGCAGCGCGCGGGTCGTGGAGACCTCGGCGGTGCCGCTGGAGGCGAAGAAGGAGGCGCCGATCGCGACGGCCGCGATGGCCACCACGATCCACAGCCACGGGCCGCGCACGATGCGCTTGAGAGTGTTGGGCATCAGATGGAGGGGTCGCCCCCTGTCCCTCCTGCTCGTTCCTGACCGACGATCGACGGTACACCGCGGCGGCGACACGCCGCCGCGGGTCCTTGCCCGCAGGTCCTTCGGTGGTCGAACGGGTGGGAGCGGAGTGCTGTTCCGGGGTGCGGCTGCGGGTTCGCTGAGGGCGGACGCGCCGCGGCGGCTCAGCTGTAGACGTGCGGGGCCAGCGTCGCGACGCAGTCGAGGTTGCGGTACTTGTCCGCGAAGTCCAGCCCGTACCCGACGACGAACTCGTTGGGGATGTCGTGGCCGACGTACGCGACGTCCACCTCGACCTTGGCGGCCTCGGGCTTGCGCAGCAGCGCGCACACCTTCACCGACGCCGGCCCGCGCGAGGACAGGTTCGCCAGCAGCCAGGACAGCGTCAGGCCGGAGTCGATGATGTCCTCCACGACCAGGACGTGGCGGCCGGAGATGTCGGTGTCGAGGTCCTTGAGGATCCGCACCACGCCGGAGCTCTTGGTGCCCGAGCCGTAGGAGCTGACAGCCATGAAGTCCATGGACAGCGGGATCTGCATGGCGCGGGACAGGTCGGCCATGACCATCGCCGCGCCCTTGAGGACGCCGACGAGCAGGACGTCCTTGTCGGCGTAGTCGCGGTCGAGCTCGGCGGCCAGCTCGGCGACCCGGGTCGCCACCTGGTCCTTGGTCAGCAGCACGTGCTCGAGGTCGGTCCCGGCGGTCGCGGCGTCCACGCAAGTTCTCCCGAGGTTCAGCGGTGGGGGGTGAGCACGAGCCTGCCACACGCGCGGGCGCCGCTTGCACCGCCCGGCAGGTGCACGGGCCCCTGCCCGCGCCAGCGCAGGACGAGCGCCTCGAGGGCGTCGACGTGCCCGGCGGTCAGCGCACCCGCCGGGCAGCCGGCGGCGAGCGCCGCGGAGCGCAGCCAGCGCCGGCGCAGGGCGGGCCGGGCGGCGCCGAGGTCGTCGACGGCCGCCGACCCGTCGCGGAAGGGGGTGCTCGCGGCGGCGAGCTCGTCGAGGGCGTCGGCGTCATCGCGGGCGGCGCGGGCCGTGCGGGCCAGCGCGGCGGCCACGCCCGGCCCGAGGCGGGACTCCAGGAACGGCAGCACGTCGTGCCGCACGCGGGTGCGCGTGAAGGCGGGGTCGGCGTTGGCGGGGTCCTCCCACGGCTCCAGCGCGCAGGCCGCGCGGACGACGTCGCGGGGCACCCCCAGCAGGGGGCGGTGGAAGACCCCGCGGACGGCGGGCATCCCGGCCAGCGACCGGGTGCCCGAGCCGCGGGCCAGGCCCAGCAGGACCGTCTCGGCCTGGTCGTCCAGGGTGTGGGCCAGGAGCACGGCGACGGCGCCCTCCTGCTCGGCGACGCGTTCCAGGGCGGCGTAGCGGGCGGAGCGGGCGGCGCCCTCGGGTCCACCCGTTCGGCCCACCGCGGCCCGTTCGCAGCGGACGGGGTCCAGGCCCAGGGCGCGGCCCTGCGCGACGACGCGGGCGGCGACGGCGGCGGAGTCCGCGTGCAGGCCGTGATCGATCGTCACGAGGCCCGCGCGCTGCTCGGACCGCTGACGCATCGGTCCAGTCCTATCGTCCCGATGCGTCAACGGTCCGGACCCGCGGGACGCCTCGGAGGCACGTTCGAAGGCGAGGGCCTCGGCGAGGGCCAGGGAGTCCGCTCCCCCGGAGCAGGCGACGAGGACGAGGCCGTCGACGTCGGCGAGCGCCCGCCGGAGCGCGACGCGGACGGCCGCGACCGCCAGGGACGGCCCCGTCACGCGCTCACCCGTGGACGCGCGCGACCCAGGCCGACGGGTCGGCGATCTCGGCGGGCAGCGGCAGGTGCTCGGGCGCGGTCCACACGACGTTGAGGCCGTCCCAGCCGACGGCCCCGACGACGCCGCGCACGAAGCGTGCCCCGTCGGCGTACTGCCGGGTCTTGGCGTCGAGCCCGAGGAAGCGGCGCACGACCTGGTCGAGGGACCCGCGGCCCTTGCGGCGCTGGGTGAAGCGGGCCCGGATGGTCGCCACGGAGGGCACGACCCGGGGGCCGACGTCGTCCATCACGACGTCGGCGTGGCCTTCGAGCAGGCTCATGACGGCGACGAGCCGGCCGACGCGCTCGCGCTGGGCGGGGGTCTGCAGGAGGTCGGCGAGGCCCACGCCGGAACCGGTGGACGTGCCGCGCAGGACGTCGGGCAGCGACCGCGCGACCCCGGCGAGGCGCTCGCCGAGGTCGCGGGACTGGGACAGCAGCTCGGACGACAGGCCGCGGGCCTCGTCGGTGACCCAGCGGCGCAGCCAGGGGTGGGCGCCGAACTGCAGGCGGTGGGCCTCCTCGTGCAGGCAGACCCAGCGGCGGAAGTCGTGGGGGTCGACGTCGAGGTCGCGTTCGACCTGCACGACGTTCGGGGCCACGAGCAGCAGCCGCCCGGCGCTGCCGTCGTCGACGCCGGTGAAGGCGTCGAACTGGCCGAGGACGCGGCTGGACAGGAACGCGAGCAGGCTGCCGAGCTCGGCGCCGGTGGTGCGCCGGCCGACGGCGGTGCCCGCGCGGTCGAGCGCCCCGGGCGCGCCGGGGGTCGCCCCGGGGCGGGAGCCGACGACGACGGGGCCCAACAGCGAGCGGAAGGCGTCGACGTTGGCGTGGGCCCAGGAGACGCGGTCGACGACGAGCGCGGGCGGCATCGGGACCGGGGAGGGCAGGTGCGCGGTCGCGGCCACCGGGCCGGCGGCCTCGGTGGCGGCCAGGCGCAGTTCGGCGACGACGTCGGTGATCTCGTCGCGGCCGAGCCTGGGGCCGGGGCGCACGAGGCGGGCGGCGACCTGGGCGGCGAGGTCGAAGTCGACGAGGTCGACGACGGGCCGCCCGTCCCGTTCCCCGCCCGGACCGTCCCCGGGGCCGTCTCCCGGGCCGTCTCCCGGGCCGTCCCCGACGCCCCGGTCCCCGCCCGGGACCTGCAGCCGTTCGTCCCCCCGTGCACGCATGCCCGCACGGTACGCGGGCGGGCCGTGGGGCCGGCGGCGGGTGCAGCCGCGGGACCGGCGTCAGCGGCAGCCGCAGGCCGCGAGGGCGGTGGCGAAGCGGTCCTGCGCCCGGCGGGCCGTCACGGACCCGCCGGGGGTGACGCTGTCGGACATCACGGCGAAGGCCAGCAGCCGGCCGTCGGCGTCGCGCAGGAACCCGGCGAGGCTGCTGACGCCGGTGAGGGTCCCGGTCTTGGCGCGCACGACCCCGGCGGCGGCGGTGGAGTCGGGCTGGTCGTAGCGGTCGGCCAGGGTCCCGCTGACCGCCGCGACGGGCAGTCCCGCGGCGACGGCGCCGAGCTCGGGGTGCTTCCCGGCGGCGATCACGGACAGCAGCGAGGTGAGGGTGCGGGCCGGGATGCGCGCGTCGCGCCCGAGGCCGCTGGCGCCCTGGAGGTGGACGCCGGTCACGTCGACGCCGAGGGCGGCGACCTCGTCGACGACGGCGGCCGAGGCGTCGTCGAAGGTGCCCGTGCGGCCGGTGGCGAGGGCGACGCGGCGCGCGAGCACCTCCGCGAGGGTGTTGTCGCTGTCGGTGAGCATGAGCTCGACCTGCTCGGCGGTGGTGGCCGAGCTGACCGCCGCGAGCTGCTTGGCGCCCGGTTGCGCCGCGGCCCGCGCGACCGGCACCGACGAGGAACCGCTGCCCTGGTCCAGGACCGTGATGCCGTCGGCGGTGAGGGCCTGCACGAAGAGGAGGGCGGCGCCGAGGGCGGGGTCGGCGGCGCGCGGGGCGTTCTCCCCCGGCCCGAGCCTGGCCTCGTCGACGGCCAGCGGGGCGATGGGCATGACGAAGCCGGAGCCGACGTCGCCCGCGCCCCACCCCGGGGACGTGGCGGGGCCGGTGAACGAGCCGTCGTCGAGGCGGACGGCGACGCTGGTGCGGCCCGCGGCGCGCAGGGCGGCGGCGGTCTGCGCGGCGAGGTCGCCCAGCCCGGCGTGCCCGGCGACGGCCTCGGGGTCCCCGGCGCCCGCGGCGAGCAGCACGTCCCCGCCGGCGACGAGGACGACCTCGTCGGCGGTGGCCCCGGCCACGACCCGCGTGGTGGCGCGGGAGGTGTCGCCCAGGGCCCGCAGCGCGGCGACGGCGGTGAGGATCTTCGTGGTCGAGGCCGGGGTGCGGGCCACGTCGTCGGCCGAGGCCAGCAGGGTCCGGCCGGTGAGGGCGTCGACGACGCTGGCCGAGACGGACGCCCCGAGCGCCGGGTCGGTCAGCAGCGGCCCGACGGTGCCGCCGAGGACGGCGGGGTCGGGCACGGGCGCGGCCGCGTCCAGCGTCGGCAGCACGGGGACGGGGCTGGGGGCGGGCACGTTCGCGCCGGGTGCCGTCGGCAGGGGCGCGGCCGTCGGCGCCGGTGTCGTCGTCAGCGGCCCGGGGACGGCTCCGGCGACGTCCAGCCCGGCGTACCCGCCGACCAGGACGAGCGCGGTGGCGGCGGTGACGACGGCGGCCGCGGCCTTGCGCACGCTGGTGTCTCCCCCGTCGTCCCGGTCACGCCCGGTCACGGGCGGCTGCGGCCCGGTTCGTTCCACGGGCCCCTCCTGCGCGACACTAGCGCGGTCCGTCGGCCGGGAGTCCTCCGGTCGGCCGTCCCGAAGCGCAGAGCAGTGCCGAGATGAGGAGCCACGTGAGCACCCCAGCCGAGTTCGACGCGACCATCGAGATCCCCAAGGGTCAGCGCAACAAGTACGAGGTCGACCACGAGTCCGGGCGCATCCGCCTGGACCGGATGCTGTTCACCTCGACCCGCTACCCGCACGACTACGGGTTCATCGAGGGCACGCTGGGTGAGGACGGGGACCCGCTGGACGTCCTCGTCATCCTCGAGGAGCCGACGTTCCCGGGCTGCCTCATCACGTGCCGCGCGATCGGCCTGTTCCACATGCGCGACGAGGCCGGCGGCGACGACAAGATCCTCGCCGTCCCCGCGGGCGACCCGCGCTGGGCGAACATCCAGGACCTGTCGGACGTGTCGGACTTCGACCGCCTGGAGATCCAGCACTTCTTCGAGACCTACAAGGACCTCGAGCCCGGCAAGAGCGTCGAGGGCGCCAACTGGGCCGGTCGTGCGGAGGCCGAGGCGGAGATCGCCGCGAGCTTCGAGCGCGCCAAGGGGACCTCGTACGAGCTGGGCGCCTCCAAGCACTGAGGCCGCGCGTTCCGGCACGTTGACTCCCCGGTCGCTTTGACCGGGACCGTTGAGTCAACGTGCCGTTCCGCGTCTCCCGGCACGTTGACTCAACGGTCGCTTTGACCGGGACCGTTGAGTCAACGTGCCGTTCGGCGTTCGGGTCAGCTGGGCCGGGTGCCGAACGCCATGAGGCCGGAGCGGTAGATCGACGCCGTCCGCACGTTCGCGCCGGTGTGCGGGGCCTCCACCATCGTGCCGGGGGCGATGACCATCCCGACGTGGTGGATGGTCGAGGCGTCGGACGTGTTCGTCGCGTAGAAGACGAGGTCGCCGGGTTCGAGGTCGGCGAGGTCGACCTTGGCCTGGCCGGAGTACTGCAGCCGCGAGGAGTGCGGCAGGGCGACGCCGGCCGCGCCCCAGGCCCGCAGGGTCAGGCCGGAGCAGTCGAAGGAGTCGGGCCCGTCCGCGGCCCACAGGTAGGGCTTGCCGAGCTGGGCCAGGGCCCAGTCGACCGCGGTGTCTGCTCCCGCGGTGGGGCCCGCGGCGCGGCGCACCGACGCCGAGCCGGACGAGGGACCCGACCCCGCGCGTGACGCCGAGGCCCGGGCGGCGGCTTCGGCGGCGGCCTTGGCGGCGGCGGCCGCGGCGGCCTGCCGTTCGGCTTCGAGACCGGCCTGCCGCTGCTGCTCGAGGGCCACCGACGTCTGCTGCAGCTGCGCGAGCTGGGCGACGAGGGCGTCGTTCTCCTGCTGGGTGCTCGCGACGAGGGCGTCGGCGGTGTCGGCCGCGCGCTGCGCGGCGGTGCGGGCGGCGGCGGCCTTCGCGGTGGCGTCCTGCTGGGCCTGCCGGGCGGTGGCGGCCGCGGCGGAGGTGGAGTCGGCGAGCGCCTGGGCGTCGGCGGCGCGCTGCTGGACGTCGGCGCGGTTGCCGGTGAGGTGCTCGAGGGTGGCGCGGTTGGTGACGTAGTCGTCGACCGAGCCGGACGTGAGGGCGCTGGTCAGCGGGGAGTAGTCGTCGGAGGTGCCGCGGTAGGTCGCCGAGGCCATCCGGCCCAGGTCGACGCGGGCGACGGCGTAGGCGGCGGCGGCGCGGTCGGCGGCGGCCCGGGCGGCGTCGGCCTCGGCGGTGCGCTGCCCGAGCAGGGCGTCGGCCTCGTCGTAGTCCTCGGCGGCGACGGACAGCGCCGTCTGCGCGGCGTCGAGCTGGTCCTGCTGGGCGGTGAGCCGGGCCTGCAGCGCGTCGACCTGCGCGGCCTTGGCGGCGGCGGCGGCGTTGGCCTGGTCGACCTGGTCCTGCGAGGGGTAGACGGGGTCGGCGACCGCCGTCCCGCCGAGGGCGAGGAGCGGGACCGAGGTGGCCATCGCCAGCAGCAGGGTGCGGCGGGTGGCACGCTCAGTCACGAACATCACCCTCGGTAGTCAGACGCGTCACAGCGTGAAGACTAGCCACCCTGCACCCCGCGGGGAACACCCGAGCCCGGCGGGTCGTGACCCCGGACGACCTCACAGGAACCGGCGAACGGGCGACGCGGTTCGCCGGGAACACCGGAACCCCGTGGCCGCACCGTTACGATCGACTGTCGTCGCGAAGGCTCAGCGCGCCGCCACCGTCGTCGAGCAGGGGGAAAGATGTCCGGACTCATGCAGATCGGCGAGGTCGTCGAACGGGTCGGGTACAGCTTCCGCACGATCCGCTACTACGACGAGATGGGGCTGGTCAGCCCCACCCAGCGCACCCCCGGCGGCTTCCGGCTCTACACCGAGATGGACGTCTACCGGCTGCTCGTCCTCAAGCGCATGAAACCGCTCGACTTCTCCCTCGACGAGATGCGTGAGCTGCTCTCCGTGCTCGACGCCCTCGACGGCCGCATCCCCTCCGCGACGCCCCGCGAGCAGCTGTTCGCCAAGCTCGACGAGTTCCGGCAGGCCGCCGACGCCCGCGTCGAGAAGCTGCGCGACCGGCTGATGATGGCCGAGGAGTTCGCCCAGCGCCTGCGCGACGAGGCCGAGGGCCGCACCGACGGCGGCTCCCCCGCCCCCGAACCGCCCGTCCGCGAGACGGTCTGACTCAAGGCCGCGCCCCCGGCCGCCGACGAGGGGACGTGGTCCGTCGCGCGCTCCCGGTCGTCGTCGCGGCCGTCCTGCTCGCCTTCGCCGCGGTCGTCCTGCTGCGCCAGCCCCCGGCGACCACCGCCGCCGGGCGCGTCACCGAGGCCCGTCCCGGCCGGGTGTGCCTGCGGACCGCCGGTCACGACGTCTGCCTGGACTCCCGGCACGTCGAGCACCTGCGGGTGGCCGGGCTGCACGCCGGCGACTGCGCCGACGTGACGTGGACCGGCGACCTCGTCGTCGCCGAGTCCCTCGTCAGCGTCGTCGCGGCGCCGTGTCAGCCCGCGTAGGGCAGCGCCGGCAGGCCCTTGACCCCGGGCACGTAGCGGAAGATGCTCCCCGCCGCCGGGTCGTCGTCGTCCGCGAGGTTCTCCCGCGACGTCGTGATGAACAGCTCCGAGTAGTCGTCCCCGCCGAAGGTGCACGCCGTGACCTGGCGCGCGCCCACCTCCACGACGGCGTCCAGGGTGCCGTCGGGGGCGTACCGGCGCACGGCCGACCCGCCGAACAGGCCCGTCCACACCCCGCCCTCGGCGTCCACGGTCAGGCCGTCGGGCCGGTTCTTCCCGCTGTCGTCGTTGACCTGCGCGAACAGGCGCCGGTCGGTCAGCCCACCCTCGCGCGAGTAGTCGAAGACGTCGGTGCGTCCGGTCGGGGTGTCGTTGTAGTACGCCAGCGTCCCGTCCGGGCTCCAGCCGAGACCGTTGGAGATGGTGACCTGCCCGACGACGACCTCGACGCGCCCGTCGGCGTCGAAGCGGTACACCGACGCCCGGCCCTGCCCCTTGCCGTCGGCCTGGTCGTAGGCCATGTTCCCGGCGTAGAAGCGGCCGTCGGGGTCGCAGCCGCCCTCGTTCATCCGCAGCCGGGCGTCCGCGCTCCACAGCTCCGGCTGGGCGTGCAGGGACCCGTCGGCGTCCTCCAGCACGATGCCCCGCTCGACGGCCAGGACCGCTCCCCCGCCCACGCGGGGCCGGGTGATCGCGACGACCTCGCCGTAGTGCTTCCGCGTGGTCGAACCGTCCGCGGCCAGGGTCACGACGTCGCCCGCGTAGAGGTCGACGAACCGCAACCCTCCCCACGTCGGTGACCAGCACGGCCCTTCGCCGTGTCCCACGAGCCGGTCGGTGATGCGCTCCGCTGCTGCCACGCCCAGCACCCTAGTGAGGCGCGGTGCGCCGGGCCCGGGGAGGGAGGCGGCAAGTCGGCGGCAAGTGGGCCGAAGGCGCCGGCGGGCACCGTCGTCGCCATGAGCACAGCACCCCTGTCCCGCCGGTTCTCCGCCCTCGCCGCGACCGCGGCCCCCGGCTCGCGCACGGCGCGCTTCGTCACCGCCGTCAGCCGCGCGCACGTCCGCGTCCACCGCGCCACCGGCGGCCGGCTCGGCGGCGCCATGGGCCCCGTCGAGATCGCACTCCTGACCACGACGGGACGGCGCAGCGGCGCACCCCGCACGAGCGCCCTGGCCTGCTTCCGGTTCCCGGAGTTCGGCGACCAGCTCGTCCTGGTCGCCTCCAACGCCGGCGCCGCGCGGCACCCGGCGTGGTTCCACAACGCCCTGGCGCACCCCGACGTCCGGCTCGAGCGCCGCGGCCGCAGCGAGGACCTGCGCGCCCGCCCCGCGACCGAGGCCGAGCGCGCCGTGCTGTGGCCGCTGGTCGTGGCGGCCGCCGACACCTACGCGGCGTACCAGGAACTCACCGACCGGCGGATCCCGCTGCTCCTGCTCGAACCCCGCCCCGCCCCCCGCACCGCGGCCGAGGGGCTGCAGCTGCTCGCCGAGCTCGGCAAGCACCTCGACGGTGACGTGCACCTGCCGGGCACACCGCGCTACGCCGAGCTCGCCGCCCCCTGGAACGTCACCGTGCCCGTCACCCCCGCCGCGGTCGTCGCCGCCCGCTCCGCCCGCGACGTCGCCGCGGCCGTCCGCACCGCCGGGTCGCTGGGCCTGACGGTCGCCGTGCAGCGCACGGGCCACGGCGCGTGCCCCGTCGACCGCGGCACGCTCCTGGTCCACACCGGTGGGCTCGACGGGTGCTCGATCGACCCCGTGGCCCGCACCGCCCGGGTGGGCGCCGGGTCGCTGTGGACCGGGGTCGTCGCCGCCGCCGCCGAGCACGGCCTGGCCGCCCCGTGCGGTTCGGCGCCGGGCGTCGGCGTCGCGGGTTTCCTCACCGGCGGCGGCCTCGGACCGCTGGCCCGCACCATCGGCCCGAGCTCGGACCTCGTGCGCGCCTTCGACGTCGTGACCGGCGACGGGGAACTGCGGCACGTGACGCCCGAGACCGAACCGGACCTGTTCTGGGGCCTGCGCGGCGGGAAGGCGACCCTCGGGATCGTCACCGCCGTCGAGGTCGAGCTGCTGCCGATCACCGAGGTGCTCGGGGGTGCGCTGTGGTTCGCGGCCGAGCGGGCCGGAACCGTCCTGCACCGCTGGGCGCGCTGGTGCGCCGACCTGCCGACGCAGGCCACGACGTCGGTCGTCCTCGCGCAACTGCCCCCGCTGCCCGACCTGCCGCCCGCGCTCGCGGGGCGCTCGGTCGTGGGCGTCCGGTTCGTGTGGACCGGCGGGACCGGGGACGGCGAACGGCTCCTGGAACCCCTGCGCGAACTGGCCCCCGTGCTCGACACGGTCGCCGTGATGCCCTACGCCGCCATCGGTTCTGTCCACGCCGACCCCACCGACCCCGTCCCCGCGACGGAACGTTCCGGGTTGCTCACCGAACTGCCTCCGGCGGCCGTCGACGCCCTGCTCGCCGTGGCCGGCCCGGACTCCGGGACCCCGCTGCTGGCCGTGGAACTGCGCCAGCTCGGCGGGGCCGTCGCCGCCGCCCCCGCGCACCCCAGCGCGCTGTGCCACCGTGACGCCGGTTTCACCGTCCTCACCCTCGGTCTGGCGCTGCCCGGCGCCCCCGACGCGGGCGCCGCGGGCGAGGCCGTCCTGGACGCCCTGCGGGACTGGTCGCACCCCGGGGCGCTGCCGAACTTCGCCGGCGGTGACGACCCCGCCCGGTTCGCCCGCTGCTACGACGACGAGACCCGCACCCGGCTGCGCGACCTGGGTGATCGCTACGATCGGCACCGCGTCCTGGCCACGGGACGGGTCGTCCGCGGGTAGCTTCTGCCGGGTGCGTGCACCGGCGGGCGACAGGGTGCGGGTGTCCGTGCTCGGACCGGTCCGCGCCGAGGTCGACGGGAGGGGAGTCGACCTCGGCGGGCCAGTCCGCCGCTCGGTCCTGACCCGCCTCGTCGCCGCGCACGGGCAGGTCGTCTCCACCGACCGGCTGCTGGAGGACCTGTGGCCGGCCGTGCCCTCGCCCACGGCCCTGGCCGCCCTGCAGGTCCACGTCTCGCACCTGCGCCGCGCCCTCGAACCCGACCGTCCCCCGCGCGCCCGGGCCGAGGTGCTCGTCAGCGCCGCCCCGGGGTACGCGCTGCGCCTGCCGCGCGCGAACGTCGACGCGTGGCGGTTCGAGGACGCCGTCGCCGCCGGGACCGACCTCGAGCACGCCCTCGCCGACGGGGCCGGTCCCCCCTACGCCGAGGTGTCCGACACCGCCTGGGCCGCACCGGAGGCCGCACGGCTCACCGAGCTGCGCCTGGGCGCGGTGGAGACCCTCGCCGCCGAGCGGCTCGGGGCCGGTGACCCCGCCGCCGTCGTCGCCCTGCTCGACCGGCACGCCGCCGAGCACCCCACCCGCGAGGAGGCCGTCCGGCTGCTGGCCCTGGGCCTGTACCGCTGCGGGCGGCAGGCCGACGCCCTGGCCGTCCTGCGTCGCACCCGCCGGCACCTGGCCGACGAGTTCGGCGTCGACCCCGGCCCGGTGCTGCGGTCCGTCGAACAGGCCGTGCTGCAGCAGGACCCGGGGTTGTGGCCGGCGGTCCCGCCGGTCCCCCGCACCGCGCGGACCGTCGAGGCGGACCCCCGCGCGCTCGTGGGCCGCGACCCCGAGCTGGCGGTGCTGACCGCGGCCGCCCGTGACGCCGCAGCCGCCGGCGAGGTCCGCGTCGTGTGGGTCGACGGCGAGGCCGGCGCGGGCAAGACGACCCTGCTCGACGCGTTCACCCGCACCCTCACCGGCTGGACCACGACGTGGGGCCGCTGCCCGGAGGTCGACGGGGCGCCGCCCGGGTGGGCCTGGCGCGAGGTCCTCGACGACCTCGGCCACACGGACCCGTTGCCGCAGAACACCTTCCACCTGGCCCGCACCGTCGCCGACCACCTCGCCGCGGTCGCTCCCGTGCTGGTCGTCCTCGACGACGCGCACCGCGCCGACGACGTCACCCGCCAGCTCCTGCGGCAGGTCGTCGACCAGCTCGACGAGACCGCGGCCGTCGTCGTCTGCGCCTACCGCGGCACCGAGGCCGGGGCCGGGCTCGGTCTCGTCCGGGCCGCGCTGGCCCCCGCCGCCGCGGCGCACCTGGACCTGGCGGGTCTGGGGCGCGAGGCCGTCGCCGCCCTCGCGCGCTCGGCCGGCGGGCGGGCGCTGGACCCCACGACCGTCGACTGGCTCACCGACCGCACCGGCGGGAACCCGCTGTTCGTCCGCGAGCTCGCCCGCCTGCTCGCCGGGCCCGGTCCGCTGGCCCCCGCCACCGGCCCGCCGACCACCGTGCCGGCCGGCATCGCGGACGTGCTGCGCGCCCGGCTCGCGCGGCTGCCCGCCGCGACGGTGGACCTGCTGCGCACCGCGGCCCTGCTCGGGCGCGAGCTCGACGTCGACGTCCTGGCCCGCGTCCTGGACGGCGTCCCGGGCGAGGCCGGAGGGGACGGAGACGGCGGGGACGCCGTGGAGGACGGGCTCGACACCGCCGTCGTGGCCGGGCTGCTGGAGGAGACGACCCCGGGCCGCGTCCGGTTCACCCACGCCCTCGTGCGCGACGTCCTCGCCGACGACCTGCTCCCGGCCCGCCGGCGGCGCACGCACGGACGCGTCCTGGCGGTGCTGGAGGACCTCGCGCCCCACGACGTCGACGCCCTGGCCCACCACGCCCTGGCCGGGCTGACCCCCGCCACGGCGGCCCGGGCCCGCGAGCACGCCGAACGCGCCGCGACCCGCGCCGCCCGCACCTCGCCCCAGCGGGCCGCCGAGCTGCTCACCGGGGCCCTGAGCGCCCACGACCTCACCCGGGCCCCGGACCCGGCCGTCGAGACGCGCCTGCGCTGCGCCCTCGTGGCCGCCCTCGCCGCCGCCGGCGACGCCGTGGCCGCGCGCGCCGCGCAGACCACCGCGCTGGCCCGGGCCGGCGACGACGAGCAGCTGCTGCACGCCGTCCTCACCTGCTGGGACGCCCCCCTGGTGTGGACGGTGCGCCGGGAGACCGCGGGCGACCCGCTGCGCCTGCGCCTGCTCGACCGGCTGCCCGCCCCCACCGGCCCCGCCGACGTCGTCCGCCGCGAGCACGCCCGGTTCCTGGAGCTGGAGACCTGGGACGTGCCCGCCGCGATCGCGTGCAGCGCCCGGGCCCTGGCCGCCGCCCGGCAGGCCGGCGACCCGCGGCTGCTGTGCCTGGCCCTGAACCTGCGCGGGTACGCCGCCCTCGGTCCCGACCTGGACGCCGAGCGGGGCGCGCTCGCCGACGAGCTCGTCGACCTCGCCGGCCGGCACGGCCTCGACGACTTCCTCGCCGTGGGGCTGTGGCTGCGGTTCCTGGCGCGCGCCTCCCGCGGCGACCGCGCGGGCGCCACCGCGGCGGTCGCCGAGGCCACCGCGGTCGCCGGGTCCGGGCAGCTGGGCCACCTGCTGCTCGTGCTGTCGCTGTGGCACGCCGTCGTGGACCTCACCGACGGGCGGCTGGAGGAGGGGGCCCGCCGGTACGCCGGGGCCACCGCGGCCCTGGCGGCCGCCGGGGACGCGACGGCGCCGTACATGGCGGCCGTGGGGCGCTTCGCGACGGCCTGGCACCGCGGCCGGCCCCGCGAGGCGCTGGCGGAGGTGCGGGCCGCCGACGCCTCGGGCCGCGGCGCGACGGCCGCCCCGCTGGTGCTGTGCCTGCTCGACGCCGGCCGGCAGGAGGAGGCCCGGCGGCGCTGGGCGGCCCGGGAGCCCGTGCGCCGGGACATGCTGTGGCTGGCGCTGACCGCTCTGCACGCGCACGCCGCGGCCCGGCTCGGGGACGCCGAGGCCGCCCGCGAGCTCCACGCCGACCTGCTGCCGTTCGCCGGCCGGTACGCCGGGCTCGACTGCGGCACCCTGCCCGTCGGTCCCGTCGACGACACCCTGGCCGTCCTGCGCCCGCTGCTCTGAGGGGGTTCAGAGCGCGGGCGTCGGGTGGTAGGCCAGTTCCGGACGACCCGACCCGCCGTAGCGGGGTTCGCGCCGGGCCCGGCCCGTCGTCGTGAGGTGTTCGAGGTACCGGCGCGCCGAGACCCGGGACAACCCGGTGACCGTCGCGACCTCGGCGGCCGATAGCCCTTGTCCCGCAGGGGCTTCGCGCAGGGCGGCGACCACGGTCTGCAACGTCGGGGCCGCCACCCCGCGCGCCGGCCCGTTCGCGGTCCGCAACTGCGCCAGCGCCTCGTCGATGGCCTGCTGGTCGATCCCGAACTCCCCCGAGGCCGCGGCGACGTCGGCCCGGAACCGCGCGTAGGCGCGCAGCCGCTCCTCCAGGGCCGCGGTGGTGAAGGGTTTCAGCAGGTACTGCACGACGCCCATCGACAGCGCCTGGCGCACGACCGCCGGGTCGCGCGCGGCCGTCACCGCGATGACGTCGGCGGGCACCGCGGCCGCCCGCAGCGCGCGCAGGACCTGCAGCCCGTCGACGTCGGGCAGCGTCATGTCGAGCAGCACGAGGTCGACGGCGTGGGCCCCGACGGCGGCGAGGGCCTCGCGCCCGGAGTGGGCGACCGCCACGACCGCGAACCCCGGGACCCGGGCGACCTTCTCGGCGTGCCCGGCGGCCAGCAGCGGGTCGTCCTCGACGACGAGGACCCCGATCACGGCTGCCCCACCGGCAGCTCCACGACCAGGGTCCCGCCGCCGTCGTCGAGCGTCACGGGTTCCTCGACGCGCACAGACCCCCCGTGCCGGCGCACGACCTGCCCGACGAGGGCCAGCCCCAGCCCGTGCGCACCCCCCGGCGAGAGCCGGTGCTCCTTGCGCGACCAGCCGCGCTGCATCGCCAGGTCCAGGTCGTCGGCCCGCAGCCCGGCGCCGGAGTCGGTCACGCGCACCTCCACGCGCTCGCCGACCCCCCGGATCCGGACCCGCACCCACCGCGGCCCGGGCGCCCCCAGGGCCGCCTCGACGGCGTTGTCGACGAGGTTGCCGACGACCGTCACGAGGTCGCGCGCCGGCAGCAGCCCGTCCGCGAGCGCGGTGTCGGGTTCCACCTCCAGCTCGACGCCCCGCTCGGCGGCCTGGGCGGACTTGCCGACGAGCAGCGCCGCGACGGCCGGGTCGGCGACGTCGGCGACGACGAGGTCGGTGAGCTGCTGCGCCGCAGCCAGTTCCGCAGTGGCGAACGCGACGGCCCGCTCGGGCTGGCCCTGTTCGACGAGGGTCACGACGACGTGCAGCCGGTTCGCGGACTCGTGGGCCTGGGAGCGCAGCGCGTCGGCGAGCCCGCGCACGGCGTCGAGGTCGCGGGTGAGGGCCTGCAGCTCGGTGTGGTCGCGCAGGGTGACGACGGTCCCGACGCGGCGGCCCTCCCAGTGCGCGTCGAGGCGGCTGACGACCAGGACCCGGTCGTCGGTGACCTGGACGTCGTCGACGACGTCCTCCGCCGAGTCCAGGAGCCGTTGCAGCGCAGGGGGCACGTCGAGGGTCCCGTCCTCGCGCGTGGGCAGCAGGCGGCGGGCCTCGTCGTTGACGACGCGCTGGCGGCCGGCGGGGTCGACGACGACGAGCCCTTCGCGCAGGGAGTGCAGGACGGCGTCGTTGACCTCCCACAGCCGGGTGAGGTCGGCCGGTTCGAGGCCGTGGGTGCGGCGGCGGACCCAGCGCGACAGCAGCCACGACCCGGCCACCGACAGCCCCAGCGCCAGGGCGAGGGCGGCGACGAGGACGGGCAGCCGGTCGAGCAGGTCCTGGGTGACCGAGCGGGTGGCGACCCCGACGGCGACGGCGCCCACGACCGCCCCGTCGTCCCCGCGGACCGGCAGCACGGCGCGCACGGACGGGCCGAGGGTCCCCGTGTAGGTCTCCACGACGCGGCCCCCGGCGAGGGCCTCGTCGGCGTGCCCGACGAACGGCTGGCCGATGCGGGCGGGGTCGGGGTGCGTCCAGCGGATCTTGTCGCGGTCCATGACGGTGATGAAGTAGACGCCCGT
Source organism: Kineococcus rhizosphaerae (assembly GCF_003002055.1). Classification (NCBI taxonomy): domain Bacteria; kingdom Bacillati; phylum Actinomycetota; class Actinomycetes; order Kineosporiales; family Kineosporiaceae; genus Kineococcus; species Kineococcus rhizosphaerae. Next base: position 268,433 of record NZ_PVZF01000004.1, read on the forward strand.
GGCCCGGCGGACGGCCTCGACGTGCGCGTCGATCGCGGCCCGGTCGGCGCTGGCGGGGTCGGCCAGGCCGTCGCGGACGTCGGGGGACTGCGCGACGGCGGCGGCGACGTCGGTGACCTCGACGGTCGCGTCGCGGCGGGTGTCGGTGCGCAGCTGCCAGCCCAGGGCCGCGGTGGCGCCGACGACGACGACCAGGACGACGAGCAGCTGCAGGACGAGGACGCGCGAGGCCAGCGTCCAGTGCCGTTCACGGCGCCCGCGCCGTCCGCGCGGGCGTCCGGGCGGTCGTCCCGGGACGTGAACGAAACGACCGGAAGCAGACGACTTCGACGTCGACGTGACCACCATCACCCAGCACCGCTCCCGCCGTCGCGACCACCCACGAGAGGGTCCCATGAGCACTGTCGCTCAGAAGCACACGCGAGACCGCACGCACTTCCTCTACATCGCCGTCATCGTGGCGGTGGGCCTGGGCATCGCCGTGGGCCTGCTGTTCCCCGACGTGGGCAAGGAGCTCAAGCCGCTGGGGACCGGGTTCGTGAACCTGGTCCGGATGATGATCGCCCCGGTCATCTTCTGCACCATCGTGCTCGGCATCGGGTCGGTCCGGGCCGCGGCGCAGGTCGGCCGCGTCGGCGGCACGGCCCTGCTGTACTTCCTGGCGATGAGCGGGTTCGCGCTCGTCATCGGCCTGCTCGTCGGCAACGTGCTGCCGGTGACCGACCTGCAGCTCACCGACGACCTGCGCGGGCAGGGCGCCCAGCTCGCCGAGAAGGCCCACGAGAGCGGCGGCTCGGTCGACTTCCTGCTCGGGATCATCCCGACGTCGCTGTTCTCGGCCCTGACCGACGGGTCCGTGCTGGAGGCGCTGTTCGTGGCGCTGCTCGTCGGGTTCGCGCTGCAGGGCCTCGGCGAGACGGGGCAGCGGGCGCTGCGGGCGATCGAGACGGTCAAGAAGGTCGTCTTCAAGGTCCTCGCGATGGTCATGTGGGCCGCGCCCGTCGGGGCGTTCGGCGCGATCGCGGCCGTCGTCGGCGAGACCGGGGTCGACGCCCTGAAGGCGCTGGCCACGGTGATGGTCGGGTTCTACCTGACCTGCGCCGTGTTCGTGTTGGTCGTGCTGGGGCTCGTGCTGCGCGTCGTCGCGAAGCTGAACATCTTCAAGGTCCTGCGCTACACGGCCCGCGAGATCCTGCTCATCGTCTCCACGTCGAGCTCGGAGACGGCGCTGCCGCGGCTCATCGCCAAGATGGAGCACGCCGGGGTCTCGAAGTCGACCGTCGGGATCACCGTCCCGACGGGGTACTCCTTCAACCTCGACGGCACCGCGATCTACCTGACGATGGCCTCGCTGTTCATCGCCAACTCCCTCGGGCAGCCCATGTCGGTGGGCCAGCAGGTCTCGCTGCTGCTGTTCATGGTCATCGCCTCCAAGGGGGCCGCGGGCGTCTCCGGCGCCGGGCTGGCGACCCTCGCCGGCGGCCTGGCCTCGCACAAGCCCGCGCTGCTGGACGGGGTCGGGCTCATCGTCGGCATCGACCGGTTCATGTCCGAGGCGCGCGCGGTGACGAACTTCATCGGCAACACCGTCGGGACCCTGGTCATCGCGACGTGGAGCCGGACGCTGGACCGCGAGCAGCTCACCGAGGTGCTCGCCGGCCGCCGCCCGTTCGACGAGACGTCGATGGACCCGGCGAACGAGGCGGTCACGGACGTGCGCGCGGAGTCCCGCGTCCCCGCCTGAGCGGTTCCCTGAGGGCCGTGGCCGGTGCGCTCGCACCGGCCGCGGCCCTCAGCGGCGTCCGAGGGCCAGCGTCTCGGCCACGAGCGGGGCGATCTGGTCGGCCTCCAGCAGGAACCCGTCGTGCCCGGACGTCGAGCGCACGACGCGCAGCCCGCCGACGGCGGCGGGGGCCGCCTCGACGATGCGCCGGGAGTCGGCCACCGGGTAGAGCCGGTCGGAGTCGACGGCGACGACGACCAGGGGCGTCGTGATCGCCGCGAGCGCCACGTCGGTGCCCCCGCGCCCGAGGCCGACGTCCCAGGTGTTCATGGCGTCGGTGAGCGCGACGTAGGAACCGGCGTCGAAGCGGCGCACGAGCTTGTCGGCGTGGTGGTCGAGGTAGCTCTGGACGGCGTAGCGGCCCGGCTCGGTCGGGGACAGCGGGTCCTCGCCGAACTGGGCTTCGCGGCCGAAGCGCAGGTCGAGCTCGGCCGCGGTCCGGTACGACAGGTGCGCCAGGCGCCGGGCCAGGCCGAGGCCGGTGTGCGGGCCCTGCCCGTCGGGGGCGGAGTGGTAGTCCCCGCCGCGCCAGCCGGGGTCGGAGACGATGGCGGTGATCTGGGCGCTCTGGCCGCCGATCTGGTCGGCCGTGGCGGCCGCGGCGGAGGCCAGGACGAGCGCGGCGCCGACGCGGCCGGGGTGCGCCGCGGCCCACTCCAGGGACCGCATGCCGCCCATGGAGCCGCCGAGGACGGCCGCGAACCGGGCGACGCCGAGGTGGTCGGCCAGGCGCGCCTCGGCGGCGACCTGGTCGGCGACGGTGAGCCGCGGGAACGCCGAGCCCCACGGCCGCGTCGTGCCCGGCCGGTGCGACGAGGGGCCCGTGGAGCCCTGGCAGCCGCCGACGACGTTGGCCGCCACGACGAACCACTCGTCGGTGTCGAGGGCCTTGCCGGGGCCGACGAGGGCGGACCACCACCCGGCGGTGGGGTGCCCGGGACCGGCCTCGCCGGTGACGTGGGTGTCGCCGGTGAGGGCGTGCTCGACGAGGACGGCGTTGGAGGCGTCGGCGTTCAGCGTCCCCCACGTCTCGTAGGCCAGGCGGACCTGCGGGAGGAGACCGCCGAGCTGCAGAGGGAGGTCGCCGACGTCGGCGAACCGCCGGTGCCCGGCGGGGTCGCCCTCGCGCCAGCCGCCCGACGCCGGGGGCGGGGCCGGGCGGAAGGCCCGCGCCACCTGTCCCGGGACCTCGGACGCCAGATCCTGACCCGCACCCACGTCGACGACCACCACTCCTGCTCGATCCCCCGCTCGGCTTCCCAGTGTCCCTGACGTGCGCGGGTCAGGCGGACGCGCTGGTCGACGCCGGGGCCGACGCCGAGGCGGCGGCCGCGAAGCCGAGCTCGAGGTCGGCGAGGATGTCGTCGACGTTCTCCACGCCCACGGCGAGGCGGACCAGGCCGGGGGTGACGCCGGAGGCGGCCTGCTCCTGCGGGGTGAGCTGGCTGTGGGTCGTCGAGGCGGGGTGGATGACCAGGGAGCGGACGTCGCCGATGTTGGCGACGTGGCTGTGCAGCCGCAGCGCCTCGACGAAGGCCTTCCCGGCGGGCAGGCCGCCGGCGATCTCGAAGGCCAGGACGGCTCCGGACCCCTTCGGGGCGTACTTGCGCGCCTGCGCGTGCCAGGGCGAGGACGGCAGCGAGGCCCAGTTCACCGACAGGACGTCGTCGCGGCCCTCGAGGAACCGGGCGACCTTCCCGGCGTTCTCGACGTGCCGCTCCATGCGCAGCGACAGCGTCTCCAGGCCCTGGGCGATGAGGAAGGCGTTGAAGGGCGCGACGGCGGGGCCGAGGTCGCGCAGGAGCTGGACGCGCAGCTTGATGAGGTAGGCCAGCGGGCCGACGGCGTCGGTGAAGACGACGCCGTGGTAGCTGGGGTCGGGCGTGGTCAGGCCGGGGAAGCGGTCGGAGGCGGCCCAGTCGAAGCGGCCGGAGTCGACGACGGCGCCGGCGACGGAGGTGCCGTGCCCGCCGAGGTACTTCGTCGCCGAGTGCACGACGACGTCCGCGCCGTGCTCGAAGGGGCGGATCAGGTAGGGCGTGGCGATGGTGTTGTCGACGACCAGCGGGACGCCGTGCTCGTGGGCGACGCCCGCGACGGTCTCGATGTCGAGGACGTCGCCGGCGGGGTTGGAGATCGTCTCGCCGTAGAACAGCTTGGTCTCGGGGCGCACGGCCGCGGCCCAGCTGGCGGCGTCGTCGGGGTCGGCGACGAAGGACACGGTGATGCCCATCTTGGGCAGCGTGTGGTGGAAGAGGTTGTACGTCCCGCCGTACAGGCGCGGGCTGGAGACGACGTGGTCGCCGGCGGAGGCGATGTTGAGGATCGCCAGCGTCTCGGCGGCCTGGCCGGAGGCGACGAGCAGGGCCCCGACGCCGCCCTCGAGCGCGGCGATGCGCTGCTCGACGGTGTCCTGCGTCGGGTTCATGATCCGCGTGTAGATGTTGCCGAGCTCGGCCAGGCCGAACAGCGCGGCGGCGTGGTCGGTGTCGCGGAACTGGTAGCTGGTGGTCTGGTAGATCGGCAGCGCACGGGCCCCGGTCGCGGGGTCGGGCGTCTGGCCGGCGTGGACCTGGAGGGTCTCGAACTTCCAGGCAGCAGCGGGTTCGGGGGTGGCGTCGGTGCTCACGGGGGGTCCTTCGGGTCGACGGGTTCGGGGTCGGGCACGCCTAGGGGCGCCGACACAGCCCGTCGAAGAGGTAGGCGCGTCGGCTCGGCCAGAACGGGTCGAGCACGACCAGCGTCGGGAGCACGTTCCGATGGTGCCGCCGCGGTGTTCCCCGGGGCAACTCGCCCGTGGGGACGATCACCGGACGGGACGCACCAAGATCCACTGAGAGTGTTCTCGCGAACACGCGACGAAATCACGAGGAGCGTGGCAGGCTGACCCCGCAACTCTGTGCGATGACTTGATCACGTTCAGCAGCACCCTAGGGCACCTACTACTCATCACGTGGAGCGTCGATGGACGACCAGAGCACCCCCGCGGGCACCCCCGTCGCCGACGAGAGCCTGCAGGTCATCCGCTGGGACACTCCCTCGTGGGCCTCCCGCGGCCTGGAGGTCGAGGGCGGCTGGCTGCACAGCTTCGAGGCGCGCGTCGTCCCGCTCGAGGGCGACGAGGGCGCCGAGCGCCCCTGCCCGGTGCGCCTGGAGTCGACGGACCTCACCTACGCCGAGAACGGGCAGACCGTCCTGCGCCGCTTCGGTCCCCGCGTCTTCATCGGCGACATCGCCCAGCTGTCGCTGCCCGAGGCCCAGCGCCTCGTCGCCGCACTGTCCGAGGTCATCGAGCGCGCCGCGGGCGAGCGCGCCTGACGCTGCCCCTGTCGCCCCGTAGCGGCACGTTGACTCCCCGGTCCCGGTGAAAGAGACCGGGGAGTCAGCGTGCCGCAACAGGTGTGGGCACCGGCGGGGGCACGTTGACTCCCCGGTCCCGGTGAAAGAGCCCCGGGAGGCAACGTGCCGAAACGGGCGGCCCGCCTGGGCCGGTACGTTGCGCCCATGACGCAACGCACCGGCCGCGCCGTCCAGATCACCGAGCCCGGCACCCTCGAACTCCTCGACGCCCCCGCGGCCGAACCCGGCCCCGGCCAGGCGCTGGTCCAGGTCGCCTACTGCGGCATCTGCGGGTCCGACCGCGAGGTCTTCGCCGGGACCCGGCCCGCGGAGTTCGTCCGCTACCCCGTCGTCCCAGGGCACGAGTGGTCCGGCACCGTGGCGGCGGTCGGCCCGGGCGTGCCGGAGTCCCTCGTCGGGCGCGGGGTCGTCGGCCAGGGCATCCGCACCGCCGAGGGCACCCCCGCCTCCCTGGAGGGCGACACCGAGGGCTGGCCGCAGGAGTACGAGGAGACCGGCTTCACCCTCCCCGGCGGCTGGTCGACGTGGCTGACGCTGCCCGCGCGCTACCTGCACGTGCTGCCCGAGGGCGCCGACCTGCGCGCGGCCGCCGGCATCGAGCCCGCGGCGTGCGTGGCCGAGGCCGTCCTGCTCGCCGACGTCTCGGCCGGGTCCAAGGTCGCCGTCGTCGGCGCGGGGACCCTGGGCCTGCTGGCCGTGCAGCTGCTGAAGGGTGCCGGCTGCGAGGTGACCGTCGTGCACCACAACGACGAGCGCCGGGAGCTGGCCACCACGTGCGGGGCCGCGCACTACACCGGTGACGCCACGACGCTGGGCGCCACGTTCGACGCCGTGATCGAGGCCGCGGGCGTGCCCGGCATCGCCCGCACCGCCGTCCGCCTCGCCCGCCGGGGCGGGCGCGTCGTCCTGACAGGCATCCCCGCGCAGGACGCCGACGACCTGTCCTCGCTGGAGCTGGTCAGCCGCAACGTGCACGTCCTGACCGTCTTCGGCGCCCCGACGCGGGCGTGGGCGTACGCCGTCCGCGCGTTCTCCGCCGGCGTCCTGGACCCCACCCCGCTCATCACGCACGAGTTCGACCTCACCGACGCGCAGGCGGCCCTCGACGAGCTCGCCGCCCGCCGCGGCGCGCTGAAGGTCCTTCTGAAGCCCTGAGGTTCTAGACGCGGACCCCCTGCCGTTCTAGGGGATCCGCGGCAGACGGGTGGTTCCGGCCGCCGGCGCTCAACCAGCGCGGTGGCCGGGACGACGACGGCCACGTGACCGCTGCGCGCACCGACACCCCCCGCCCGCGACGCCGCGCGCCCGGCCGCAGCCGCCCCCTGCAGAACACGCTCCTGGCCCTCGTCCTCGTCCCCGTCGTCGGGCTCGGCGCCACGGCCGGGCTCGGCGTCGTGGACCGGCTCGCCCGCGCCCGCGGCGCCGAGACGGCCCTGGCCGAGGTCCGGGCCGCCGTCGCCCTCGGCGACGTCCGCAGCGCCGTCGGCCAGGAGGTCGTCCCCGCCCTCGGCGCGGCCTCCCTGTCCCGGCCCGACGGCCGGGACCCCGTCGCCGGGTCCGACCTGCTCGCCGAGCTGCGCGGCACGACGGCGCTGGGTGACAGCGAACGGGTCACCGACCGAGCCGTGCTCGCCGCCCGCACCGACGCGGGCGCCGACCTGGACGGCTTCCCGGCCCGCCTGACCCAGGCCCGCACGCTGACGGGCACGGACGCCGACACGGGGCTGGCGCTGTACGGCGACCTGCTCGACGAGCTGACCACGGCCGTCAACGCGCACCTGCGCGCCGCGCGCCGGCTCGGCCTGGAAGGCGACCTGGCCACCGCGCTCACCGACCTGCAGCGCGTCTCGCGGGCCGGGGCGCTGGCCAGCCAGGAGACCACCTCCTACCTGAGCGCGGTCCTGCCCGCGCAGACGGGGCGGCGCGACGACTTCCTGCGCACCTGGGGCGGCTACCAGCAGGCCTCGACCGACGTCCTGACGAGCACGACCCCGGGGGTGGCGGCGGCCTGGTCCGAGGCCACCGGCTCGGCCGCGGTCCGGCGGCTGGACCAGGTCCTGGGCCACGCCGCCCTGACCGGCGCGCCGCCGTCGGCGGCGGACCTGTCGACCGTCGGGCAGGGCGCGGCGGCCCGCGACCAGGCCCTCAGCGACGTCCTGGCCGACGCGGCCGGGGTCGTCGTCGAGCTGGCCCAGCAGCAGGCGGACCGGGACCGGGCCGACCTGGACCGGCTGCTCGTGCTCAGCGGTGCGCTCGTCGCGGCGACCCTGGCGGGGACGCTGCTCGTGCGGCGCGAGATCGCCCGGCCGCTGAACCGGCTCGCGGCGCAGTCGCGCGCGGTCGCCGCCGGCGAGCTCGTCGACGTCGACGAGCTGGGTCCGACGGAGGTCCGCGTCGTCGCGCAGGGCCTGTCCGCGGCCGTCGACAGCCTGCGCCGCGTCCGGGCGCAGGCCGACGCGATCGCCGCGGGCGACCTGGACTGCGAGGTCGTGCGCACCGCGGTGCCGGGCCCCCTGGGCGAGGTCGTGCACGCCTCGGTGACGCAGGTCCTGGCCGCCTTCCACGAGCGCGAGCGCCTGCGGGCCGACCTGGCCCACCAGGCGGCGCACGACGCGCTGACGGAACTGCCCAACCGGGCCGAGACCCTCGTCCTGACCGGCCGGGCCCTGCACCGCGCCGCGCGGCAGTTCGGGCGGGTGGGTCTGCTGTTCGTCGACCTGGACCACTTCAAGGCCGTCAACGACAGCTTCGGGCACGCCGCGGGGGACGCGCTGCTGCGCACGGTCGCGACCCGCATGCACGAGACGGTGCGCGGCGGGGACGTCGTGTGCCGCCTCGGCGGGGACGAGTTCGTCGTCCTCGTCGAGGGCGTGGAGGACGAGAAGGGGCTCGTGGACCTCGCCGAGCGGCTCATCGTCGCCGTCAGCGCGCCGGTGGCGCTGACGGGTCTGCCGCAGGCCCAGCACGTGCGGGTGGGGGCCAGCGTCGGGGTCGCCGTCAGCACCCCCGGGGCGCTGGACGCCGAACGGCTCGTCCGGGACGCCGACGCGGCCGTCTACCGCGCCAAGGCCGCCGGCCGGGGCGTCGTGGAGGTGTTCGACGACGAGCTGCGCGCCGAGCTCGCGGCCCGCACGGAGCTGGAGCACGCCCTGCGCCACGGGCTGGAGACGGGTGAGCTCGTCCTCTACTACCAGCCCGTCCTGGACCTGGAGACGGGCCGGACCAAGAGCGTCGAGGCGCTGGTGCGCTGGCAGCGGCCCGGGCACGGGCTGGTGCCGCCGGACGCGTTCATCCCCGTCGCCGAGGCGTCCTCCCTCGTGTGCGACCTGGGGCGCTGGGCGCTGGCGGAGGCGACGGCGCAGCTGGTCCGCTGGGACGCCGAGGGCGGCCACCGCGCGGGGCTGGAGGTGGCGGTGAACATCTCGGGGCGCCACCTGGCGCAGGCGCACCTGCTGGACGACGTCACCGACGCCCTGGCGGACTCCGGGATCGCCCCGTCGCGGCTGACCGTGGAGATCACCGAGACCGTCCTGGTCGACGAACCCCTCGCGCTGGAGCACCTGCGCTCGTTGCGCGAGCTGGGGGTGCGGGTCGCGATCGACGACTTCGGGACGGGGTACACCTCGATCGGGCAGCTGTCGCGGCTGCCCGTCGACGTCCTGAAGATCGACCGCAGCTTCGTGTCCTCGGGCGACGCGGGGCACACCGAGCTCGTGAAGCTGCTCATCAGCGCGGCGCACAGCTTCTCCCTCGGGGTCGTCGCCGAGGGGGTCGAGGAGGACACGCAGCTGTCGGCGCTGCTGGCCGCCTCGTGCGACGCCGCGCAGGGGTACCTGTTCGCCCGGCCCGTCCCGGCCGCCGACCTGCCGGCGGCGGAGGTGCCGGTGGCGGCCGACGCCGTCGCCATCGCCGCCGAGCCCGGGGCGTGAGGCGCCGCCGGTTCAGCGGGCCCGCAGCCGCCGCACCAGGCTGACGACGCCGGAGGCGGCCAACCCGAACGCGACGGCCGCGACCACGCTCACCCACGGCCGGTCGCTGACCCCGCGACCGGCCAGCCCCAGCAGCGCGTACGCCAGCGCCCAGCACACCGCGGGCACGACGTTCGCGACGGCGAAGCGCACCACGGGGTACTCGGTGGCCGCCGCCGCGGCCAGCACGGGGATCCGCGCCCCCGGCAGCAACCGGGACGTCACGAGCGTCCCGACGTCGTGCCGGGACAACCGCTCCCCCAGCTCGTCGAGGTGGCCGTGCGCCTCCGCGCGCCGCTGCAGCCGGCGGCCGAGCCGCGTGTGCGCCCCGCGCAGCAGCAGCGTGTAGAGCACGACGTCGGCCACGTAGGCCGCGGCCGCCCCGACCACGACGACCTCGCCGAGGGAGACCCACGAGCGGTGGTGCCCGAGCGCCGCCATCGCCGAGACGACCGCGCCCGTGGGCAGGACCGGCAGCAGTGCCCCCAGGACCACGGCGGCGAGCAGCACGCACAGGGCCCAGAGCCAGTTGTCGGCGTGGGCGGTCGGGTTCAGCAGGTCGGTCAGCACGGTGCCCCCAGCTTGTCAGGGGCGGTCGCCGACCGTGAGGGCACCTCACGCGGGGCGCCCGTCCCGCGTCCGTACCGGTGACGTCGGGGCTTCGGGCGCCGTCCGCCGCGCGCAGCTTCCTACAGTCCGGGACGTGAGGTTCAACCCGCCGCCGAACTGGCCGCACGCGAACTCCGCGTGGATCCCGCCGGCCGACTGGGCACCCGAACCCGAGTGGGGCCCGGTGCCGGCGGGCTGGCCGCTGCTCGTGGAGGACGAGGCCAGCCGGCGCCGGCGCGCCGGCGCCCTGCTCCTGGGGGCGCTCGCCGGGTTCGTCGCCGGTGCGCTGGTCGTCGTGGCGCTCGACCTGGTCCGCGTCCTCGTCCTCGGGGCCGGACCGCTGCGCGACCTGCAGCACGGCCTCGAGCTCGTCGTCCCCTGGGGCACGGCCGCGGCCGGTGGCGCGCTGAACCTGCGCGCCTGCCGGCGGCGGGCCGCCGAACGCGCGGCGCGGATCGTCGACCTGGCGCGCGACCGGCTCGGCCGCTGAGGCTCCCGGGCCGGACAGGTGCGTCCCCGGGCGGGGCCCCGGTGGCCGGGCCGCCGATCACCCTGATGCCGTAGTCAGGCCGTCGGCCGCGCGTCCGATGCTCCACCGTCGGAGGACGCCGGCGCGCTGAGCGCGGACGCCGCAGCTCCCCGGCGGAGGAGGAGACGGGCATGTCCGGTCAGCGCGTGGTCGAGGCCGCACCGGTGCGGGGGGGCGGCGCGCACGCCGACGCGGGCGACGGTGCGGGGTCCGCGGTGGACGCGGCCTGGGTCGGTCTGCAGGCGATCTGCACCGGTCAGGGCGAGGTGTACGGGTACGAGCTGCTGCACCGCACCGGGGCGGCGAACCGCACCTGGCTGGTGGGCGAGAACGAGCAGGAACGAGCCACCGCCCAGGTCATCGCGGCCACCTTCGGGGCGTTCGGCACCGAGGAGCTGGCCGCGGGCCGCCGCCTGTTCCTCAACCTGACGCGCTCGTTCGTCACCGGGCAGCTGCCGTTGCCCTTCTCCCCCGAGGGGGTGGTGCTGGAGCTGCTGGAGACCGTCGACGTCGACCGCCGGGTGCTGCAGGGGCTGGAGGCGCTGAAGCAGCGCGGGTTCGCCCTGGCCCTCGACGACTTCGACGGCGAGGAGTGGCGGATCCCCGCCGTGGCCCTGGTCGACTACGTCAAGATCGACGTGCAGGTCAGCGGGGACCGCCTGCCGGAGGTCGTCGCCCTGGTCCGGCGGGTGAACCCGGCCGCTGTCGTGGTCGCCGAGCGGGTGGAGACGCAGGAGCAGTTCCAGGTGTGCCGCCGGCTGGGCATCGAGCTGTTCCAGGGGTACCTGCTGCACCGTCCCGACGTCCTGGCCCAGCCGGTGCTCAGCGCCTCGCACCTGACCTGCGTGCGGTTGATCGCGTCGCTGTCGGACCGCGAGGTGGCGCTCAGCCGGGTCGTGGACCTGCTGTCGGCCGACCCGGGCCTGAGCACGCGGATCCTGAAGACGGTCAGCTCGGCCGCCTACGCCCCGGCCGGGGGCATCACCTCCCTGCACCAGGCGGTGGTGATGCTGGGCCCGCGCGAGCTGCGTCACTGGGCGGTGCTGGTGCTGCTGGCCGGGCCCGGGTCGGTGCAGGTCCCCGAGCAGACCCTGACGTGGATCTTCGCCCGCGCCGAGGCGTGCCGGCTGCTGACCCCGACCGACCCCGAGGCGGCCTCCACCGTGGGGCTGCTGTCGGCGGCGGCGCAGGCGCTGCGCTTCGACGTGAGCCGGATCACCGAGGGGTGCGCGCTGCAGCCGGCCATCCGGCAGGCGCTGCTGGACGGGGCCGGGCCCCTGGGAGCCGTCCTCGAAGCCGTCCGCCGGCACGAGGGCGCCCTCCACGAGCGGACCGCCGTCGAGCCCGGGACCTCCCGGCCCGGTGCTGCACGCCCGGCCGGCCTCCGGGGCCCGGCCCTCCCGACGGCCACCGGGACCGGCTCCGGTGGCGTGCCGGTGCCCGCCTTCCCCGGGGCCCTGCGCCCCGCGGCGGTCTCCGCGGCCTACCTGCGCGCCCACGTCGCGGCAGCGGCGAAGGTCGCCGCGCTGAACGGCCGGGCCGTCCAGCCGTGACGGTGGCGCAGGGCGCCTCCGGGGCCGGACCCCACCGTCGCGACCTGCACCGGACGGGACGGGCCGACCGGTGGGCGCTCGCCGTGACCCATCGGTGGTCGTCCCCGCGGTGGGGGCACGGAACCGGGCCGTGAACGACGGAACCGCAGGCCCTCGACCCCTTGCGGGGCCGCTGACCTGCGGTTCTGCGTGGAGCCGCCTCGGGGAATCGAACCCCGGACCTACGCTTTACGAGAGCGTCGCTCTGGCCGACTGAGCTAAGGCGGCACTTCTGGTGGTGCAGCACCCTCTCGGGTACGGACAGTGAGCCTACAGGACGTCGGGGGGTCCTCTCACCACGGCGGACGGCCGGCAGGTTTCGGCACGTTGACTCCTCGGTCCCGTTCAACGGGACCGGGGAGTCAACGTGCCGCCCGCGCCGTCTCCACCGCCGCGCGGGCGTCGGCCAGCACCAGGTCACCGTTGATCGCCGCCCCGGCGAGCACCCCGGCGCCGGTCGAGGCGGCGACCATCGCCCCCGGGTCGGCGACGTTCCCCGCCGCCCACACCCCGGGGACGTCCGTGGCGCCGCCGGTCGAGGTGGGCACGAACTCGCCCATCGCGTTCTGCGCGAGCTGCCCGCCGAGCTGGGCGAACACCTCGGCCCGGGCGCGGAAGAACGGGGTGACGACGAGGGCGTGGACCGCGACCTCCTCGGAGCCCACCTCGGAGCCCACCTCGACCCGCAGGTCGCCGTCGGCACCCCCGACGCGACGCACGGTCCCGGTGCGCACGGTGATCCCGAGGGCCCGGAACTGCTCGGCGGTCTCGGCGGGCACCGTCAGGTCCTGCACGAACAGCGTCACGCGGGGCGTCAGCTGCCGGAACAGCAGGGCCTGGTGCAGCGCGGACGGGCGGGACCCGAGGACCCCGACGTGCTGCCCGCGCACCTCCCAGCCGTGGCAGAAGGGGCAGTGCAGGACGCTGCGACCCCAGGACTCCCGCACGCCGGGGACGTCGGGGAGCTCGTCGAGGAGTCCCGTCGCCAGCAGCAGGCGCCGGGCGCGCACGACCGCGCCGCCGAGGAGCTCGACCACGAACCCGGCGTCGTCGCGGCGCGCGAGCACGGCCCGGTCGTCGAGGAACCGGACGCCGTACCCCTCGGCCTCGCGACGTCCCGCGGCGAGCAGGTCCCGCGGCGCGGTCCCCTCACGACCCAGCACGTTGTGGGCGTGGTCGGCCGGGGCGTTGCGGGGTTGACCCGCGTCGACGACGACCACGGACCGCAGAGAGCGGGCGAGGGCGACCGCCCCGGCCAGCCCCGCCGCCCCTCCCCCGAGGACGCCGACGTCGCACGCGACATCGCGAGGGACGGCGCTCACCGGGCGGTCCACACCGCACGGGTGGCCCGGGGGCGCAGGTCGAGCTCGCCGGCCAGCAGGGCGGCGAGCGCGTCGGGGTCGGCGCCGGGCATCTGGGCGTAGCGGGGCAGCCACAGCCGGGCGTACTCCTCGGCCTGCGCCGAGGCGTCGGCCTCGATCGTGAGGTCCTGCCGCTGCACGGCGAAACCGGCGGCCCGCAGGGCGGGCGTCCAGTCGGGGTGGTGGTTCCAGCCGGCGGCGAGGGCGGCCTCGCGTCCGCGGGTCTCGGCCGGGGCGTCGGTGAACGCCGGCAGGCCTTCGAGCTCGACGACGGCGAGGGTGCCGCCGGGGGCCAGGGCCGCGCGGATCCCGGTGAGCAACCGGGCGGGGTCGGCGACGTGGTGCAGCGACGACGCCGCCCAGACGAGGTCCACGTCCCCGACGTCGGGGAACCCGGCGTCGAGGTCGGCCTCGCGGGTCGCGAACCCCTGGTGGCGCAGGTGGTCGAGCATCCTCGGGTCGCGGTCGACGGCCAGGAGGTCGGCGTCGGGGAACCGCTCGCGCAGCAGCCGGCTGCCGGCACCCGTCCCGGCGCCCAGGTCGACGACCCGGCGCGGGGCGAGGGGGCCGAGCGCGTCGAGGACGGCGGACAGCTGCGGCGCGAAGACGAGGGCGTCGAGGTCGAGGACCCGCCGGTGGCCGCCGTGGCGGTGGTCGTGGTCGTGGTGCTGGTCGTGGCCCATGCGGTCCACGGTAGGTCCCTCGTGCGTCACGGGCATAGACTCTTGCGCGTGGAGCAAGATGTCGACACCCTCATCCGCCGACGGATCCGGGGCTTGCGGCTGGCCCGGGGCTGGTCCCTGGACAACCTCGCGGCCCGCTGCTTCCTCAGCCCGTCGACGCTGAGCAGGCTGGAGACCGGCGGCCGGCGCATCGCACTGGACCAGCTCGTCCCCATCGCCCGCGCCCTCGACACCACCCTCGACGACCTCGTGGCGACCGCCGAGGACGAGGACGTCCTCCTGCGCCCCGAACCCGGGCACCGTCCCGGCGTCACGACCTGGCTGCTCTCGCGCGAACGCGCCGTCGCCGGGCAGACGGTGGCGAAGATGCGCTTCGGCGGAGCCCTCTCGGACGAACCGGCGGTGCACCCCGGCCGCGAGTGGTTCACCGTGCTGTCCGGCCGCGCGCGTCTCGAACTCGGCGACCGCGTCGTCGACGTCGAACCGGGCCAGGCCGCGGAGTTCTCCACGATGGTCCCGCACCGCCTCAGCGCCGCGCCCGGGACGGGAGAGGTGGAGATCCTGTCGATCTTCGACCGCGACGGCGAACGCGCCCACCTGCACGGCTGACCCGTCCCGGACCCCGACGGCACGGCCTGCGGACCTCCAGGGGGAACTGCTCCGCCCGGGGGGTGTCGTCCCTGCAGACGGGTGACACGGCAGAAGGTTCTCGCCGGCACGGACCGACGAGGACTGCATGAGCCGTTCCGCGCACCGATCCGCCCTCGGGCTGCCGCGTCCCCTCGCGTGGGCCGCCGCCACGACCGCTGTGCTCGCCGCGGGGAGCTGCCTGGTGGGGCTGGCCTCGCCGGCCCACGCCGCCGGCCCGGCGACGCCGGTCGACTCCGCGACGTCGACGCTGGTGAACCCCGAGCTCGACGTCGACGGGAACGCCCCCGTCGCCGGCATCGGCGCTCCGCAGACCGTCGTCGCCCCGGGCGGCACGACGAGCCTGTCCGGGACGATCATGCGCTACGAGGAGTCCACCGACGGCGACGACTCCGGTGCCCACGAGAACCTCGCCACGCTGCTGTTCAGCCCCGAGCACGGCCTGGTGCGGCTCGAAGGCGCCCAGGCCGAAGCCCTGCCGACCGACGCGCAGGTCACGGTGCAGGTCAAGAGCGCCGACCGCACCGACGCCGTCGAGGTCGTCGGTGTCCAGCTCGCGCAGGGCGCGTCCGTGGCGGCCGCCTCAGGCGCCGCGTCGGTGCAGCACGTCACGATGGCGTTCATCGCCCCCAAGGGCGCCGCGCAGAGCAGCGAGTACGGGCCCGCCGACGCCGCAGCCCTCGTCGACAAGGTCAGCACCTACTGGTCCACCCAGACCGGGAACCGCGTCAGCGTCACCCTCGACAGGACCGTCGACTGGTCGACCAGCACCGCCACCTGCGCCGCGCCGCAGGACCTGTGGAACGCCGCGGTCGCCTCGACCGGCTTCACGGCCGGCCCCGACCAGCACCTCGTCGTCGTCCTGCCGCGCGGGATCAGCGGCTGCTCCTACGGACTGGGCACCATCGGCAACGGCGTCGGCTCCGGTGGCCTGGTCTACGTCAGCGACACCTCGCAGTCGGTCCTCGCCCACGAGCTCGGCCACAACTTCGGCCTCGGACACGCCAACGCCGTGTACCCGGCCATCGGGAAGTCGACGGACGTGCAGTACAGCAGCAGCACCAAGTGGACCGCGAACGGCAGCCAGTACCAGGAGTACGGCGACGTCATGGACGTCATGGGGTACTCCGACCCCACGGACACCATCGGCACGGGCAGCCTGTCCGGCGCGCACCGCGCGGCCATGGGCGACCTGTTCGCCGACGAGGTCACCACCGTCAGCAGCACGGGCGACGTCGTCCTGCGGCCGCTGGGCGCCACGAGCGGCGCCGAGGCCAAGGTCGCGAAGATCGTCAACGGCGGCGCGGAGTACTACCTCGAGTACCGCAAGGCCGTCGGGGCCGACGCCACGACCTTCACCGACCGCCGCAACCCGGCGGAGGGCGTGCGCATCACGCGCGTCGACCCCGCCTCCGGCGGGAAGGCGTCCGTCGTCGTGGACACCAGCCCCTCCGGCACGAAGAACGACTGGGACTGGGGCCTGAAGCAGGGCCAGACGTTCTCCACCGGCGACGGGCGACTGCACTTCACCGTGTCCTCGCTGGCCGGCGGCCTCGCCACGGTCGAGGTCACGTTCGGCAACCTGCCCGGAACCGGACCCGTCGTCACCGTCCCCGGCACGCCCAAGATCACCGGTCTGACCCGCTCGGGTGCGCAGGAGATCACCGTGAAGTTCGCGGCCTCCACCGACAAGGGCGGTGCGACGTCCCTCACCGGGTTCGAGGTCGTCCCGTACGTCGACGGCGTCGCCGACCCCGGTTCCGCGGTCACCACCGCCGGGACGGCGACGACGGCGACGTTCCCGAACCTCGTGCCGGGCAAGAAGTACAGCTTCGTCGTCCGGTCGCAGAACTCCGCCGGCTGGAGCTCGGCCTCCTCCCGGACCTCCGACGTCCTCGTCCCGCTGCCGCTGACGCGACCCGGCGCGCCCACGGGCGTGACGGTCGCCGCCACCGGGTCGGACGCGAAGGTGACCTTCACCGCCCCGACGGACACCGGCAACACGGTCCTCAAGGCCTACAGGATCGTGCCCGTCGTCGACGGCGAGCAGCGCGACGCCTCCGCCCGGACCGTGGCCGGGAACGTCACCACGGCCACCTTCACGGGGCTGGTCGGCAAGGTCACCTTCCGCGTCTCGGCCCAGAACTCGGTGGGCTGGTCCGACGCCTCCGCCGATTCCGGCGAGCACGACTTCGGCACCGGTGTCCCGGGCGCCCCGGGGGTTCCGACCGTCGTCACGGGCGGCACGTCCGCCTCCGCCGCGACGATCACCGTGAAGTGGGCGGCACCGACCCTGAAGGGCGCCGCCGCGCTCAGCGGCTACGTCGTCACCCCCTCGGTCGGCGGGGTCGCCCAGACGCCAGTGAGCGTCTCGGCCTCGACGACGTCGTGGACGCAGAAGGCTCCGCGACTCGGCGAGGACTACACGTTCACCGTCGCGGCGAAGAACTCGTACGGCGTCGGCGAGGTGGCCACCACCGCGTCCGCGGCCAACGTCGCCTTCCGGCCCGCGGCCGTCACCGCGGTCGCCGTCACGGGCGTGGACAAGGGCAACCTCAAGGGCACCACCGCCACCGTGACGTGGAAGGCCCCGGCCACCGACAACGGCCGGGCCGTCACCGGCTACACCGTCACCGCGTACGCGGCGGGCAAGGTCGTCGGCACCGTCGCGGCCGCCGCGGACGCGCTCGGCGCCGACGTCACGGGTCTCACGCTGGGCACGAGCTACACGTTCGGCGTCGTCGCGACCAACACCGAGGGCGACTCGCCCGTCGCCAGGAGCGCGGCCGTCAAGGCCGTCGACGTGCCCGCCGCCCCGACGGCCGTCACGGCCACCGTCGCCGGCTCGGCCGCCGCGGGCGCCACGGTGACGGTGACGTGGAAGGCGCCGACCGTCGTCAACGGGGCCCCGGTGTCCAAGTACGTCGTCACCCCGGTGGTGGACGGGGTGGCGCAGGCCCCGGTGGAGGCCAAGGGCACGTCCCTGGTGGTGAAGAACGTCGCGCTCGGGTCGCCGGTGACCTTCACCGTCGCCGCGGTCAACGTCGCGGGGACGGGTGCCGCCTCGAGCGCCAGCGAGGCGAGGACCCCGGCCTTCGCCCCGACGGCCGTCACCGCCGTGACCACCGCCTACACCGGCTCGGGCACCACCGCCGGGGTGAGCTGGACGGCTCCCAAGACGGGGGGGTCGGACCTGCTGCCGTACACCGTGACGGCCTACCTGGGCGGCAAGGTCGCCCGGACCACCACCGTGGCCGCCGACGCCACGTCGGCCGAGTTCACCGGGCTGACGGCCGGGTCCAGCTACGTCTTCGGCGTCAAGGCCGCGAACTCGATCGGCTCGGCCGCCGAGGTGAAGTCGAAGGCGCTCGCCGTCGTCGACGTCCCCGCGCAGGTCGCGACCGTGACCGTCGTCCGCGGCGGCACCGCGGCCCGGCCGACGGTCACCGTGAGCTGGAAGGCTCCCACCACCGGCGGGTCCGCCATCACGGGCTACGAGCTGACCCCGCTCGACGGGACGTCCGGGACCGCCACGACCGTGAAGTCGACGAGCTTCACCGTGCCGGGCGTGCAGCTCGGAGGCACCTACGGCTACCGGGTCACAGCCGTCAACGCCAAGGGGAAGGCGCCGGTGTCGGACGACAGCGCGACGGTCACCGTCGCCTACCTCCCGGGGGTGGTGCTCACCCCCGCGACCGCCCTCACCGCCACGAGCGCCACCGTGACCTGGACCGCGCCTGCGGACTCCGGCTCGGCCGTCACGGGGTACGTCGTGACGCCGTACGCGAACGGCCGGGCTCAGGCGACGCTGCAGGCCACCGGCACCACCGTCACGGTCGACGACCTGACCGCAGGTTCGTGGACCTTCGGGGTCCGTGCGGTCAACGGCGTCGGGACCGGCGCCGAGGTCACGACGAAAGCCGTGGTCGTGCGCTGACGCTCACGCGCCGCAGGTCGTCCCCTCGGCGGGTTCGGTGCCGCTGACCAGGTAGGTGTCCACGGCGTCGTCGATGCACGACGACCCCGTCGCGTACGCGGTGTGGCCGTCGCCGTCGTAGGTCAGCAACCGGCCCGAGGACAGTTCCGCCGCCAGGCTCTTGGCCCACGCGTACGGCGTCGCGGGGTCGCGCGTGGTGCCGACGACGACGATCGGGCCGGCCCCCTCGGCGTGGACCTGCCGCGCCTCGCCGACGGGGGCCACGGGCCAGTTCGTGCACGCCAGACCGCCCCAGGCCAGGAACGGCCCGAACGTCGGGGAGTCCTGCGCGAACCGCGCGACGGTGGCCGCGACCTGCGGCTCGGTCTCGGCGTCGTCGCGGTCGAGGCAGTTCACGGCGTAGATGACGGTCGTGGAGTTGTCCGCGTAGGTGCCGTTCGCCGACCGGTGGGCGTAGGCGTCGGCGAGCGCCAGCATCGCCGACCCGTCCCCGGCGAAGGCCTTCGTCAGCGCCGCCGACAGCTGCGGCCACAGCTGCGTCGCGTACAGGGGGTAGGCCACCGCGAGGTACCCCAGGCCCTGCACGAGCGGGCGGGCGGTCCCCGTGGGCAGCGGGTCCGCGTCGAGGCCGGCGAGGAACCGCCGGACCTGGGCGACCCCGTCGTCGACGGTGCCGGTGAGCGGGCAGTCCTTCCCGCCCAGGCAGTCCTGCACGTACGAACGCAGCGCGACCTCGAACCCGGCGGCCTGCCCGGCGTTGACCTGCTCGCTGGACAGGGCGGGGTCGATGGCCCCGTCGAGGACGAACCGCCCGACCCGCTGCGGGAACTGCTCGGCGTACCAGGCCCCCAGGTAGGTGCCGTAGCTCTTGCCGAGGTAGCTGAGCTTGTCGTCGCCGAGCGCGGCGCGCAGCACGTCCATGTCCTTGGCCGCGGACACGGTGTCGACGTGCGCGGCCAGGGCGCCCGAGGCGGCGCACCCCTTCCCGAGCTCGGTGGTCCGCGCGCTCAGGGCCTGCACCTCGGCCGGGTCGTCGGGGGTGGGGTCGGTCGCCAGGAACTCGTCGACCTGGGCGTCGGTCAGGCACTGCAGGGGGTCGGACTCCCCCACCCCCCGCGGGTCGAAACCGACGACGTCGAAGTGGTCGCGCACGTCCTGGGCCACGACGTCCTTCGCGGCCCGCGCGTACTCCACGCCCGAGGCGCCCGGCCCGCCGGGGTTCAGGACGAGGGACCCGAGGCGGTCGGACCCCGTCGCCGCGGTGCGCAGCCGCACGACGGCCAGCGAGGCCGTCGGCCCGGACGGGTCGGCGTAGTCGACGGGCACGGTCAGCTGGGTGCACTGGAAACCGCCCGAGCAGTCGGCCCACTGCAGCCGCTGGCCGTAGAAGGCCGCGAGCGCCGGGTCCGTCGCGTTCTCGCTCGCGACGGCCCGCGCGGTGCCGACGGGCGCCGGGTCCGGGCTCGCACCGCGCAGCGCAGAGCACCCGGTCAGCGCCAGGGTCAGCACGGCGAGGGAGCTGACGACGCGGAGGGGGGTACGCATGGTGAGGCTCACGGTACGTGACGTCACTGCCCGGACTGGGCGGGGCGCAGGCTCAGCGCGAGCGCCTCGATCGCCAGCAGCGGGGCGACGTTCTGCGCGAGCCGTTCGCGGGCGAGCTGCACGGCGTCGGCGCGCCGCAGCGTCTCCTCCGGGCTCGAGGCCTCGGCCATCGCCCGCACGTCGGCGGTCATGTCGGAGTTCACGAGCTCGACGGGCGCCCCGACCTGCACGACGAGGACGTCGCGCAGCAACCCGAGGAGGTCGACGAGGGAGCGGTCCAGGACGTCCGTCTGGTGCCGGCGGGCCCGGCGCTTCTGGTCCTCCTCCAGCTGGCGGACCTGGGCGCGGACGGCGGGCGGGACCGTCGTGGACCCCTCGGCCCCCAGCGCGCGCAGCAGGTCGGCCTTCTCCCGGGCGTCGCGCTCGGTCGTGGAGGACCCGGCCTCCTCGGCGGCGACCTCGACGAGCTCACCGGCGGCGACGACCGCGTCCCCGACGCCGCGCACGCGCCGGGGCAGCCGCAGCACCTCCCGGCGGCGGATGCGGGCCCCCTCGTCGTGGGCCAGCCGCCGGGCCAGGCCGACGTGCGACTGCGCGGCGCGGGCGGCGAAGGCGGCCATCGCGGGGTCGACGCCGTCGCGGCGCACGAGCAGCTCGGCGACGGCGTCGGCCGGGGGGACGCGCAGCGGGACGTGCCGCGAGCGCGAGCGGATGGTCGGCAGGACGTCGTCGACCGCGGGTGCGCACAGCAGCCAGACGGTCTGGGCCGGCGGCTCCTCGATGGTCTTCAGCAGCACGTTCCCCGAGGTGGGGTTGAGGCGGTCGGCGTCCTCGACGACGACGACGCGCCAGCGGGCCACGGACGGACGGCGCTGGGCGGTGGCGATGAGCGGCTCGACGTCCTCGCGGCGGATCTGCATGTGCTCGGTGCTGAAGACGGTGACGTCGGCGTGCGAGCCGGCGAGCGCCGTCCGGCAGCCGCTGCACCGGCCGCAGCCGATCTCGGCCGGGTCCTCGCAGGCCAGGGCCGCGGCGAAGGCGCGGGCGGCGGTGGAGCGGCCCGAGCCGGGCGGCCCGGTGAGCAGCCACGCGTGGGTCATGCCCGTCGTGCCGTCGCGGGCGGCGCGCGCGGCGCGGGTCAGCACCGCGACGGCGGGACCCTGCCCGACGACGTCGTCCCAGACGCTCACGCTGCCTCCTGCTCGCTCGGTCGGCCCGCCCGGGTCGGCGGCTGCGCACCGACCCGCACACGACTGCGTCGCAGCGTCCCGGCGCCCCAGCCCCCGACGCGGCCCTCCTCGCTCACGCTGCCTCCTGCTCGCTCGGTCGGCCCGCCCGGGTCGTCCACGTCACGCTCACCGGGTCGTGGCCTCCGTCTTGACGGGCGCGGGGAGCAGGGGCGCGAGGTGCTCGCGCAGCTTGGCCTGCACCACCTCGGCGGTGGTCGTGGCGTCCAGGACGAGGTAGCGCTGCGGCGCGCGGGCGGCCAGCAGGAGGAACTGCTCGCGGACGCGGGCGTGGAAGGCCTGCGACTCCGCCTCCACCCGGTCGTCGGCCGCGCGGCCGGACCGGCGCCGGGCCGCGGTGACGGGGTCGACGTCGAGGACGACCGTCAGGTCCGGCAGCAGCCCCTCGGTGGCCCACCGGGACAACCGCTCGACCTCACCGGCCGGCAGGTCGCGGCCGGCGCCCTGGTAGGCCAGGGAGGAGTCGACGTACCGGTCGGTGAGGACGACGGCGCCCCGCTGCAGGCCGGGGCGGACGACCTCGGCGACGTGCTGGGCCCGGTCGGCGGCGAACAGCAGGGCCTCGGCGCGCGGGCTGAGCGCCGCGCCGTCGCGGTGCTCCAGCAGCACGGCCCGCAGCTGACGGCCGGTGGTGGTGCCGCCGGGCTCGCGGGTCACGACGGCCTCGTGGCCCAGGCCCTCCAGCCAGGCCGCCAGCAGGGTGGCCTGGGTGGTCTTGCCGGACCCGTCCCCGCCCTCCAGGGCCACGAAGAACCCGCCGGTCCCGCGCACGGCGGGTTCCTCGGCGACCTCGCCCCGGCGCCTCCAGGCCTGGGCCAGGTCGGCGCGCAGGCTCGTCCCGCGCCGGTCGTCCATCTGCCGGAAGGCCACGACGCCGGCGACGGTGGTGACGACCCCGGCCAGGACCATCGCCAGCGCCGACCCGGCGTAGGTCACCGACCAGTGGGCGCTGGGCGCGAAGGTGCGCTCACCCAGGGCGTTCGCCACCCAGGGGGCGACGAGCATGACGAGGATGATGACGACGCGGGTGCTGGACCCGACGAACGAGAACGTCCGGCCGCGGACGTCGTCGTCGACCTCCAGACCGAGCAGCGTGTACGCCGAGACGTACGCGAGCCCGGTGAACAGCCCGAGGGCCACCACGCACAGGGCCGACACGACGATCTGGTCCACGAGCGCGACGAGCACGAGGGACACCCCGGCCAGCGACAGCGCGAGCCCGAAGGTGCGGCGGCGGCTGAAGCCGGCCAGCCAGCGCGGCCCCTGCCAGACCCCGAGGGCGACGCCGGCGAACACGGCCATCACGACGACGCCGTAGCCGGGGTCCCCCGCCCCCAGGCTGGTGACGAAGGCGCGCCCGAGCCCGAGGACGACCCCGCCCGCGGCGAAGGCCGTGAGCATGCCGAGGACGAGCCCGCGCAGCAGCGGGGAGGTCCCGACGAACCGCCAGCCCTCGACGATGTCGCGGCCCAGGGTGGGCGCGAGCCCGCCCTCGCGCGGGCGCACCTCGCGCGGGGGGATGTCCAGGCGCCAGATGACGGCCGCGGCGACCAGGAACGTCAGGGCGTTGACGTACATCGCCAGGGAGGACTGCCCGCCGGCGAGGAAGGGCAGGACGTTGTCGAGGATCCCGGTCAGCAGGGTCAGGAGGATGAAGGCGAGCCCGGCGACGGGCGCCGACCCGTAGGTGGCGACCAGGCTGATCTGGTTGGCGACCTCCAGCCGGTTGCGCGGCACGAGGTTCGGGACGGTCGCGTCCTTGGCCGGCCCCCAGAAGAGGGTGACGAGCTCGATGAGCAGCGTCGCCGCGAACAGCCAGGTGAGGTTCCCGACCAGGGGGATGGAGGCGAACAGCGCGAACCGCAGCACGTCCCCGACGACCATCGTCAGCCGCCGGTCGAGCCGGTCGGCCAGGGCGCCGGCGAGCGGCCCCAGCAGGGCCGCGGGCGCCAGCTGCAGGATGAAGACGGTCGAGACGGCGACGCTCGTCTGCGTCGCGTCCCCGACCGTCAGGCTCGCCGCCGTCCCCAGCTTGGCGAGCATCCCGAGCCAGTCGCCGAAGCTGGAGAGCATGAGCGAGAGCCACATGCGCCGGAAGTCGGGGTAGTCGCGCAGCAGCGCCCTGACGTCGTGGTCGGGTGCAGCCGACCCCGGCGAGGTGGCGGAGGCGGCTGCGGGGCGGGTCACGACGTCAGGGTAGAGGCCTCGTCGGACAGCGCCGCACGCTCGGGGGCGGCCTGGGGGCGGGGTGCCGGGACGACCGGGCGGGGCGCCGCGCGCCGTTCCGCCCACCGCGTCACGGACAGCAACGGGCGCTCCACCACGGCGTGCGCCAGCAGGCCCGCGACCTGGCACGCGAGGAAGACGGCGACCACGACGACGACCTGCAGCGCCGTCCCGGCCGCGCCGCCGGGTCGCGGCAGGACCCGGCCCAGCACGATCGCGGCGACGGTGACGAGCGGCACGTGCACGAGGTACAGGGAGTAGGAGGCGTCCCCGAGGCGGCCCAGCAGCGCGGGGACCCGCAGCCGCCCCTCCTGCTCCAGGACGGCCAGGCCGCTGACGGCGAGGGCGGCCCCCGTCCCCAGCGCGAGCGCCGAGGTCAGGCCCGTGGCGGTCAGGGGCCCGCGCAGCGCCAGGTCGACCCAGCTCACGACGAGCACGGCGAGCCCGCCGCCCAGCAGCACCGCTCCGCGCCCGCCCGCCCGGCCGCTGACGAGGAACCACCCCGCCAGGACGCCGAGCCCGAACTCGAGGTTGATCGGGTTCGCGGCGACCTGCAGCCACGGGGAAGCGCCGGCCGGGACGAGGAACCCGCCGACGAGGACGGCCGCCAGCCAGCCGGCGAGCACGGCCCGGGCCGCCCACCGCCCGGCGCGCCCGGCCAGAAGGGACAGCGCGAAGACGAGGTAGAAGCCCATCTCGTGGACCAGGGTCCAGCCCACGAGCAGCAGCGCCTCACCCCGCTGCGGCAGCAGCGCGAAGCTCGCGAGCAGGCTGGTGGGTTCGCCGTTGCCGTGCACGAGGCCGGGGGCGGCCAGGACGACGGCCAGCAGGACGAGGGAGACGGCCCAGTACAGCGGGTAGACGCGGCTGGCGCGGCGCCACGCGAAGCGGGCCACCGAGGGCCGCGGGGCGCCGGCGAAGAGCGCACCGCCGGCGGTGACGGCCATGACGAAGCCGCTGAGGACGAAGAAGAGGTCGACCCCGGACTGCGCCGGCCACCAGACGGGCTGCAGGAGGGAGGTGCCGAACACCTTGTGCTCGAAGGCCGTCGGGCCGCCGAGGTGGACGAGGACGATCAGCGAGGCGGCGACGGCGCGCACGGCCTGCAGGCTCGTCAACCGGCCGACGGGGCGCGGCTGCGGGCGGCGGGTCATCTGGGTCACGAGGAGCGACCCTGGCCGGACCCACCCGACGGCCGGGGCCGATCGCGGTCACGTCACCCGGAAGCCCAGCGAGGTTCGACGCAGCGTGCGTCGAACCTCACCGGGTGTGCTTCGTCGGGGCTCAGGCCTCGGCGGCGGCCGTCTTCTTGGCCGGGGCCCGCTTCGCCGTCGTCTTCTTGGCCGTCGTCTTCTTCGCGGCGGCCTTCTTCGCGGTCTTCTTGACCGGCCCCTTCGCGCGCTTCTCGGCGAGCAGCTCGGCGGCGCGTTCCAGCGTCACCGTCTCGGGGTCGTCGTCCTTGCGCAGCGTGGCGTTGGTGGTGCCGTCGGTCGCGTACGGCCCGAACCGGCCGTCCTTGATCACGACGGGCTGGCCGGACTCGGGGTCGGGGCCGAGCTCCTTGAGCGGGGGCTTGGCCACCGCCCCGCGCCGCGTCTTGGGCTGGGCGTAGATCGCCAGCGCCTCGGGCAGCGTGATGGAGAAGATCTGGTCCTCGGACTCCAGGGAACGCGAGTCCGTGCCCTTCTTCAGGTACGGGCCGTAGCGGCCGTTCTGCGCGGTGATCTCGTCACCGGACTCGGGGTCGGCACCGACCACGCGCGGCAGCGACAGCAGCTGCAGGGCCTGCTCCAGGGTGACGGTGTCGACCGACATGTCCTTGAACAGCGAGCCCGTGCGGGGCTTGGCCTTGGCGGCCTTCTTGGCGGCGCGCTTCTTCGGCGCCCCCTCCGCGACCGGCTCGGGCGCGGGCTCGTCCTCGACGAGCTCGGTGACGTACGGGCCGTAGCGCCCGACGCGCGCCACGACCGTGCGGCCCGTCTCCGGGTCCTGGCCGAGGACGTTGTCGCCCTCGGACTGCGTCGTGAGCAGCTCGTACGCCTTGTCGACGGTCATCTCGTCGGGGGCGATGTCCTCGGGCACGCTCGCCTTGAGCAGCTCGCCGGTCTCGCGGTCCGGGCCCTCCAGGTAGGGGCCGTAGCGCCCCACGCGCAGGACGATGCCCTCCCCGATCGGGACGGTCGAGATCTCGCGGGCGTCGATCGCCCCGAGGTCGTCGGCCAGGCCCTTGATGCCGTCGAGCTCGGCCGAACCGTCCCCCGCGGGGGCGTCCGGGCCGCCGGCGACGGCGCTGGTGGTCGGCCCGTCGGCGCCGAAGTAGAACTTCGTCAGCCAGTCGACGCGTTCGGCCTCCCCGCGGCTGATCGCGTCGAGGTCGTTCTCCATCTCGGCGGTGAAGTCGTAGTCGACGAGCTTGGGGAAGTGCTCCTCCAGCAGCCGCGTCACGGCGAACGCCAGCCAGCTCGGCACCAGGGCCGAGCCCTTGTACCAGACGTACCCGCGGTCGACGATGGTCGAGATGATCGACTGGAACGTCGAGGGGCGCCCGATCCCCTTCTCCTCCAGCGTCTTGATGAGGCTGGCCTCGGTGTAGCGCGCCGGCGGCGTCGTCTCGTGCCCGTCGGCGGCCAGGTCGCGGGCCGTGAGCGCGTCGCCCGCCACCACCTGCGGCAGGCGGCGGTCCTCGTCGCCGGAGCCCTCGTCGTCGCGGGTCGCGTCGCGGCCCTCCTCGTAGGCGGCGAGGAACCCGCGGAACGTGATGATCGTGCCCGAGGCCGAGAACTCGACGTCACGGCCGTCGGCCGTCGTCGCCCCCAGCCGGACGGTGGCGGTGGTCCCGCGGGCGTCGTGCATCTGGGAGGCGACGGTCCGCTTCCAGATGAGGTCGTAGAGGCGGAACTCGTCGCCGCGCAGCTCGCCGGAGACCTGCGCCGGGGTGCGGAAGTTCTCCCCCGCCGGGCGGATCGCCTCGTGGCCCTCCTGCGCGTTCTTCGCCTTCGACGTGTAGTTGCGCGGGGCGTCCGGCACGTACTCGGGCCCGTACAGCTCACGGGCCTGCGACCGGGCCGCGGCCAGCGCCTGCGCCGACAGCTGGATCGAGTCGGTGCGCATGTAGGTGATGTAGCCGCGCTCGTACAGGCCCTGCGCGGTCCGCATGGTCTGCCGGGCGTTCAGCCGCAGCTTGCGGGAGGCCTCCTGCTGCAGCGTGGAGGTGATGAACGGCGCCGCCGGGCGCCGCGTGTACGGCTTCTCCTCGACCCCGCGGACGGCGAAGTCGGCGTCCTGCAGCCCCGCGACGATGGCCTGCGCGGCCGCGACGTCGAGGTGGGCGACGTTCTGCGTCTTCAGCGTGCCGTCGTCGTTGAAGTCGCGGCCCGAGGCCACGCGCCTGCCCTCGACCTGCGACAGCTTCGCGGCGAACGCGCTGTCGCCCTCGGGCTGGAAGGTCCCGGTGATGTCGGCGTAGCCGGCGGCGACGAACGCCATCCGCTCGCGCTCGCGCTCGACGCACAGCCGGGTCGCCACCGACTGCACGCGGCCGGCGGACAGGCCCGCGCGGACCTTGCGCCATAGCACCGGCGACAGCTCGTAGCCGTAGAGGCGGTCCAGGATGCGGCGGGTCTCCTGGGCGTCGACGAGCCGGTCGTCGATGTCGCGCAGCTCCTGCACGGCCTGCTGGATGGCCTCGCGGGTGATCTCGCCGAAGACCATGCGGCGGTAAGGGATGCGGGGTTCGAGGGCCTGCACGAGGTGCCAGGCGATGGCCTCGCCCTCGCGGTCGCGGTCGGTGGCGAGGATGAGCTCGTCGGCGTCCTTGAGGGCGCGCTTGAGCTCGGAGACCTTCTTCTTCTTGTCGTTGTCGACGACGTAGTAGGGCTCGAAGCCGTGGTCGACGTCGACCGCGAACTTGGCGAAGGGGCCCTTCTTCATGTCCTCGGGCAGCTGCGAGGGCTGCGGCAGGTCGCGGATGTGGCCGACGGAGGCCTCCACCACGTACCCGGGACCGAGGTAGTTGGAGATGTTCTTGACCTTGTTCGGCGACTCGACGATCACCAGCCGGCGCAGTCCGTCTCCGGACGACTCGGTTGCCTGGGACTTGCCCGCCACTGGTCCTGCCTCTCACCTTCGGATCGCTGCCCCGGGCGCCGCTTCCCGACCCCCCGGTCGTCACGCCCTGTCGAGCACTCTCGCACGCCGCCCCGCCACCGTGTGCACCGGCGACCGTGCTGATCGTGCGCGAACAATGTGCCACGCCGCGCCGCCCGGGACGCAACCGGCGGGGGTCGGGGCGCCGGGTCCGGACCGTTGACGCATCGGTACGAACCTTTCGCACCGATGCGTCAACGGTCCGCCAGGGACACCTCAGGGCAGCAGCAGGAACCCGTCCTCCACCAGCGAGCGCACCCGCGGGTACAGCCGCGCCCGGACGTCGCCGACGGCCTCCTCGCCCAGCACCGCGAGCCCGGCGGTGATCTGCCCCACCGTCAGCTCCCCGTCGCAGGCCCCGACGAGCCCGGCGAGGTCGCCGTCGACCTGGGCGACGCGGCGCAGGCCGCCGCCCTGGCGCAGCAGCACAATGCGCGGGTCGGGGTCGCCGGGGGTGTGGAAGCGCTCGTCGGTGACGTCGGGGGCGACCCGCAGCGTCAGCTCGCCCGGGTCGTCCACCGCCGCGAGCCGGTCGTGGGCGGCCAGCCCCGCGGCGAAGACCTCCCCGAGCGGGTCGGACAGGGCGGCGAGGTTCTCCTCGAACCGCCGCAGCGGCGCACCGTCGCGCGCCGGCCGGCGCAGGGTGACGACGCCGAAGCCGACGCCGGTGACCCCGCGCGCGGCGAAGTCGTCGAGCCAGGCGGTGTACAGCTCGTCGAAGCGCGGCCCCGGGCGCTGCCCGCCGTCGCGGATCCACGTCTCGGCGTACAGCGCGGGGTCGGCGACCTCGCGCTGGACGACCCACGCGTCCAGCCCGGTGCCCTCCAGCCAGGACTCCACCCGCTGCGACCAGCTCTGCCCGTCGTGCAGCTCCCAGTTGCCCAGCAGCTGCGCGACGCCGCCGGGTTCCAGGACCGACCCGACCGACCCGACGAGCCGCGCGACGAGGGAGTCGCCCGGCATCCCGCCGTCGCGGTACTCGTAGGTGGGGACGGCGTCGGTGCGCGGGGTGATGACGAACGGCGGGTTGGACACGACCAGCCCGAACCGCTCCCCCTCCTCGACCGGCTCGAGCAGCGAGCCGTGCCGCAGGTCGAGGGCCACCTCGTTGAGCGCGGCGTTGACGGCCGCGAGGTCCAGGGCCCGCTCGGAGGTGTCCGTCGCGGTGACGCGGCGGGCGTGCCGCGAGGCGTGCAGCGCCTGGATCCCGCAGCCGGTGCCGACGTCGAGGACCCGGTCCACGGGCGTGCGCACGGTCGCCGAGGCCAGGGTCAGCGAGGCGCCGCCGACGCCGAGGACGTGGTCGGCGGACAGCTCGTGGCCGGTGGCGAGCTCGCCGAGGTCGCTGACGAGCCACCAGTGCGCGACCCCCCCACCGTCGGACAGGGCGTCGTCCACGGAGTACGGCCGCAGGTCCACCAGGGGCCGCACCTCGTCCCCGGGGGCCGACCCGGCGGCCGCGACCAGCCCGAGGGCCGCCGCACCCGCCGTCCCCGTGCGGGGCAGCGCCGCGTCGAGCTCGGCGCGGGTGACGGCCTGCCCGAGCGTCGCGCACCGCAGCAGCACGGCGGCGGGTTCGCGCGAACCGGCCGTCGCCCGCAGCGCGGGCAACGGCTGTTCGCGGTCCAGGGCCGCCGAGGCGACGTCGCCGACGAGCTCACCGACCCCGTCGACCGTGTAGTTCGCCGCGCGCAGGTCCTCGCGCAGACCGGCGAGGAGTTCTCTGGGATCGCTCACGCGGGGCGAGTCTGCCAGTTCAGGGCAGTCGCCCGGCTCCCTGGTCGGTGCGCAGGTCCACGTTCGTGGCCGGGTCCGCCGGGCCGGTGGGGGCGGCCATGTCGACGCGGCGCACCTTGCTGGACACGACGGCCGCGACGATCACGACGACCGCCACGAGGGCGATGCCGTAGCGCAACCAGGCGTTGGCGTCCGCCCCGACGGTCAGGGTCACGACCGCGGGGGCCACCAGCAGCGCCACGAGGTTCATCACCTTGATGAGCGGGTTGATGGCCGGCCCGGCGGTGTCCTTGAACGGGTCCCCGACGGTGTCGCCGATGACGGTCGCGGCGTGCGCGTCCGACCCCTTGCCCCCGTGCAGGCCGTCCTCGACGAGCTTCTTGGCGTTGTCCCACGCGCCGCCGGCGTTGGCCAGGAACACGGCCATGAGCACCCCGGCCCCGATCGCCCCGCCGAGGAACCCGGCCAGCGGCGCGACCCCGAGGCCGAACCCGACGGCGATGGGCGAGAACGCGGCGAGCAGGCCGGGGGTGGCCAGTTCGCGCAGCGCGTCCCGGGTGCACAGGTCGACGACGCGCCCGTGGTCGGGCTGCTCGGTGCCGTCCATGATCCCGGGGTGGTCGGCGAACTGCTTGCGGACCTCCAGGACGACGGCGCCGGCCGAGCGGCCGACCGCGTTGATCGCCAGGCCGGCGAAGAGGAACACGACGGCCGCACCCAGCAGCACCCCGACCAGGGTCGTGGGGGTGGAGATCCGGAAGTCGGCCAGCGTGCTCGTCACGTACGCCGAGGGCTGAGCGATGGCGACCGCGACCTCCGAGATCCGGTTCGTCACGGCGTCCTGGTAGGAACCGAACAACGCCGTCGCCGCCAGCACGGCCGTCGCGATGGCGATGCCCTTGGTCACGGCCTTGGTGGTGTTCCCGACCGCGTCCAGCTCGGTGAGGACCGCGGCCCCCTCGCCGTCGACGTCGCCGCTCATCTCGGCGATGCCCTGCGCGTTGTCGCTGACGGGCCCGAAGGTGTCCATCGCGACGATGACGCCGACCGTGGTCAGCAACCCGCACCCGGCGAGGGCGACGAGGAACATGGCCAGCGCGAGGACGCCGCCGGCGAGCACGAACGCGAAGAACACGGCACCGGCGATGACCAGGGTCGTGTAGACGGCCGACTCCAGCCCGAGGCCGATCCCGGACAGGACGACCGTCGCGGCCCCGGTCACCGAGGACCCCGCGACGTCCCTCGTGGGTTTCCCCTCGGTGCCCGTGTAGTGGCCGGTGAGGAAGAGGATGAGCACGGCCAGCAGGATCCCGAGGAACACCGCGGCGAAGGCGATCAGCCGCGGGTCGCCGTTGAGCGAGGCGATCGTGGTCGAGGCCCCCTGCAGCTCGGAGAAGCGGCTGGGCAGGAACGCGAAGCAGGCGATCGCGGTGCCGACGAGGGCGACGACGGCCGAGAGGTAGAAGCCGTTCTGGATCGAGGTCAGGCCGCTGACCCCGGGCCGGGCCCGGACCAGCACGACCCCCAGGGCCGCGGTGATCGCCCCGATCGCGGGGACCAGCAACGGCAGGACCAGGCCGTCCTCCCCGATGGCGGCGCTGCCGAGGATGACGGCCGCGACGATCGTCACGGCGTAGGACTCGAACAGGTCGGCCGCCATCCCGGCGCAGTCGCCCACGTTGTCGCCCACGTTGTCGGCGATCGTGGCGGGGTTGCGCGGGTCGTCCTCGGGGATGCCCTGCTCGATCTTGCCGACGAGGTCGGCCCCGACGTCGGCGGCCTTGGTGAAGATGCCGCCGCCCACGCGCATGAACATGGCCAGCAGCGCCGCGCCGAAACCGAAACCCTCCAGGACCGTGGGGGCGTCGGGGCCGAAGGCGAGGACCGCGACGGAGGCCCCGAGCAGACCGAGGCCCACGGTGGTCATGCCGACGACGCCGCCGGTGCGGAACGCGATCCGCATGCCCTCCTCGCGCCCGCCGGAGGCGTTGCGCGCGGCCGCGGCGACGCGCACGTTCGCGCGCACGGCCAGCGACATCCCCAGGTAGCCGATGGCGGAGGAGAATCCGGCCCCGACGACGAAGGCGACGCTGCGCGCCGCGCGCAGGTCCCAGCCGTCCGCGGGCAGCGCCAGCAGCAGGATCAGGACGGCGACGGCGAACCAGGCCAGGGTCCGGAACTGCCGGCGCAGGTAGGC